>JAFZFZ010000078.1 GCA_017557005.1 Bacteroidaceae bacterium | reverse complement strand
TCGTTACACTCGCGTTTTCCTTCGGGGTGTGTACATTCGGCTTTGCCGACAAGCTGCGAGAACTCCTTTCGATGCAGCCAACTTCGTGAGATTCGTGAGATCTGCGTGAGAATTAAAAGAATTTGTGTACAAAGCTTAGTTGGGTCAGGGGGACGAGCGTAGCGGAGGGGGTATTATCCATGAAAGTCATACCACCTCCCCCTCTTCGAGGGTACTCCTCCTAATCTAGGAGGAGAATTATAAGCTTTGGACAAGTGTTATATTGTCTCCTTCATTTAAGATATCATTGCTTACGCATAGGATATAGCGTCCCTCGCGGAAGGCTTGCCATGCCGAACGGTATGGACTATGAAGCGAAATGATCTGCACCAAGCAATTGGTGTCGAGTACGACTTGGCGGCTCATCATTTGTAGGGGGTACGATAGTGAGCACTCTTGAGGTCTTCCAGTGTCTGTTCGTTCCACTCGCCAGACTGCCATAAACGTTCCAACTCCTCATCGGCACGGCGTGCAAAGAATTCACTGATGGCATGCTTGAGTGCCATCAGTGAATTCTTCACTATTTACGCTGGCCATAGCATCGAGAAGCTCAATCTGCGCATTGTTGAAGATGGTGCGGCCGACGTTTGCTTGTTGCCCATATACGAATGCAGGTTCGGCAACACGAGAGGTCTGAGGATGCTCGGGAGTATTCATGATTATTGATGTATAATGCGTTGTATGGTGCGAAGTTAGTTATTATTTTTCTTAAAAACAATGTTTCAAATACTTTTGGTTGATTTGCCTGAAAATATAGAGGTGCGATGAGGCGGTTTCATAGGTCCGATTTCCCATTTTCAAGCCTTTGTCGGTTCGCATCACTTGCTTGTGATGAGCACGACGGTAGCTTGCGACGATAGCGTTACAAGCTTGTGATGCATGCATCATTAGCTAGTGACGGATGCTTTCTAAGGCTTGAAATTGGCAAAAGTGTAGTTCGAAAAAATAAAATCGAAGGCTTGATTTTTGTTTCAAAATAGCTGGATATAAGGGTATTGCGTGATAAAAAACCGTGTATTATCTTTGCGGCGGAATTAAGGGTCTGCACCCTTTGAACTCTTCTAATTATTAACCCTTAAAATAAGTACAATATGAGTAACACAAAACTAACCGACCCAACTACTATGAAAGAAACTAATGTGAATGAACCCAACGTGTCGTATGCCGACATGTTGCGTGAGACCCAGCAGGCGGAGTTCCCCTTGCTGGGCGAAGTGACCGAAGGGATTGTAGACGATCCCCTGACCTTGATGAATGCCCAGACCGATGACGATGGAGTAGTGGTACCCTGTGCCTTGCCCGATGCCATGGTGCAGCAGCTGCCCCAGATGATGAGCGAGCCGCTCTCCTTGTATGAGGACCGCGACGTACGCACCATGCTCCTCGCAGCTATGATGCCCACACTGGGCTCGGCTATGAGTAATGTACGTGTGCGACACGAGCGCAAGCTCTATGCCCCCGGCATGATGAACGTGTGCGTAGGTCCCTCAGCCTCGGGCAAGGGAGCCGTAGGCGATGTGGCGAGCCTCGTCGACGGCATCAATGAAGCAGTGCTCGGCGAATCGGCACAGGAGATGGCCGACTACCGAAAGAAGCGCAGCCGCTACGACCGACTCAAGAAGCAGCTCGACGGAGCAGCCAAGCGCGACGTGACCCAGCTGGTGGACATCAACAACATCGGCGAAGAGGTGGAGGAGCCCACCATGCCCCTGCGCCGTATGCACAAACTGCCCTCCAAGACCACGGCGGCCAACTACTACCGCCTGCTCTATGCCAACGGCGACAACATCTCCTACCTGCACGTGCCCGAACTGGCCGAGCTCAATGCGGCCAACCGCAATGCCTTCGGCGACTTTGCCTACATGATGCTGGCAGCACAGAACGAGGAGCCCCTGCACACCGCCCGCAAGACCGACGATGAGGACTACCGCATCGAGCGCACCCGCCTGGCCCTCGTGGCTACGGGTACCGAATCATCGGTACGCGCCTTCATCCCCAACCTCGAGGACGGACTCTCGACCCGCTTCCTTTACCACAACCTCCCCGCCAAGGGAACCGTGCGCGACGAGATGGACGAGGCCATGGCCGAGGCGTTCAACGATGTGTATGCCCACCACCGGAATCAGCTCACCGAGATATGGAAGGAACTGCGCCAGTTTGACGGCAAGAGCGACGAGGAACTGCCCCGCCTGATGCTGAGCGATGCGCAGCGCAGTCTGATCAACGACTACTACCGCCAGCTGGTATCGTTCATCGCGCTCACCCAGCCCGACCACGACCTGCGTGCTCCCATCCTGCGTACCCGCCTCAACCTCTACCGCATGCTGATGGTGATTGCCGTGCTGCGCCGTCACGAGGAGTCGGGTACGGCCGAGGGCATGTTTGCCGACAGGGTCTTCACCGCTACCGATGCCGACCTGCGCTGGGGACTCACCTACATCTTCTATCTCATGATGCAGACTTCGGCCATATACAACCGATTGCGGGCTCCCCTCCCAGTGAAGGAGGCTACCCACCTCAGTGCATTGGCTTTTTTCAGTTTGCTCCCCCCATCGTTCACTACCGAGGTGGCTGTCAAGCTGGGTGATGAGCAGGGTATAAAGTCCCGTGCGGTGCGTTATCAGTTGAGCACACTATGCTCCAAAGGGTATATAGAACGTGTGCGACAGGGAGTGTACCGCAAGGCGAAGAGGATGTGTGTGCGAAAAAAAACGGCATAACTTGCCTACTTGCCTTTTCTTGCCATTATCTTATTGATATAGATGTGATTAGTGCTTGCAGGACTTGCCTTTTCTTTTGCCTTTTCATTTGCCTTTTCGATTATTTATTATTACTTTTGTGTACCTTAAAATGAATGATACGATGAAACGAAATCCACAAACAAAAACTGAAGTGAGCGATAGAACTCCCGTGATACGTTGCCGCGCCATACGTCGCCGCAAGATGGGATACGATGTAGACTTGGATAGTTGGGGCGTAGGCGTGGCCCTGGTGCCCCAGGAGAAGATTGATGTAGATGAGATGGGTGCCATCAGCCAGCAGCGATGCACCGTGACCCAGTCGGATGTGAAGGCGGCATGGAGCATGATGGAGGTGATCATTGCCGATGCCCTGGCCAACGGGCATAACGTGGAGCTGGGGCAGCTGGGTACCCTGTCGCTTAGTGTGCGCACCAAGGAGTTGAAGGAGCCGGGCGAGAAGATACGCGGTACGGATGTGGAACTGGGTAGCGTGACCTTCAAACCGGGTGTGCTGCTGCAGAAGCAACTGCGTCGCGTCAGCTTCAAGGTGGACAACGATTGTCTGGAGCCGACCGATACGGCTTCGCTTGCCGATGCGCTGTTCGACTACTTTGCCTACAATGCACACGAAGCCATCAACGTGAAGCAGTTTTCCCGCCTCTGTGGATACAAGGAGACCCGTGCCCGCAAACTGATGAACAGTTACGTGGCCGACGGACTCATGGAGCGTATCCCCTATAGCCGCGGATACTACCGCCCTACGAAGGGAAACTTTGGTCGCGAGTGAATTCTGTATAGCTTTCAGTGTACATAGTATGCCACGGGGCGCAGCGAGGGGCTGCGTCCCGTGCTGTTTTTTGTAGGGAATAGACCCCTTAGTAATCATATTATCAGCGTACTTACAGTGTTGTAAGTATTTTGTAAGTTTATTGCAAGGCGGTTTTCTTGTGTCGATGTGTGGCAATGCTTTCCTTTGCATCGTCAAACCGAAAAACTTATAGTCTTATGAAACGAACTGCTTTATTTCTTGCTCTTGGCCTATTGGCAAGTGTAGTGGGTGTGAATGCCCAAGTAATTGATGACCACCTTGATGTCGCGGTGATATCAGATGCAGAGCACAATCCTCGGGGAGTGGAGATATTTGAAATCCCCGAATCGAAACCTGATGAAAACAACATCTTCTATTCGGTGGAGACCCAGCCCGAGTTTCCCGGTGGCATGGCCGAACTGATGAAGTATCTTCAGAAGAATATCCGCTACCCGCAGATATGCAAGGAGCAGGGCTGGCAGGGGCGTGTCATCGTACAGTTTGTGGTCAATGCGGACAGTACCATCAGTGATGTCAATGTGGTAAAGCCTGTAAATCCTTATCTGGATCAGGAGGCGTTGCGCGTGGTCAAGGCCATGCCCAAATGGAATCCTGGCAAGCAGCGCGGAGAGCCTGTACGCGTACGATTTACCTTGCCCGTCACCTTCCGTCTGCCTAAGGATACGGTGAAGGTGGATGCCGTATCGGCTGACAAGCAATAGTATATAGGAGATGAGAAGTTAAATGGAGGTAAATGGAGATAAAGGCCAATAGTTTTGAACGCGCGAAAGGACTATTGGCATTTAACTCCACAGGAGCGAAGCGATATCTCCCTTTAAGTACATTTAACTCCTAAAAGTTGAACTTGAGAAACTTTAATAATACAATGTACGTACAAGGTGTATATATCGTCTCGTGTCGTGGCCAACCGTTTCCTGCGACCTGCAACCGTGGCTGCGGCTCATGCCGCGTGGGAGGTCATATATTTATTTTCTGATGCGTAGATGACAGTTGTCATCGCCTCCCACCGCTTCCGATTGTCTGGATTAATGGGTGCTTGCTGCGGCAGGCATCCGTTTGTTTTATATGGTATTCGATGCTGATGTTCAGTAAAATATGAATTGTAAGTTTTTTGTAAGTGGTTTTTTTATGGGGTTTGCGCAATAAAATATATCTTTGCAATGCAAACGACAAACCGAAAGGATTCGATGATGAGAGGATACTTGAGATATTGCATGGTGGTGTGTGCGGTGCTGGCATGGGCATCGGCATTCGCTTGGCTGGATGGAGATAGCTTCTATCCGCGCTTGGCATATGAGGAGTGGCTCACGGCTATGGATAAGGAGACGCTACTGGATGATATGGCAAGCAATAATGACATACTGGTCATCGATGGTGTGGAGTACCTGACGGCTTACTCGCCGCTCGAACTCATCCGTGGCAAGCAGCGCTACCATGATATGTATGAGGGTATGCTTTGGGGTTGGTTTGAAGGACTGAGCTTCGCTGCTTTCTGGGGCGATGGAGCCATTCGCTGCAAACGATTGTGGGAATGCCGCTTGGAGGTGAGCGACGATAGCCTCTTCTTGATGGATATAAAGTCTCTGCAGTTTCACGGTACGAGCGTTGTGTGGAGCAAGGGAGAGCGTAGGGAGCGACAAGTAGCACCCGTCAATCAGGACTCCATCAACCAGCGTATGGAGGAGTTTACCGACTGCCGCTTTGTGCACGGACGCATGTATCTGCCCATTGTATCGGGCACGGTGTTTGCCAAGAGGCGCAACCTGGCTCCGCGTCCCGAGGTGTGGGAGGCGGCAAACCAGAAGCCTGAGGATATGCGTGTATATCTGCGCTGGGTGGACGAGCCGGTCTACCGTATCGTCTTTGACGAGGGGCGCATGGTGTCAATGGAGGTGATGAGCGAGCCTATCACGGCCGAGGAGCATAGGGCCTTTGTGTGGCGCACGGCAGCAATCGCGGTAGGGGTGGTATTGCTGGTGGCTATCGTCTTTGTGCTGCGCGACTATCGTCGCAAGCGCAAGTATCTGAATATGTATAAGGCGCTGCAGAAGAACCAGACGCAGCTCATCATAGCCAACGAGCAGTCTGACGAGGAGCCCGAGAAGCGTCCCTTGACACGCGATGAGGTGATGGCGCTCTATCGTGACAACTTTGTCATCTGTCGCGAGCAGTTTGCCTCCAGTGGATGGATGCAGCGATTGGAGAAGATGAACGCTACGCTGCATGCCGATACGCTGATGCTGGGCGGCGAGGAGCGCCAGCGCTTGTCGAAGGTGCTGGACGAGTGCTTCATCCAGGTGAATGTGAACCTGCGCGCCGAAGGACGCCTCACCAATGATGATGTGCGCTGTTGCCTGCTCTCGATGCTCGGCTGTTCGCTCCAGGTGGTAGCTGCCTGCCTTGGCTGTTCGCACGAAGCGGTGCAGACTCGTAAGAGCCGCCTCAAGGATAAGTTGCCCAAGGATGTGTTTGAATGGGTGTTTGTAAAGAAATAATAAGGTTTATATAGGAGATGAGGAGATAAATGGAGAATTATATAGGAGATGAGGAGTTAAATGGAGTTAAATGGAGATAAAGGCCAAATGCTTTTTAAGGAGATGAGGAGATAAATGTTTTTTGAGGAGATGAGGAGATAAATGGAGTTAAATGGAGATAAAGGCCAAATGTTTTGAACGCACGAAAGGACTATTGGCATTTAACTCCACAGGAGCGAAGCGATATCTCCCTTTAAGTACATTTAACTCCTGAAGCTATCGGCATTTAACTTCTCAACGAAGCGTAAGCGAAGTGGTATCTCCCTTTAGTACATTTAACTCCTTGAAAAGTTGAGCCCCGCGAAACTTAATTAAAATAGATATGACGATGAGAAGATTTTTTGTTTGTGCCGCTGCATGCCTCGTGGCATTGTGCATGGCGGGTTGTGCCGATAAGGATAACAAGGAGGTAGCTGCGCCCAAGAGTGCAGCCAAGGTGGAGAAGACTCAGAAGAGTGCGAAGGCACCTGCACCCAAAGGTAAGAAGAAGACGCTATTGATGCCCAATGCCAGTGGCTTGCCCTACGAGATGCTGGTGGTGATGGGCGACGATCAGTGGGAGCGCCCCTTGGGACGTGCCGTATATAATGTGCTCGATACCGATGTGCCGGGCTTGCCTCAGTCGGAGCGTTCGTTCCGCATCACGCGTGTCGCTCCCAGCGGATTCAATAGCAATATGTTCCGCATCATGCGCAATGTAATCAAGGTGGATATTCAGAACATCTATACACAGCCCAAACTGAAGTTTGCCCGCAACGTGTATGCCTATCCGCAGATGGTGATGACCTTGCAGGCTCCCGATGAGGCAAGCCTCGCTAAGTATGTGGAGGACAATGCGCAGTCTATCCTCGACTTCTTCACCAAGGCGGAGATGAACCGCGAAATTGAGAATCTGCGCGAGGAGCACAACCTGGAGGTGTCGCGATTGGCTAAGGAGATCTTGGATGTCGATGTGTGGGTGCCCTGGACGGTCAATAAGTTTAAGCAAGGCAAGGACTTCCTTTGGGCATCGACCAATACGGGTAAGAAGGATATGAGCATTGTGCTTTATTCGTACCCCTACACGGATAAGAACACCTTTACGCTGGAGTACTTCCTCAACAAGCGCGACTCGGTGATGAAGGTCAATATCCCCGGAGCATTTGAGGGTAGCTACATGAGTACGCAGCGCGACTTCGTATATGTGGAGGATGCCACCGTGCAGGGCAAGTATGCGCAGGTGGCGCGTGGACTCTGGCGTGTCAAGGGCGACCGTATGGGCGGCCCCTTCGTATCGCACTCGCGTGTGGATGAGGTCAATGGCCGCGTCATCGTAGCTGAGGCCTTCATCTATGCTCCCGAATCGCTCAAGCGCGACCTCATGCGCCGTATGGAGGCTGCACTCTATACCCTGCAGCTGCCCCAAGCGGACAAAGTGAACAGCCTGGCGTATGACCTGGAGGAGATAGTGATTGAGCCGGAGGCGAAGTAGAGTGATTGCAGACTGAGGTAACTTCTTCTTTGCACATCATTTAAGGTTGTATCTCACGCAGCAAGGTATCGCGTGTGCGACCTGAGTATACGTCTATATTGGCACAGTGTGAGAGGTAGGGCCACAGGTATAGTGCCATGAACTGCTGTATCTCGGCATCTCCTTGGCGGAAGGCTGTGGGCACATCAAACTCATCCATCCATGGCTTCAGGTGTATGTGAGTGGGTATATATGTATAGTTTGCCTTTCCGGTAGGGTCAAGCAGCATGCGCATGTCCTCCATATAGGGCACTGCGTGGGTGGTATCGGCATATTGGTATAGTTGCTGTAGGAAGGGGTGCTGTGCCTTTGACAACGCGTCGCGCAGATAGCTGTGCCTATCAGTGCGCAAAGGCAAGGTGCGGAAGAGGGCAAACTGGGCAAAGATGGAGCGGATGCCACGATCCAACAGCTCCTCTTGCGGCTCCCAACGATGAGCGTCAATGTAATAGTCGAACAGACTGCCTGCGTAGAGTGATTGGTTGATTTCGAGCAGTCCCTTTTGGTCGACTTTCAATATATAGGCAGCGTAGTATCGTTTGTAGTGGTGCCAAAAGGTGTCGAGTGCCAATGAGTCACCGTAGTTGTCGTAGAGGGTAGACTTTACAAAGGTGAGCATGTGCGCAGTGTCTTCGGCCACCTGTCGCTTGCCTGGAGTTGTACATGCTACAATGAGCAATACAGTGAGTAGGGGGAGTATGTATCTTGATATCTTCATATCCGTGTTTCCTTTGAGGGGTTAAAAGTTGGGTTGGCCGACTCCTCTCAGAATAAAGGTGTCGGGCACCTCTTCTTTGGGCTTTCCGTAATATACATCGATGTTGGCACAATGGCAAAGGTAGGGCCAAAAGCGAAAGGTGAGCCATAGCTGCACCTCTTTATCGTTATGACGGAATGAACTGTCAAGCCAGTCATGATCTATCCAAAAGTTGTTGACATGGTAACTGGCAAATGTATGTGTCCGAATAGTATGCTCATATACTCTTACGAAATAGGGTTCTTTGGATTTCGCAATTACTCTCTGCAGATAGCTGTTAGGAGTATCAGGATAGACGCTCATTCCACGCAACCCTGGGGAGTAGTGCACCCAACGCAGGTCCCATTGGGGATTCATCGAATGGATTCTTGACTTGCGCTCATCGTATCCACCTAAGAAGTAGTTACACCACGTGCGCTCATAAATCTCAGTGAATAGTGCCTTGAGCTTATCGCGGTCGACCTGCAAAATGTAGTTTTCATCGTAGGCGTGGTAGGCATTGGCGAAGGTGTCGAAGGCCAGCGAGTCGCCATAGTTTTCGTATAGAGTCGCCTTGAAGAACTGTACCATGCGTAGGCAGTCACTGTCGACAATCGTCGTGTCTATCTGCTGTGACCGAGCACCAAAAGCAGTTAGGGTGCATAGGATGAGAAGAATAAGTCGGTGTTTCATGTTTATATGTTTGGGTTCTACGACCACAAAGTTCATATAATCCTTGCAACAAAGCAAAAAAGCAGCGTCCCAAAAGCGTTGCAAATATTTAATACGCTGATTTCCTTTGGGAAAAGAATGTGTTATACATATACTCGGGAAGCTTGTTGTGTAGTCTGGCTTTGCGCGAACGTAGTGTAGATGGTGTTGTCAACAGGCAATCGGCTATACGGCGAGGCGTTACATGCAGTCCCGAGCAGATGCAATAGAGCATCTCTTCGCGATTGACGTGAGGAGTCTCTTGACTCATGCGCAGAATGACGTTTGTGAAGCACGATTCGATGTCGGCGAGTAGCTTCTTGCGTTGTTCATGGGTGAGCGTGTCTTCACAGACTGTAGCCAGCATTAGATGTCCAGAGGCAGTGGATGCAAACGATTGTTTTGCCTGTTCCCAATCGCTTGTCCAGGTAGAAGACGGATTCTTTGCTGTGTTGCTCCTTTTGCCATGTCGCGTATAGTACCACACCGAACCTGATGCGAACAATAAGGCCACACTGCCTGCAAGCCAGGACGATGTGGTGCTGTGTTGGATTTCATTTAGCGTCTCTACATACAATTTCATATATTTGTTGGCGCGGTAGGGATCATTGTCGCGCAGCTGATGCAGTCTCGAGCGCAGCAAATAGACCATGCTTTTCTCCTTTTGTGTGAGCGATGGACTGTGATAAGCTGAGTCGATGCGAGCCTCCGCCTCCCAATATTCTCCCTTGGCAAACAATTCTTGTACCGATGCATACAATGCTTCAGAGGAGGACACTGCGATTGCGTCACTCATCTTCGTACCGCATGCGACCAAAATAGCTATGATTGCTGCGAACAGTATGGCAATGGAAATGCTCTTTCTCATGCGTTGTGCTATATCGCAGGCAAATATAAAGACTTTTGTTCATATCGACAAATGGTGAACAGCAATTCTTCTCGCTACTCCGCATACTCCTTCAGTTCCTGAAGTCCATCTTCCAACTCCTTCAGGTCTTTCAGATGTTCTTTCTTGAACTTATTCCCTTTCCACAGCATGATGGACATAGCGATGATTTCGATTGATAGTACAAAGATTGTCATTTGTATATCCATCTTCAGATGGTATTTGTGATACGTGTTATACGTGAATATGATATGCCATATCACGAAGGCTATGGTCCCTAATATACCGATGATGTATATACAGTAATGCTCTAACAGATAGAGCTTCTTGTATCGGATTAGGTTCTTCAGAGCTTTCTGAGGCGTCACTTTTGCTAGATCCATTTTTGTAAATAGGGGCGAGTAAACACCTCTCTTGCATAAAGCACTTACAAGAGGAATAAAGACAATTATAAGTATATAGGGGTTTATCTCCTCGCCACGGTGATATATGAACAAATATCTTATGGCAAAGAATAGAGAAAAGATAATGCCGTAGTTTAGGATATTTCTCTGTTGATCAAAAAATCTACCGAATGTAGATTTGGTACGCAACTCTACCATGTTCTTCACTAGACGCTCATTCACCATCTCTACCTTTTCGATACGTTCATTGAGTGTTGCCCAATTGCGTTTTAGTTCTTCCAGTTCCATTTTGGTAATATGTTAAGCGTTTGACATCTTTTTCAGTTTCTCCTTCACTCTGTTTATCTTTACCGCTACGTTGCCTTTGCTGATTCCCATGATGTCTGCAATCTCTTGATAACTTTTGTCTTCTAGCCAAAGCAATATGAGTGCACGGTCCAGTTTGCCCAGTTGTGAAATCATCCGATAGAGTTCGCGCAAGTAGATATTCTTTCCCTCCTCATCGACCAATGTTGTCTCCAAGTGAAATGTTATGGGGATGGTCAGAGGACGAATTGACGGCTTGCGAAAATACGAGATACACGTATTCATAGCAATACGATACACCCAAGTGCTCACTCTGCTGTGTTCCTTGAACTGCGGAAATGCTTTCCATAGATTGATTACCGTCTCTTGATATAGTTCTTCGAGTGTGTATTCGTCGGTAGCATACATGTAGCACACCTTATAGATGACGCGCTGATACTCCGTGACGAGAGCTATAAAAGATTTTTCCAACTCTTCCTTATTCATTCTGGTCTGTTAGTTTTACTCTATTAGTCGCACCAAAAGGGAAAAAGTTACAAACGTACATAAAAAAGTAGTATTTGTAACTATTGGTATTCATGAATAGAAGATAAAACTCAAAGGGGAGCTACTCTTTTCGGTTTCTCCCCTTTGTAAAATCCTCGTAAGTCTCACTTTTAAGGATGATGCTTGGTGAAGAACACCAAGCTTGCAGACACTGCGCAGCTACGCCTTTAACCAAGCGTACTTAGCCACGCTATGGATGGGGATGAAGGGGATGATGAGGGGTGTACGCTTGATGTATGCCTGGAAAGCGGGGTCGTTGCCATAGACTTCTGCTTGGCGCAGTTCGAGGCGGCGAGCTCCACTGAACATGACGTATACAATACCTATATATCCTAATGTGGCTATGACCCACTGCCACGCTGTGCAGCATGAGCCAAAGCAGATGAGGTAGCTGCCTGTCCACATGAGTACCTCGCCGAAGTAGTTGGGGCAGCGTACGATGCGGTAGAGTCCCGTATCGACATAGCGTCGGGCATTGACCCTCTTGGCTGCACTCTTCTGTGCATCGGCCACCATCTCTATCGCCACACCAATGGCAGCAACGATGGCACCTGTCCACATCCACCAATGGTTCACAACAAGTCCGCCACGTAGGTTGTAGAGGTAGAAGGTGACAGGGCTTATCTGCCCTACGTAGAGCAGCGCACACGATATCCATACCATGAACATGATGGGTAGGGGCCTCTTCGTTGTGTTCTCGGGCTGGTAGAGAATCTTCTTGTAGGATGCTGAACGCCTCTCCCGAAGGAGGAGATACAGGCCCAGCCTGATGCCGTAGATAAACAAGACGGCGCAGAACACTACGACAGGCCAGGTGATGACATCGCGAAAGATGATGGCGGTAGCAACAGAGAGTGCCGAGATGGCAAAGCCGTAACCAATACTGAAAAAGTAGATGAAGTACACCCAACCCAGTGCAGAGATGGCGAGCGATAGTGCCAATAGTAGATAGAGATAGCTCATGATGATTTTGCTTTTATTTAAGTATAACAAAAATAAGAGCAAAAAGGTGACAAGATAGGGCTTTGGGTGATGCTTCTTTACTTAATTTATGCGGCGGGGTGTGTTGTCAGAGAGTACCTGGTGCACGATCTCGGCTACCATCTGCTTGAGCTCGCTCATAAACTGTCCTGCATCGTAGCGGCGGGCTTCGATCTCGCGCAGGCGCTTCTCCCAGATGCCAGTGAGCTCGGCGCTCTTGAGCAGCTCTTCGCGGATGAGGCTGATGAGTTCGATGCCGGTGGGGGTGGGGGCAAGGCTCTTGCGTACCTTGGTGACGTAGTTGCGCTTGTAGAGGGTCTTGATGATCTCGGCGCGGGTGGCGGGGCGGCCTATGCCGTTCTCCTTCATGGCCTCGCGCAGCTCCTCGTCGTCGACAAACTTACCGGCTGTCTCCATGGCTTTGAGCAGGGTACCCTCGGTATAGGGCTTGGGTGGCTGGGTCCACTTCTCCATCAGCTCGGGGATGTGGGGGCCCTGTTCACCTTTGGTGAATTGAGAATTGATAATGGATAATTGAGAATTTTCTGAGTTTTCAGAGTTCTCGGAGGCCTCTGAGTTCTCAGAGGAGAAACCTTTGTCAAAGACCACTCGCCAACCTGGCTCAATAATCTCTTTGCCCGAGGTGCGGAAGAGGATGCCGTCGGTCTCGCCCAGCACGGTGGTGGTGCGGGTCTTACAATCGGGGTGGAACACGGCGATGAAGCGGCGGGTGATGAGGTCGTACACCTTCTTCTCATTGTCGCTGAGGGCACCGGGCGCTACGCCGGTGGGGATGATGGCATGGTGGTCGGTGACCTTCTTATTGTCGAACACCTTCTTTGACTTCAGCAGCGGACGGCCATGCAGGGGGGTGATGAGGTGCTGGTAGTCGCGCAAGCCCATGAGGATCTGCGGACACTTGGCGTAGACGTCGTCGCTGAGGAACTTGGTGTCTACACGGGGGTAGGTGGTGAGCTTCTTCTCGTAGAGCGACTGCACGGTCTGCAGGGTTACGTCGACGGGGATATTGAACTTCTTATCGCACTCGGCCTGTAGCTCATTGAGGTCGAACAGCTGCGGGGGCAGCTCCTTGCCGTCCTTCTTGGTCACCGAGGTGATGGTGAAGGGTTTGTCCTTGATGCGCTCCAGGATGGCTGCTCCCTGCTCGCCATTGGCGATGGGGTCGAGACCTATGTTCTCGGCTTCGGCACGGCGCCAAGCCTCGGCCATGTCGAAGGGCTGGCCCTTCTTCTCGGCGGCCTCTTTCTTCTTCTCGAGGTCGGCCATGAGGTCCTCGTCGCTACGGCGCATGATGGCGTTGAAGTTGATGCCACGGTAGAGGGTCTTGAGCACCCAGTATTGTTGGGGTACGAAGTTTTCGATCTCTTGCTGACGCTTCACGATGAGGGCGAGGGTGGGGGTCTGCACACGGCCTATGGAGAGCACCTGGCGGTTTTGTCCGTACTTGAGGGTGTAGAGGCGGGTGGCATTCATACCCAGTACCCAGTCGCCAATGGCGCGGCATAGGCCTGCCTCGTAGAGCGATTGCTTCTCAGATGCATCCATGAGCTTGGCAAAGCCTTCGCGTATGGCCTCGTCGGTGAGCGATGACACCCACAGGCGCTTCACGGGACACTTGGCTTCGGCCTTCTGCATCACCCAGCGCTGTATGAGTTCTCCCTCTTGGCCAGCATCACCGCAGTTGATGATCATGTCGGCATTCTGCATGAGGCCTTTGATGATTTCAAACTGTTTCTCGATGCCGCGATCGTCGATGAGCTTGATACCGAAGCGGGGCGGTATCATGGGGAGGCTGCCCAGTGACCAACTCTTCCACTGTGGGGTATAGTCGTGCGGCTCCTTGAGGGTGCAGAGGTGTCCGAAGGTCCACGTCACTTGGTATCCGTTGCCCTCCATATAACCATTGCGCTGGGTGTGGGCACCCAACACGTTGGCAATATCCTTTGCTACACTTGGTTTCTCCGCTATACAGACGATCATATGCTGCTCTCTACAGTTTTGGGACCGCGAAGGTAAGCAAAAAACTTCATAAACGAGTCAAATGTGGCAAACAATCGTGCAAAAATATTGTTTCATTGACGTAACCTAATCTTATAATGTGTATGAATACAATTCATCTTACATCCGATGATTTCTTACGTGTGGTGGCCGACTATCACTTGCCTCCTACCGAGTGGCACTACTTGGGCGATAGGCCGTGTATCGTGGACTTCTATGCCGAATGGTGCGGACCCTGCCGTGTGTTGGCTCCTGTGCTTGAAGAGATCGCATCGGCCTATCGGGGCGAGATATATGTGTATAAGGTGGATGTGGACCAATGCGAGACGTTGGCCGATGCCTACGACATACGCTCTATACCTACCACGATGTTTGTGCCTATGAAGGGACGCCCCGTGAAGATGGTGGGAGCTATCAACAAACGTGAGTTGGAACGCCATATCAAGGATGTATTGCTTAAAAATCAGTTGCACCATGCAGAAGTATAGATGTACCGTATGTGGCTGGGTATACGACCCGGAAGTGGGTGACCCCGAGCATAATATCGCTGCAGGAACACCCTTTGAGGAGTTGCCTGACGATTGGACCTGTCCGCTTTGTAGCGTAGGAAAAGAGGATTTTGAGCCCTGCGATGAGTAGTCGTAGCAGTAGATAGGGTATAGAGGCAAGCGTGGGCTTGCCTCATCTTTTTTTATGTCGGTTTCGTAATATTCATCCGTTGAGATTTGGCTTTTCGCTTATCAAACACTAATTTTGTGGAGAAATAATAAATCTTGACATTATGATTCCTGAAGAATTTAAGGACATGCGTCCGTTTGAACCCGAAGAGTTGCCAGCTGCATACGATAGTCTGCTTGCCGATCCCATGTTTCGTGCTGTAGTGGGCATGGTGATGCCGCAGATACCTGCCGAAGCCCTCGGCCCTATGATGCACGGCTGCAAGACGATATTGGAATTTCAGTATACATTCATCCGTCCCTTGATGGAGGGAGTGATCAAGAAGTGCACTGCCGGACTGACACAGGACTTCGCTCAACTGGAACTGTCGAAGGAGAAGGAAAACTATACCTATATATCAAACCACCGCGACATCGTGCTCGACTCGGGCCTGCTCGATATGGTGCTCTTCACTCAGATGGGACTCAACACTGCGGAGATTGCCATCGGTGACAACCTGCTCATCTATCCGTGGATCAAGACATTGGTGCGCCTGAACCGCAGCTTCGTGGTGACCCGCAAGGGCGGTATACGCGAGATGTTGCAGTCGAGCATACGCCTGTCGTCATATATGCACTACGTCATCGGTGAGAAGAAGGCTCCCGTATGGATTGCCCAGCGCGAGGGTCGCTCTAAGGACTCTACCGACCATACTCAGGAGAGCCTGCTCAAGATGTTTGCCATGGGTGGCGAGGGCACTCCCGCCGAGCGTCTCATCGGTCTGAACTTGGCTCCGCTGGCCATCTCGTATGAGTATGACCCGTGCGACTGGCTCAAGGCTTTGGAGTTCCAGCTCAAGCGTGATAACCCCGACCATAAGAAGTCGCAGGAGGATGACTTGGCCAACATGAAGACGGGTATATTCGGATACAAGGGCCGTGTGCACTATCAGGCGGCCGAGTGCATGAACGACTTTATCGCTGCGCTCCCTGCCGATATGCCGAAGAACGATTTCTATGCAACCATTGCTGCTGAGATTGACCGCCGCATCTATAGCAACTATCTCCTGTATCCGGGCAACTTTGTGGCTGTTGACCTCCTGCAGGGTGGCAACACCTATGCTGATCGCTATACGGCTGAGGAGCGTGCTGCCTTTGAGCAATATATCAATGGTCAGCTGCAGAAGATTCAGCTTCCCAATAAGGATGAGGACTACTTGCGCACCAAGATGCTGGAGATGTATGCCAACCCGGCACTGAACCAGATGAGTGTGGTGAAGGGTTAATGGTGATAGGTTAACGATTAACGGTGATAGGCTGAGGATGGGTGTGAGAAGGCATACGATGCTGACGATGGTGGCTGTGCTTGCTATGTTGGTGTGCAGCTGCGAGCGCGATGATGACTATCGCTACCCTTCAGTGCTGACTGATTATGTGTGTCTTGCTACGGGTGCTGCCGGTAAGGTGGAGCGCATGCTGCTTGACAATGGCACCAGCTATCCCGTGAACTTTGCCGATACGTATGAGAAGGTGCCTGCCTTCAAGGCCGATACGCTGTATCGTGTGGTGGGGGTATATGAACTGAGTGCTGCAGGGCAGGAGGTGGAGGCGCTCATCTACTCGGTCGGAAGTGTGTTGTCGACGATTCCTTCTCCGCTACCTGAGGGGGCGAAGATGCATCAAGATCCGGTGTACCTGCAGAGCATTTGGCTCTCGGGGGGCTATCTCAATATGGTGCTTGAGGTGAAGGCGCTCAACGGTAAGCATAGCATCGGATTTGTGGATACAACACCTACGGGGATGAATGGAAAGGAGTTTACCTTCTATCATGAGGTGGTGGATGACGTGGAGGCCTATCGGCAGAAGTTGTATGGATCAATACCGCTCGGCCCATTCAGTGAGTGGTTGCAGCAAGGCGATACGTTGCGCTTTGTGGTGAACCAATACGACAAGGGAATTAGCACGTATGAATATGTGATGTAATAAGAAAGGAAGCGCGGAGGCGCTTCCTTTTTGTATTATAGAGTGGGGAGTGGTATCAAATCGAGCTCTTTGATGAGTGAGTCGCGGGCGATGTCGAAGGCGGCTCGGTTGTCGGCACTGATGGGTTTCTTGGGTTGCGACTTGATGGTGAGCGGATTGATGGGCTTGCCGTTCTCGTATACGCGGAAGTCGAGGTGAGGACCTGTAGACAAGCCTGTGGAGCCTACGTAGCCGATGACCTCTTTCTGAGCTACCATGTCGCCCACCTTCAGTCCCTTGGCAAAGCGCGAGAGGTGCATGTAGGTGGTGGTATAGGTGCTGTTGTGACGTATCTTTACGTAGTTGCCGCCTCCGTTTGCCTGGTATCCTTTGTCGATGACCTTGCCGCTACCGATAGCATATACGGGAGTGCCGGTAGGTGCTGCATAGTCTACACCGTGGTGGGCACGGTAGCGCTTCAGTACGGGATGGTAACGGCTACCTGTAAAGCGTGACGATATGCGGTAGTAGTCGAGTGGTGCCTTCAGGAAAGCTCCCTCGAGGCTGTTGCCCTTTTCATTGTAGTATAGCTCCTCGCCCTCTTGTACGAAGGGGATGGCATAGTACATGCTGTCTGATGCGCAGAATGAGGCTGCCTGCAAACGGAAATTGTTGAGCGGAGTGTCTTCTACATATTCCTGCTCATAGATAAGGCGGAACTCATCGCCCTTCTGGATGCCGAAGAAGTCGATGGTCCATCCGAAGATGTGCGATAGCATCACGGCCAACTGGGGAGAGGTCTTGCTGTCGACCATGGCATTCCATAGCGACGACTCCACGGTGCCGCGACTCGCATGCTGCTGCCACGAGGTGGGCTTGGTGCCACGCATTACACTGTCGGTGGTGAGGTTAAACACGACGTACTCCTTTGCGCTGGCCTCGTATACGAAGTAGCGGGGGGTAGCGATGCTGTCCTTATCGGTGAGCAGGGCACAGGGTTGTCCGGCGCGCACCTTACGCACATCAAATACGGAGTCGGGGCATTGGGTCAGTGCAAACACCTTCTTGGCTGTGAGGCCATAGCTCATCAGTACCTCGGCCAAGGTTTGCTTGGGACGTATGGTGTCGTTCTTTACGGCAAACTCCTCGATGGGGAGGCCATATTTATAAATAGTATCTTTGACCTCGATGGTGTCGGCAGCTACAGCATCTGTATTGCTGTGATGGTTGCGGACGCGGGGAAAGATGATGGCTGCTATGCCTGCGAGGAGTATGGCAAGGATGCTTAGGATGATTGTCTTGCGCTTGTAAAATGGAGTCTGGTCGTATCGTCTGAATTTTCTTTTCTTCATAACTGTTGCTTCGCGTACTTTTTGGGGCCGCGAAGTTAACTCTTTTATCTGAAAGACGCAAGTAATAAGCTGATTTCTATGCCTCGTTTAACTTTAATTGCGTGGGGGTAACGTGATGGGGAAGAGCGGATTATCAACGTGCTCTTGGTATACGATGTCGATAAGTTCGCTCAAGATTTCGGGATATTGCTCCTTTACATCGTGATCCTCATGCAGGTCGTTGGCAAGGTTATACAATTCGGGCTTGCCTTGGCGCACTACCAACTTCCAATTGTCGCGGCGTACGGCCATCACATTGGCTTCGCCCAACTCCCAGTAGAGGTGCGGATGCAACTGTTGGCCCTCTTCGCCACGCAGGGTAGGGGCAATGGAGATGCCGTCGAAATAGTCGGTATAGTCGGTGCGCGGATTGCGGTAACGAGTGTCGTAGTCGGCGATGCCTGCCAGCTCGCAGAAGGTGGGCATCATGTCATAGAAGGCTACGGGCAGACTGCTCACGATGCCCGAAGGTACGATGCCGGGACCCCAAGCGATGAAGGGTACGCGGATGCCGCCTTCGTAGGTGGTGCGCTTGATGCCACGCAGTAGGTTGGCGGTGTTGAAGAAACTCGGGTCGGCGCCTCCCTCAGCGTGCGGACCATTGTCGCTGGTGAAGAACACGATGGTGTTGTCGGCCAAGCCACGGCGTTGGAGCAGGTCAAGTATTTCGCCCACCTGCTTGTCAAGGCGGGTGATCATGGCGGCAAACTGCGTGTGGGTGGCATCTACTGGATTGTAGCGCGAACCTTGGTCGCCGCCCCAGGTCTTGTCCTCAGTGAAACGCTCTTTGTAGAACTGCACGATGCTGTCGTTGGGCTGTGCCAGTTCGGCATGGGGTAGCGTATAGGTGAAGATGCCGAGGAAGGGCTGCTCGGGAGTCTGTTGCTCGAGCCACTGCATGGCACGCTCGTGGATGAGGTCGGCTGCATACTGCGGACGCAACTTGTAGTCGTCGCCATACATGGGGTAGGCGATGTTTTCGGTGAGTATCTCGCGCACAGTAGCCGTGTCGCCCAACGATTTGCTGTATCTGTTTAGGAAGTTGGGGTAGTATAGATGGGCCTGAAACTGGCACACGTAGCCGTAGTACTCGTCGATGCCGTGGCGGTCGGGGGTATAGTGCGAACCCTCGTAGCCGGCTGCCCATTTGCCAAACATACCGGTGGTGTACCCGTTATCCTTCATGATCTCGGGTATGATGATATGGGCCGAGTCGTAGGGCTCTTGGCCACTGGTGGCGTAATCCCTGTTGTTGCCATATTGCACTGCGCCTCGCCAATGCTCACGGTTGCCACGTATGCGGGTGTGACCACTGTGCTGACCTGTCATGAAACAGCAACGCGATGGTGCGCTTACCGGACTGCCACAATAGGCTTGTGTGAAGCGCATGCCCTCGGCCGCCATACGGTCTATATGGGGAGTCTCAATGTAGGTCTGCCCATAGCAGCCAAGGTCTGCATATCCCATATCATCACACATGATGTAGATGATGTTGGGCGGTGTTTGTGTCTGTTGGGCAATGAGCGGTAGGGGAGCCAGTAGTGTCAGGCTGGCAGGGAGTAGTTTCTTCATTCTTTCTTTTCTATTAACTCACGGGCTCTCTCTTCGTCGGCCGGACTCACAAGGATACACATATCGCCACCAATGCCACTGTAGTGGGAGGTTAGGGCCGACATGGTGTGGTCTTCGAGAATACAACGGATGTCGTTCGCTTCGAGCAATCCTTTTACAACCTCAGTTTCAAATGCTGCGCCTGAGAACACCTTGATCCAAGCACTGTTGTTGTTTGTTGTCATAATCTGTCCTCCTTAGATATTAGATTGAACCTTAATTAAAAGATGTTGCCATCTTCTGTCTGCAATATTAGTGATTAAACACGAATAAAGCAAGATTCGTTCGCTCTTTTTGATGAAAAAGCGTAGCTCTATCCTGCAAACAACAAAATAGGGGGCTTAAACTTGCTTTTTCGCTCAGCATACATTAACTTTACCGACGATATGGGTAAATCGGAAAAATATAGTACATGGCAATTGCTCGCTTGGATTTGGAGAGCCTCACAGGGTGCCCGTATTCAAGCACTTATGAGTGCACTGATAGGAATCGTCTCGGTAGTGTGCTCGCTCTGCTTCGTATTTTTGAGCAAGGAGATTATTGATATAGCGACTGGCGTACGTTCGGGTGACCTGATGCGTTATGGCATAGGTATGGGCGTATTGGTGTTGGCAGAGATCCTGCTTCATGCATTGAATAGCTGGATTGTCAATACGTTGGGTGTAAAGACGCAGAATAGATTACGTGCTCGTCTTTATAAACAATTGATGCAGAGTGAGTGGCAAGGTAAGGACCGCCATTCGGGTGATGTGCTCAACCGATTGGTGCAAGACCTCAACACGATAGCATCGGTGGTGACCAGTACGATACCTTTTGTCATCATCACCGCCGTGCAGTTTATCGCTTCGTTCTGCTTCCTTTATACAATGGATCATACGTTGGCTATAGTGCTTGTGCTGATACTGCCTTTCTTCGCTTTGCTGAGTCGCTTCTATGTGAGACGCATGCGTAGCATGACCAAGGCGGTGCGCGAGAGCGATAGCCGTATCCATGCCGTTATGCAGGAGAGCTTACAGCATAGGACGGTGGTAAAGGCATTGGACCAAACCGAGAAAATGGGCACCAAGCTACATCGTTTGCAAGAGCGTTTGCAGGGCGAGGTCATCGCACGTACCCGATTCAGTGTGCTTTCTCGATCGCTTGTGTCGATGGGATTTTCGCTTGGCTACTTGACCGCATTCTTGTGGGGAGTTTTTCGCATACAGGGAGGTGTCATCACCTTTGGTGTTATGACTGCTTTCTTGCAACTTGTAGGGCGCATACAACGTCCGCTGAGTGACTTTGCTCGTCTCATTCCCACCCTTGTGGGGGCTCTCACCTCTGCTGAACGCTTGATGGAACTTGAGGAGCAACCACTCGAGGAGGCTGGCGACCCCATCGTGTTGCAATCGGTGGCAGGTGTGCGATTGGAGGATGTACACTTTGTATATTCTGATGGCAATGAAAAGGTGCTGCAGGGACTCTCTGCCGATTTCCCTCCGGGTTCGATGACGGCCATCTTGGGTGAGACGGGTGCTGGTAAGACTACCCTTATACGTCTCATATTGGCTCTTGTGCGCCCGACTCAAGGACGTGTGGTCCTTTATGATGGGAAGCGTGAGGTGGAGGCTTCATCACTCACACGAGCCAACCTCGTCTATGTGCCGCAGGGAAATACGCTCTTTAGTGCTACCATCCGCGATAATCTGCTTTTGGGAAATCCCAACGCAACGGATGTAGATCTATGGCGGGTGCTTCATATTGCGTGTGCCGATTTTGTAGAGCAGCTTCCTGATGGGCTGGATACCTTGTGCAGTGAGCGTGGGGGCGGACTCAGTGAGGGGCAGGCTCAGCGCATTGCCATTGCCCGCTCTTTGCTGCGTGATGGCTCTATACTCTTGCTTGATGAGGCTACTTCGGCTCTTGACCCTGATACCGAGCAGCGCCTTCTTCAGCGCATTTCATCCGAGCTAAAGGGTAAGACGCTTATCTTCATCACTCATCGTCCGTCAGTGCTCGAGTATTGCAGTCGTGTGCTGCATGTGTAAGTGAGTGGATATAAATAAAGCAGGGCGATGTGCTGTGATGCATCGTCCTGCTTCATTGTTTCTTTATCTCTCTTATTTTATTTCCGTACAGCCTCCACGATGTGGTCGGGTACTGTTGCTACACGTACAAACTTCTGTACATCGGTAGCATCGCCCTTGGCTGTCCACACCATAGACTCTTTATAAAGGTCTGTGATGATGTACTCATGGTTCCATGTTCCCAAGTCGTAGTCATAAGTGCCGCTGATGATGTCGCCTACGCGCCAATCTTGCTCTAATGAGAAGGTTCCTGTCTGCAGTACGGGATACATGCTGCTCATATTGTCGTAGATGTTGAATGTACCCTTACGGTCGAGCACAATGTAGAGGAAGGTGCTATCGGCCAGTGGGGCTTCGTTCAGTTCGGCCAACTGCCAGGTACCGTCGAGGTTATAGGTGTTCACTACTAAGGTAGGTTCTATGATCTCTTCAGGATTACATGATGCGCCTACGGAGAGCAGTGCGAGCATCAGGAGATTGGTAAGTTTTTTCATATCTGTTGTTCGTTTTATTGTTCGATAGTTACATATAGGGTGCGTTCAGAGGGGCGTCCGCCAATGCCCTCGATAAGGATGGGCATACGGAGGGGTGCGTGCTGTTTGGGCAGTTTGCTCATGTCGATGGTGATTACCAAGTCGGCCTCAGTGCCTGGTGCTATGACCTCGGGCTCGGTGCTGAAGGTGGCATAGCGAGGTAGCATAGGGGCACTCAGACGCAAAGGCTTATTGCCGCTATTTGCGCAGAGAATGCGCAGTGAGGGGCGTCCCTGTGTGGGGAGTTCGCTCATGGTTGCCTCCTTGCGCTTTACGCGTAGTGTGCCCATCGTGTAGGGCAGGTGGCTCCATGCGTCGTTATCAGTCACCTCACCATAGAGCGAGAGTCGTGCCATGGGTTGCGTGCCTCCATCGGCGAGGTATACGAATGCGTCTACGTCAATCGTACCGGGACGGTTCTTCGGGTTATAGGTGAGCGTAATCTGCGTCTTCTTGCCAGGTGCTATTGCCGTGTTGTCAAAGGTGGCCGAGGTGCATCCACATGTGGTGCGCACACGTTCGATGCGTACAGCCTTGTTGCTCACGTTATATAGTGTGAAGGTACGGCTCACGGCTGCATCCTCTTCGCTCATCGTGCCCAGGTCGAAGTTCGTCGGTTCGCAGCGTAGCACGTTGGCTCCATGTGCATTCACTGTCGGGTGCACGATAGAGTCTATCTGTTCACGCGTGAGACCACGCATGTCCTGTACCGCTACCTGAGCGTCGAGCCCCAGAGTAAGCAGAAGTGCTATGGCTGCTATGTAAATTCTACCGTGCACGAGGGTGATACTAATTGTCAATTGTAATTACATCCAACCATTTCCACCCACGTTGCGTACGGTGATGGCGATGGTCTGCTTGGTGATAATTTGTGAGTTCTTGTCGTGCAGCTCGATGGTAGCAGTAGTAGTACCAGGCTCAATACCTGTCACTACCAACTTAGTGTCGTCTACGATCGCTGCGTCAGCAACGGTTGAAGAAGCAAGTTTCACGATGTAGAAGACGCTTTCACCTTCAACGAAGTATTTCGCCAAGTCGATACGGGTTGTAGCACCGGGAGCCACGGTGATATTGGGTATACGCATGTCGCTACCAGCAGGCTTGCCATCAGTGTTGCCTGTGCCATCGATAGCACGTAGCAATGCTCCTGCGTCAATGAGGCGGCCCATCTTACCGCGATAGTCGTTGAGGTTCATCTGTACGGTAGAGTAACCTGCCGATGCGTGGTTGTAGTGGTATATCTTGGTCTGGTTGGTATACTTAGCGTCGAGGTCACGTGCGGTAGCCTTCATCAGTTCTACAAACTCTTCCGCCTTGAAATGACGACGCATCTTGGCAGCGTATGAGAGTCCAAGCGCTGCTACGCCCGATACATGAGGACAAGCCATTGAGGTTCCTTCATAGTATCCATAGCTGGCTTGGCCATTGATGACAAGGGTAGAGAGGATGCTACCGTTGGGTTTGGTCCAGTCGGTACCGTTGTTGTCGTCGCCTATGGCTCCATAGTATTCTGTGTCGCCACCGGGTGCAGAGAAATCGACCTCAACGCCGTAGTCTGTGTAACCTGCGGGTGTGTAGTCGGCAGAGATAGCCGCTACGCTTAGGCACTTTGAATATGCCGAGGGGAAGGCGGGCATGGCAGCATACTCGTTACCAGCTGCAAAGATGGCAATACCACCTTCGATAACGCCGTTAGGTGAACCTGCATTATGTATGAAGTAGTCGAGCGCTTCCTTCTCCAAAGGATACAGGCCACCCCATTCCTCTTCTGAACCAGGACCAGGAGTGTATCCCATCATCATATTGGCCAAGGCGCTGTTGTATCCCCAACTACACTGAAGGATAACTGCTCCATTATCGGCTGCATATTTGATGGCGCGTGCCTCTTGAGCGAGTGTCACCGAGTACATGCCGTCGATAACCTGGCACGACATGATGCGTACGCCAGTGCCAGGCTCGCCATTACCACCAGCCACCCCGCATACACCTTCGCCATTGCCGTTTACAGCAGCGATGGTACCTGCTACGTGTGTACCGTGGCCTGTGTCATAAGTCTCCGACCAACAGATGATGGGCGAATTCTTTACGAAGTTATATCCATAGCGATCGCCAGCATAACCGTTGCCGTCGGCATCTTCTTTAGAATTATATACCTCGGCCTCGTTTACCCACATGTTGTCAGCAAGGTCGGGATGACTCCACATTACACCCTCATCGAGCACAGCAACAATGATTGAAGGGTCGCCTGCCTCGGGGTAGATATCCCACGCCTCGGCGCAGTTGACATCAGAACCTGCAATAGTGGGCGCCCAGTCTTGAGCAAAGTCGTAGCCTCCATTGTTGACATAGCCCCACTGATGATAGAGTCCAGGGTCGTTGAAGTGGGCATTGGTTGTGCGTTGCGCGCTCATCAACTTATCGCTGCTGATAGCTACAGGCTTGCGCATGGTGTTGTCTACGCGCTTCAGTGTAGTGTTGCACTGTACCTTCGATACTTCGCCCAATTGGCGCAGGTTGCTCACTGCTACCTTGAGATCGGTGTTCTTGTCGAAGCGTACGATATACCATAGGTGCATGCCGCTTTTTCGTGCACGCTCTTCGTGGCGAGGGTCGATGGGGAACACACGCTCCAACTCATAACCACCCAGGATACGGAGTACCTCGTCGGTTGAGGGGATTCCGCTACGTGTGAGAGCTGCACCTGCCGTTGTCTCTTCGGCTATCTGGTCGAGGATGTCGGTCATCTCGGGCACGAACTTGATGAGCAACTCACCATCGGTGGCATCCTCGGGAATGACGATGCCAGCCATTTCATTTTCCATTCCGCTTTGTGTGGTAAGATCCACATCATCACATGCGGTGATAAACAGGCCCATTAGGAGGGCATATAGAAAGTTTCTTTTCATATTCCTTGATTATCTTAATCTTCGATCTCTTCCTTGATCTCGTACTTCTCGCGGTAGCCGGGGAAAAAACGATAGTAATACTCGTAGTCAGTGGGTTCGTTATCAAACTTGGCCATTTTGCCGTTAGAGTCGAGTCCGTTGTTGTGCTGCATGTAAATGAGCGACTCGGGGAACCAGTCAAACAGACGAGGATGGTAGAGGATCCAGTCGGGGATGTTGCCAGTGAAGAAGTTGAGGTTAAGTGTTAGGCGCTTCATGTTGGGTATGATCTTAGGCATGCCTACGAGGTTCTTGATGGTGTCGCCACCCCATGCCTCTACGTCGGACTGGCTCCATGCCTCCACACCATCCTGTCCTACGGTGAAGTCGGGAATCTGTCCTTCGATGTAGTTGTTTGACAGACGCAGTTCCTCAAGGGTGTCCCACAAGAGGAGACGACGCAGAGCATCGTTCTCGTTGGCATTGAAGTGGAGGCCGATACCATCTTCGTAAGTGTCCTTCTTGCTGAGATCGTATACTGACCAACGGCGGCATGCGAGGAGGTTGAGTGACTTTAGACGGGGAAAGTTCTCCTTGGTGAGGATGGCGGGTACTTCATTGAAATTGTTTGAGTTGAGGTCGAGTGACTCGAGCTTATCCCCCAACTTAACAAAGTCGTCGGGCAATGATACGAGTCCGAAGGCACCAATCTGCAAGTGTTTGAGGTACTCGAGCTCACACACCTCGCTGCCAAGGTCGATGCTGAGGAGCATGGTGTTGACATTACTATAGATGTTGAGCGTCTCGATATACTTCAAGTAGCGAATCTCTTGAGGTATGCTCTCCTTGGTATAGCACATCATGATATTGGCAGAGCGAACGCGGCCAATAGCATCACGGGGAATCTCGCCGCTAGTAATTTCCTCGTCGGTGGACTCCCAAAGAGTGATGTTGGGCCAGTACTGCATATTCTCTGATACCTCCCATGGACTAAGCAACTGTAAACGCTCAGTGATGGTGATGAGGGCGAGCGAGTCACCTGCACGGTCGTCAGTGATGGTGGGGGCAGCTTCCTGTGTGATGGTGATTATGGCTGAGTCGGCCAGTACGTCTGCCGCATCGAGAGGGTAGAGGTGGATGCGGGCGGTGCGCTGCGCAAACTCGGTATTGATCTTCCAATCGAAACGGAGCGTGGTGGTACGAGGACGACTACCACGGTCGAGCTCGAACTCGAATGCCTTAGGAGTAATCCACTCTGCAAGAGTAGCATCGGGGTACTCGACTTGCACACCGAAGGGTACGTTGGCGGTAACGGTAGCCTCGAAATAGCGGTCGGCCATGTTATTGGTCGATGAGGCTATGGTGAGCTCGGGCTCCTTGACGAGAATCTGCTTCGCAAAGCCAGACTGTGCTACAGGGATGGCGATGGGAGTCTCGCCCATTGCACTGAAACGCAGGGTAGCAGTGCGAATGCTACTCTCAAGGGTAGAGTCGACGATGATACGGCACTTGGTGCTACCGATACCGTTGGCAGGTGAGATGCTGATCCAGGGTTTGTCTGACACGGCAACCCACTCGGTGGCTGAGGTCACCTGAAGGTACTCGATACCCCCTTCGGCGCCAATGGCAACGGAGGCCTTATCGATTTCGAACGAGGGCATCAGTGTGTTCTCATCACATGCTGCAAAGAGCAACATGGATAGAAGTATGGGGAATTGAAAAAGCTTCTTCATATAATATGCTTATACAATTTTATATAATATGTTATTCAAGGTCCAAGTAGGCGCATCCACGGATATCTTGGGTCTTATCATAGATAAGGAGGTAGTAACCAGCAGCGATATAATCGCACACGTCGGATAGGTCGATAGAGATATTGGGGTTGTCCTTGATCTCAAAATAGCGGATGTAGGGTGAGATGGTGTCCTCAATCTTGCGCAAATCGTTAGAACCGATGTAGAAGCCTACGAGGCTGGGACAGGTGTAGAGACCTGTGGGCCAAGTACGTAGTGTGCGGTTACCCTGCTCGTCGCGCTGATGACGGATACCGAAAGTAGTGAGGTATGAGCAGTCGAGCGGTTCGTAGGGGAACTCAGAGAAACTGTTGTAGCTGAGATCAATGCCATAGAGGTAGGGCAAGTTAGTTGCCCAAAAGTCTGAAGGCAGATCGGTGAGCTTGTTATAGCTGAGGTCGAGTGACTGTAGATAGTGCGAGCATTTACCAATCATAGAACCTTCGGGGATACGCTTCATGCCATTGCCCGAAAGCATGAGGATGGTCATGGGCGAACCGGTTTTGAAGAGCACTGCGGGCATCTCCTCGAGTTGGTTGTATGAGAGCGATACAGAGTTGGCATTGATACCGCGGTGGGCATCTCCATGCTCGAAACCACTGATGAGGTTGTAGCTGAGGTCAACATCCTTCATGATGTTTACAGACTTAGCATTGAAGATGTCGGGCACTTGGGTAAGCTTGTTATTGGTGCATGAGAAGAGCTCCACGTCGTAATAACCGAAGAAATAGTCGTAGCCATCATCTTCGCGGTGGCCGGGGATGTGCTCAATCTCATTGTAGTCGAGGTATACCTTGGTGAGGTTTACATTCTTACCGAAGGGATGCAATGTCTTGACCTTGTTGTTGGTGCAGTCGAGCAGAGCAAGCTTGACCATCTTGCTCAAGTGCTCATATTGGGGGAACTCCTCGAGGTTGTTGTAGCCCATGTAGAGGAGCTGCAAGCGGGGACCGCTGGCACCATCGATGATGGCTTCCCAATCGCTCTTGAGCTGGGCACCGCTGATGTGGTTGTTGCAAGCGATATTGAGCGACTGCAACTCAGGCAGTGTGGTGAGTAGTTCCAAGGGGAGGCGGTCAAGGTTGCGACAGTTGTAGATCTCTACGTCGGTGAGCGACTCCATGGAAGCCCAACTCCAGGTGCTCTGCTCTTCGTAGTAGGCTGAGGTGGTGTCAACATCTACAAAGAAGTTGTCTGCGGTAATGGGAGAGTTGGCAATGTAGAACTGCTGCAGTTTGGTGAGGCGCATCATGGCACGTGAGATACCTGTGATAGCGTTGGTCTGTTTGCCAAACTGTACGTCCTTGAGTGTGATGCGACTGCTCTTCACGATGGGACGCTGCTTCTCATCGCGGTTGATGGCATCCTGCAAGATATCTGACAATCCCTCACGGATGTCGCGCTTGAGGTACTTGTCGTGGTAGCTCATGCGGATGGCTTGACGCTGTTCGTCGGTCATGGCGCCATCAACCTCGTCGAAAAGGTGTCCGCCCAAAAGTTCATCGTGTGTACCCAATGAAAGCACAGAAATCTCTGTGAGCTGACCGATGGCATCGGGTACTACACCACGTGCTCCCATGCCGGCCAATGAGAGTGATACTACGCGGCCGTCATCGTCGATGCTTACGCCGGGCTGCTCACCCCACATGTCGAGGTCCTTGTTAAAGTCCCAGTTGCAGCCAGGAGCCTCGGCTTCACCGTAATAGCTCCAGTTGGGGCCGTCGAGGGCAAGCCAGATCTCTTTCAGGGCGAGGTAGTCCTTGATGTGCTCGGCTGTTTCGCTGAGTTGGATAGTAACAGGTACGTTTTCGGTGAGGGTATTGTCGGTCACAACGAATTCAGCACCATTGGTCACCTCTACAGCCTCGAGCACGGTGCGTGCTTTCTTGTCAGAGTAGGTGATATAGCTGCTCACGGTGTAAGTGCCTGCTTTGAGCCATACTACAGTGTCTACAGTGAAATAGGTAGTCTGTGCATTGTGCTCAGAGTCGTCGATGGCGTAGTCGTGGAAACCCTCCTCGAGGATGGCAATGACTTTGTTGATTTCTACGTTCTCGAGGGTGTTTTTATTCTTTAAGGTGAGGCTCACAGCCTTGATGTTGCTGAAGGGGTAGGCGCCTGTCTCCTCAGAGCGGGTGGCGCTGAAGCTCTCGGGCTTGACAAGACGGAACGATGCCTTACCGCGAGGGGTCACTTCCACAGAGAGGTTATGGGTAACGAGACCATCGGCAACGACGGTAAACTGCGAGGGGGCGCTGGCGGAGAGGAGCTCCTTATCGAGTTTATCGAAAAGGGTGTAGCCAATGACCTTGTATTCACCTACGAGGAGTTGTAGCTTGTCGCTACGCAAACCATAGGCGGCATTCTCATTGTTGTAGGCATTGAGTACGAGGCTTTGTTCGATGGTAGAGCCTTCGCGCTGCATGATAACCTTTACTTTGTGGGCCTCGTGCAAGAAGTCAAGGTTGTTGGCACGGGTAGCCGCAGCCTGTGCAGGAGCAGTGTCATTCTTGTAGAGCTTAAACTGTACGTAGCCGTAGGCTGCGCTCAGCTCATCGTCGTGCTCGGTGCAACTGGTGATGCTGGCCATGGCGCACAAGAGGAGCGCTACGATGGCGAGACGGTTGCTCATTAATCTATATATCTTTGTCATCTTCGTCGGAGCTTAAAGGATGGGGGTAACTACTAAAGCCTTGTGGGCAATCTTGTTGGCATCTACAAAGAAGATGATATACTGCTCTTCGATGTAGGAACGGAACTGGAGAAGCATGTGCTCATCGCCTTCGGCCTCCATCAAAGTAGGCTCGATGATGAAATCTTTGGCCTCCATTGTGTACTGTGTGCCGCTGATGCCGATGACCTGTATCTCGCCATTGTCGACACTGGGATCCCAAACCTCAAGCGGCAACATGGGATTGAGGATGTATGCATGGGCAAACTCAAGTTCGGCTTTGAAGAGGTTGTTGGCGGTGACACCCATTGACTGGGCAAACTCAATCCACATCTCCTCGGTTTCGAGGGCAATCTCAAGATACTCGAAGGTGGGGCCATCGATAAGGTGGAAGCTATTGGCAAGTGAGCTCTCCTGCACGAACTGAGCGATGAGGTACTGCTCGCACTCGGCCTTTACCTCGAAGAGGCCTGTGGCGTCGTCAAACAAGTAGGTAGCTACATCGTTGAGGGTGGGGAGGGTCTCGCTGATAGCGTTGGGCAATACAAAAACGTAGCCGGTGCGCTCTGAACCGTTATTTGCGTCGAAGCCGATGCTTACGTGTCCTGCCTTATCGTCGCAAATTGTGAACCAAAGGGTAGAGTCGGGAGTAATGAGTGTGCATCCTTGCTCTTTGTTATAGGTAGCTTGGTAGAGGGTGTAGCCGTCGTTGAGAGCCGATACGTTAACCTCTATCGGTGCATCGTAGATGGTTTCGTAGAGTGTCTCCTTATAGGTGAGACCATCGGTAGCCACTCGCAGTGCCCACTGGCTAGCGGGGTTCAGATATACGCTTTGCGCATCCATACCAGTATATTGCACATTTAAGCGCATCATGGGGACGTCGAGGTTGCTGAAGCAGATAGAGTCGGTAGTGTTGTATTGACTATACTTCTGGAGTTCGGGCTTCACGTTCAAGGTGATGACTGAGTCTTCGCGAACTACCTCAAACCAATTGGCATTGGTGCTGATGTGGAGGTTGTTGGAGTCGAAGGTGGTCTTGCGCAATACTACAGACTGGCTACCGCTGGTGCCGATGATAAGGGTCTCGCCGTGAGTGTAGTTGAGACTATCGCTGCCGAGCACGATGGCGTCGGTGATGCCTCGGCGAGTGATGGTGGCGATGACACCACTTTCTTCGCCCATGCGCAGAGTGATGTGAGCCTTGCTGGCATCTACGCTCTGTCCATCGGCTGTGATTACAAAGGCTACGCTTTGCTCTCCTGCCTTGCCGCTGGTGTCGAGGAAGAGGCCATCAACCTTACACCACATGGCGTCAGACGACAACTGCCATGCACTGCTGGCGGTGAAGGTCACCGCAACGGTGTCGGTGGCACTGACGGTGTACTGTGTCTCGGTGGGGAAGCTCGAGGTGCTTCCCTGAGGGGTGTCATCGCAAGCACCCAACATCAGTGAGGCCAGTGCTGCTACTCCTAAAAATATCTTGCTTATCTTCATAGTCTATATATGTTATGTGTATGTTAAAAACCTTGATTCATCAATATGCGTGCTTCGTCATCGCTGATCCATTCGATCGCTTGGATGAAGGTGCCAACGGTGTTGGTGCCTGCGGCCATACCAGGAACCCAAAGGGTGATATACTGGTAGATAAACTTCTCGCATGAGCTATAGTAGCTGATGTAGTTTGTAGGCTGGTAGATGTGGAGCATGCCATCGCCATAGATGGTACCGAAGGCTTCGCCCGTGCTCACCAGAGGCTGGTCGTCCATCTCGATGAGGGGATTGAGCGGGTCATCGGTGGTGAAACGTAGCTTCACATCGTAGCCGTCGTAGTAGAAGTTGCGTAGGATAATGGTGTTCTCCTCAGTGGGGTCTACCTCGGTCTTGATGAGGCGGTTGTAGCTTCCTGTGTAGTTGTAGAGGAAGGTTGAGGTGATCATTGCATAACCTGAGAACGCGTTGATATCAAAGGGGCAAATCTTTCGTAGTACCACGCGGGTGGTGTCGCCATTGTAGAGGTCCCAGTGGTACTTCTCATCAGCGATGAGGTGGAGCATCACTTCGGGGTCGTAGTCTACGGTGAGGTTCTCGGCGATACCCTTCATGCGGAGGTTACCTACCATCTCGCCTGCCTTGATAGTGACGGTGTTTGACTCAAGGGTGTAGTGTATGCCTTCGATGGCGTTGCTGTGCTTATCTACGATCTCTACTGCTATGGTACGGTCCTTGTCGCTTATTGTGGTTGCGGCAATGGCAATGTCGAATACCTCATCGCTGTTTTCAACGCCCAGTACGGTGAGCGTGTCGGCAAACATGATGTACTCGGGACCGGCATAGAGGGTGCGCTCCTCGTCACAGCTGGTAAAGGTGGCAAGCAGCACAAGTGAGGCTGCAATGCTGAGCAATATATTCTTGTTCATACGTGTGGTCTCCTTCTTTTATTTGTTGCTTTCGTTAGGCTCGATGTTGGCTCCCGGTGACTCTAACTCGTGCTGCGGGATGGGCCATACGAAGAGCGGATTGTCCTTCTCAATTTTGAGGCTGCTTCCATTGGAGAGCGACTGATCTTGCGGGGTGCGCTCAAAACCTTTGTGCCAGCGCTTGAGGTCCTGCAGACGGAAGCCTTCCATGTAGAGCTCCTTCACACGTTCCTCCTCGATGATGTCCAAGGCATTATCTTTGGTAAGAGCAGCCGAAGCGCCAGTGCTGTAGCGTGCCTTACGCAGTTCGGCAATGTCGGCCGATGCCTTTGAATAGTCGGGCTTCTCCTGCATTGCATATGCCTCGGCACGGATGAGGTACTGCTCAGAGAGGCGGAATACCTGAGGCTCGCACACGTGGAGCATCTGGGCGCTCTCAAAGAAGCTTTGGTTACCCCAATACTTGGCAAGCAAGGGCCAGGTGAGTCCGTGGCTGTGACCAGTGGTCACCTCCTGGAAGATGGCGCTATAGCGCAAGTCGTTGGCACCATAGAGGGCGAGCACCCACTGTGCGGGTACGTAGTCAGGCTTATACGATGAGTAATCCCAGTTGAAGAAGATTGAGCCCAAGGCACCACCATAAGCGGTAGTGGTGAAGCCTACCTTCCAGATGGTCTCATAAGAGAAGTTGTAGCGCCACATATACTCGTAGAGGCTGATCTGCTTGTTAGTCATCGAGAGATAGTCGGCCATGGTGGTAGCTGCAGTAGATGCGCTTGCCAGGAGGAACTCGCCGCTATCGATGAGCAGTGTGGCATACTTGATGGCGGTCTTATAGTCCTTCATGTAAAGGGCTACGCGTGCGCGTAATGCGTACACTGTATATATACTGAAGTAGGGACTGTCGTAGTAGGTGTATCCCTCCTCGTTGTCTTCGTCAATCTGCAAGCAGTCTTCGGCAAGTTCAAGATCCTTGATAACCTGCTCATACGACTCCTTCAGTGAGGCACGCTCGAGTGGCTCGTTGCCGTAATATGCAGTTTTGAGTACCACGCCCAACTCTTGAGCAGCCTCTTCGTCACTTTCGTAAGCCTTGCAGAAGAGCTTGATAAGCTCTGAATAAGCCAGTGCGCGGGCGAAATAAGCTTCACCGCAGTATTGCTCAAGGCGGTCAAACTCCTCGTCGGTATAGATGTTTTCGCGCACCTTGTCGACATTGGCAAGCAAGAAGTTGCTGCAGCCGATGACATTGTAGAGTGCACCATATACAGAGGTGATCTGCGAGTTGGTAGCAAGGATATCCCAACGCCACACGTCGCCATAGGTGTTGGTGTATCCGTTGACTGCATAGGCGAGGTCGGCCTGCAAGTCGGGGAGCAGAGTGAGGTAGCCACTGTAGAGGGCGCCACTGAGCCATGCACTGTAGATACCGATGACGGCCTGGTTGGCCTCCTCGATGGTGGTGATGGCGTTGCCTGCGGGGATTTCATCCTGCGGATATTTGTCGAGGCAAGATGACAGCATGCACACGCTGAGTGTGATGAGCAGATATGATTTGAGTTTCTTCATAATACGTCGTGGGGTTAGAAGTTGAGTTCAAGACCGATTGAGAACTGTTTCGACATGGGGTACTGCGCTGCATACACGTTGCTGGTCGACTCGGGGTCGATACCGCTAAACTTGGTAAAGGTGAGCAAGTTTTGTCCTTGCACATACATGCGTGCACCGCCGATACCCTTCATCTTAGCCAAGGTCTTGGGTTGCAAGGTGTAGCTGAGCATGAGGTTCTTCATGCGCAAGAACGAGGCATCCTCGAGGAAGCGTGAATCCATCTGGGGAGTCACACCGTAGCGGGGGATGTCGGTGATGTCACCGGGCTTCTTCCAGCGGTCGTAGAGCAGGCGCTTCGACTGGTTGTATACAGAGTACAAACCATTGCTCTCTTCGAAGAAGCGGTCATTGTTGAACATCCAGCGGTTGGCAACCCAGGCAAACTGTGTGCTGGCGGTCCAACCCTTCCATGATACCGATGTGCCGAAACCACCTTGCCAGGGCGCCATGTAGGTCTTGCCTATGAGCACCTTGTCCGATTCACGGAACTCGGTAGTGATGTTGCCCTCTTTGTCGTACCAGAGTGCATCACCATTGGCGGGGTTTACACCAGCATAGCGGTTGATGTAGAACTCACCCACTGGGTGGCCTACCACGAGCTTGGTTGATGTGCCCGACATCTCATATTCGTCGAGACCGTTGTAGAGCTCAGTGATCTCGTTGTGGTTGTATGATGCGTTGCCGCTGATGTTCCACACGAAGTTCTCGGTGCGGATGATGTCGAGGTTGGCAGAGAGCTCCACGCCGCGGTTGACCATGGCACCTACGTTGTCCCAGCGCTGACCAAAACCGTTGTTGGCATACGATTGGGGTACAAGCATCAGCATGTTGGTGGTAAGCTTATTGTAGAGTTCGAGATCCACGTTGAAGCGGTGTACGAAGCCCAAGTGTAAGGCCAGGTTGCTGCTCCACAACTGCTCCCAGCTGAGGTTGGGGTTACCCTCGCTTGAGGGGGCGATGCCCGACTCACCATTGTAGATGTAACCACCGCCTACGAGTTCCAAGTGGTCGTAGTTGGGGATTGATGAGTTACCTGATGTACCGGTGCTGAGTGCTACCTGTGCATTGGTAATCCAGGTGTAGGGACGCATAAACTTCTCTCTGAGCACGTTCCACATGGCACCTACCGACCAGAAGCTGGCCCAACGACCATTCTTACCGAAGCGTGATGACGCATCGCTACGCAGTGAGAAGTCGGCATAGTACTTGTCCATATAGTTGTATTCGCCACGTCCGAAGAATGAGAGGTAAGCATAGCTTGAGTAGCTGTTGGCCCATGATGAAGCGTATGTACCGTTCGATAGTGTGGTGAGGAAGTCATTGTTTTGTCCGCGTGTCACTACTTGGAAGCTCTCTGAACGGAAATTGACACCCTCCTGTCCGAGCATGGCATTGAAATCGTGTATGTGTCCCACCTTGAACTTATAGTTGGCGGTGTTGGTAGCTGTGAGCTGCAGCGCGTTGGCCGAAGCCTTACCAGCCGAACCGATGCCATTGTTGCCGGGGAAGCTGGGCAGTGACTTCATGTCGGTGGTCGACAATGAGAAGTCGATACCGAGCTGCGAGCGCAAGGTGAGGTTCTTTATCGGTGTCACCTCAGCATACACGGTGCTCAGCATCTTGTATTTCTGGTTGAGTTGTGGGTTATCCTCCATCCACTCGATGGGGTTCTGTGTGGTACCCTCCCATGAGCCATCTTTCGATGAGGCGATAGAGCCGTCGGCCTTGTAGGGGTTCCAGTAAGGCAACATGAAGCGGCTTGCCGAAATGGGAGTATAGAGAGTGTATGCACCCTCGTCGGCTTGCTGCACCTCTTCGTAGGCCAACATGGTGTTGGTACCCATCTTGAGCCAGTTGCCGGTCTTTACATCGGCATTGCTGCGCAGCGAGTAGCGACGGAAGGTAGACCCCTGAGCGATACCATCCTGGTCGTAGAAGTTGGCCGATACGAAGTAGTTCATCGTCTCTGTGGCGCGGCTCACTGAGAAGTCGTAGTTCTGCAGCATAGCGCGATTATTGAAGATAGCCTCCTGCCAGTTTACGTCGGTCAGACTCAGATACTCGTAGTCCTGTCCAGCATCGAGTCCGATTTCCTTTTCAAACTGAATACGCTCGGCAGTGTTCATCAGCGACCACTCCTTTGCACTTGCCAATTGTGAGAAGCCGGTTTGTGCACGTAAGGTCACCTTGGGCTTCTCCATCTGCGTACCACGCTTGGTGGTGATCACTACCACACCGTTGGCCGCACGAGCACCGTAGATAGAGGTCGATGAAGCATCCTTCAGCACCGATACCGATTCGATGTCGCTGGGGCTGATGGCATTGAAGTCAGAACTTGAGATGGGCACACCATCGAGGATGAAGAGCGGTGCAGTGCCTGAGTTGATAGAGTTGGTACCACGGATCTGGAAGGTAGCAGCCTTTGAGGGCTCGCCCGAGTTTGAGAGCACCATGAGACCTGCGCTCTGACCCTGCAGTGCCTGGTCGAAACCAGCCGCGGGAATCTCGGCAATCTTGTCGGCCTTCACGGTTGATACCGAACCTGCGATGGTACCTTTCTTGCGGGTACCGTAGGCAACTACCACTACCTCCTCCATGAGTTGCACGTCGGGGAGCATGGCGAGGTCCAGTGTTTTGGTCTTTGCGGTTACCTTGTGTTGCTCCTCTTTCATGCCCAGGTAGGTGAAGCTCAGGGTCGCCTCCTTGCCTGACAACTCGATGGAGTAGTTACCATCGAAATCTGTAGTCACTCCGTTGTTGGGATTGTCCAACTGACGTATAGCTACGCCAATCAACGGTTCGCCATCTTCCTTAGAGGTGACGGTGCCGCTTACCACAAAGTTCTGTGCAAGCAACGTACCGAAGGTCACCATCAGTCCGAAGAGGGCAGTCAATAATCTTTTTCTCATTATCTGCAAATAGTTTGTTTTATTCAATCCTTACATGTGCGCGGACGCGCTTCGCGCAAAAAACGTGCAAATTTACGCATAATAATTGAATAAACCCGCATATAACTGGATATGAAAGTGTTAAAAATGCAACAAAAAGCCCTATTCGTCTTGATGGACCAATAGGGCTTGTGAATATGATATGTAGAGATGCTTTTTTTACGTCTTTTGCAGGTATCTTTGTATATTTGCAAGCACCTTCTCGCTGAGGCGGTCAAAAGCTTGGCGAGTGCGGCCCGTCGATACGTTCATGCAGCGCACCTTCGGATGAGTGAGCAGATGTGTGCCACCCAGTGCACCCACGGTGTCGCAGTAGAGCAGGTTATCGCCCTTGTCGAGCCATTCGAGCAGAGCGGGCTCGTCCCATGCGGGTGAGAGACCCGTGTTGAACAATACTTTATGATGGCCTAAACGGCTCATCTCCTCCTCGTGGAGAAGTACCGTGTTCTTATTGAGGCAGCAGAACACTACGTCGCTCCATTCCATGAGTTCGCTCAGCGGCATGTATCGGTATCCGCGTGCTTCCGCTTCGGGCTTTTGGCCTCGGGCAAAGTAGGCAATATCGGCACCGAAGAAGTGCATGGCATCAGCAATCATGCCGCCGGATTTTCCCAAGCCTACCACTCCTACCTTCAAGCCGGTAATCTCGCGTGGCATGCCCTCCCAGGGCTCCTGGCCGAATCCGTGCAGCAGGCGCACCAGTTCGCTCACCACATACTCCACCACACCCTCGTCGCCATAGTCGCGTATGCCAGTGACGGTGATGCCGTGCGCCTCGGCGTAGCGGATGTCCACATTGGCACTTTCAGGCGAATAGAGCGAGCAGCACATGCCTACATACTTGATGTGGGGGCACTGTGCCATAATCTCGGCGGTAAGTGTTGATGTATAGCTCAGTAGCACGGCATCGGCATCTCCTATGCGGCTGACTATTTCGTCGGCAGTGGCAGGGATGTCAGTGTAGAGTACTACTTCATGAGCAAAGGTATGGAGCTCCTGTTCGGCCGAAGGGATGAGGCTGACAGGCTCAATGGCTACTAACTTATTGAACATAGTGCAATGGTTTTGTATCTTATGCAGTAAGGAGTGTTTTAGTCGTTCTTTGCTACGAGATCCTTTTGGGCCTTTTCCCATTGATCCTTGGCATACTCCTGCATGTCAACGACTTCGTCCTTCTCGTCCACGATCTCCTGTCCGAGCATGGTCTCGATGACATCCTCCATGGTGACGATACCGCGCAGCGAACCGTATTCGTCAAGGATGGCCGATATGTGTTCTTTCTTCTCGAGTAGCTTTTCCCAGATTTCAGCCACGTTGTCCTCCTCGCCGAAGGTCATGATGGGACGAATGATGTCGTTGAGCGGCATGTCAAATTTATCCTCGGCCATCTTCTCCAGCACCTCTTGGCGCAATACATAGCCAATGATGTACTCGTCGTTCTCCTCATCGTAGATGAGTATGCGTGAGTGGGTATTCTCGCTATTGTAGAACTCCTTGATGGTCATGCTTCCGGGCACCATCTCCACCACCACGCTGGGGGTCATGATCTCGTGTGCGGTGACCTCATCCAGCTTGAGCAAGTTCTGAATCATCTTCTTCTCATCCTTCTCGATGACCTCTTCTTCGGTAGCCACGCTCACCATGGCCGAGATGTCCTCACGGCTCACGCTCACTTGGTTCGACTTCGATGAGATGAGGTGCTGCAAGTGCTCCAACACCCATACCAAGGGGAATGAGATGAATATCATACCCTCGATGATGACCGATGCGGGAATGGCCAGTGTGCGCCAGTAGCTTGTGCCGATGGTCTTCGGGATGATTTCCGAGAGTATGAGGATGCACAGCGTGAAGATGGTAGAGAATATACCCACGAGTGCGTCGCCATACACCTCGTATACGAGCGAACCCACGATAGAGGCGCCTACCGTGTTGGCAATGGTGTTGAGGCACAGGATAGCCGAGATGGGGCGGTCGGGGTTCAATTTCAGGCGTTTCAGTCTAAGGCTTCCCTTCACGCCCTGCTCTTCCAAGCCAGCGATGTAGGATAAGGGGGTCGATAGCAACGTGGCCTCAAGCATCGAGCAGAGGGCCGACAATACTATCGAGATGGTCATGATAATGTATATGAGTTGTTCTTCCATAATTCATTTAATATATATAATAATCATACGATACACATAATAGCACAAAAGACGCACCAACGACATGCCCTCCCAAGGGGAGAGCTTGTCGAGTGAGTCTATCATACGTGGCGACAAGTCGCCAGAGCGTGTATGCTCGTTAGTGTGTCTGTATGTTGTTCTTGTTCGTCGAAGGCGCTATTGTTTTTCTAAATCGGTTGCAAATGTACAACGAATAATGATAGAAATAAAATAAATTGGTCAAAAAGCGTACAAATCCCTTAGTACACCTCCACCTTAGCTGCTGCTGCCTTACACTTGTCGCGCAGGGCATCCATGTCGCTACCGTTGGGCGCGTTGCACACCACTACACCCATGCGGCGGTTTACCTTGGTGTAGGGCTTGCCGAAGATGCGAATATCGGTGTCGGGCTCCACTACAGCCTCCTCAACGCCACGATATTGGGGCTCCTCCTTCGATGCGATAGGTGAGAGGATTACGGCGCTGGCACCCATGCGATACTGTTCGATGGCAGGGATGGGGAGGCCGAGTACGGCGCGTGCGTGAAGCTCAAACTCGTTGAGGCACTGTGTGCCGGCGAGAGTCACCATGCCAGTGTCGTGCGGACGGGGTGACAGCTCAGAGAAGTATACACCGTTTTCGTTGCTGAGGAAGAACTCCACACCCCAGATGCCAGCACCTGTGAGCGCAGCGGTCACCTTAGCAGCCATGTCCTGAGCCTCGGCGAGGTGGTCGGGACGGATGGGTGCGGGCTGGAAGCTCTCGCGGTAGTCGCCACCCTTCTGTACATGCCCGATGGGGGCGCAGAAGCGGGTCGGACCATTCTTCTGGGTTACTGTGAGGAGGGTGATCTCGCTATCGAAGCGGATAAACTCCTCGATGATAAGCTCCATAATATCGCCACGGCTACCTTCGCAGCCATATTTCCATGCCTGCTCCAGTTCGTCGGCGCTCTTCACGAGCGACTGCCCCTTGCCTGATGACGACATCAGCGGCTTCACCACGCAGGGGAAACCAATCTTGTCGGCAGCTTCGCGTAGCTCGTCGAGCGACTTTGCATAGTAGTATTTTGCAGTTTTCAGTCCCAGTTCCTTTGCAGCCAGGTCGCGTATGGCCTTGCGGTTCATGGTGTAGTTCACCGCCTTGGCGCTCGGCACCACCTGTATGCCCTCCTCCTCGAAGTGATAGAGGCGCTCGGTACGTATTGCTTCAATCTCGGGTACGATGATGTCGGGACGATGCTTGGCCACTACGGCATCCAGTGCCTCGCCATCGAGCATGCTGAATACCTCGTACTCATCGGCCACCTGCATGGCAGGAGCACCCTCGTAGGCATCGCAAGCAATTACATACTGACCCAATCGCTGTGCAGCGATGACAAACTCTTTTCCCAACTCGCCCGAACCGAGCAACAATATCTTTTTTGCCATAATTGTAAAAATAACTTTGGCAAAGTTAGTGTAAAATTTCGATTATGCGAAGATTCTCTCCATTATTTTAATGGAATAGGCCTATTTGCAGACAACGCGGACGATAGCGATTACATTTGCAACCACTTCATCACAGCATCGCTGTAGGTCTTCGATACGGGGATGTCCTTGACTCCCTCAATGCCCAGCTCGAGGAAGAAACTGTCCTTCTCGCGGCGCAGCACCTTCACCTGCTCCATGTTGACCATGTATCCGCGATGGCATCGCATCACATGCGTGTCGGCCAACAGTTCGGCCGTGCGTTTCAGCGTGTTGCGCAGCATGAGTTTCTTGGGCATGTTGCTCTTCATGTACCAGATGTTGATGTAGTTGTCGGCACTCTCCACATAGAGCAGATTCCCTTTGGTCACCGAGAGCTGCAGCTCGCCACGCTCGTCGTAGAATGAGATGATGCCCTTGCCTTCTGAACGTTGCTGGATGGCTTTGTCGTAGTCCTCCTCAATCTCGCGCAGACGGCGGTTGCGGTCTTGCAGGGTGAAGGCGGTGATGCTCACGATGTAGGGTATGAGTAGGATGAGCGAGGTGTTGAGCAACGATTTCTCAAAGGCCTCGGCAATGTCGAGCTGCACGCCCGTCAGCGTAGAGCATACGGTGAAGGCTGCCGACATCAGCAGCAGTTCGATGAATACCCATAGGATGTATCGCAAGTAGGTGATGGTGTGCTTCTTGGCATGATAACACATGATGATGCGGCTGATGGCTGCGATGCTCATACCCAATAGCACGATACCCAGCACGCAGGCGACAAATACGAATCGCGACACCTCGGCCCAGTGTTCCACATTGAAGGGCTTATATATAATAATGAATAGGAATGCAAATGCGGCAGCCGTGGTCACCATGATGGTTAGGCTGCGTTTTGTGAGCAGGTATCGGGGAATGATTTGTGAGAAAAAATCCATCTGCAATGTTGTTTTCGTTGCCAAAATTACAACAATCTTTGCATAAATCAGCACTCTTGCGCCGAAAAACTTCTGTATTTTCTCTCTTTGTGAATAAAAATATAGGGCGCACCAGCATTCCTGGTACACCCCATTGTCATAGTAAAGGTTTTAGTCTATAGTCGCTTACGAGTAGAGGAAACGCTTGATACTGCGCTTCGGAGTCTTCTCGAAAGGCTCGTCGTGACGCTCTACGAGGTTTACCTTGCTATATGCAGGCAACTCGGTGTTCACTTGCTTTAAGTATTCATCCAATATTTCTTCCACGCTCTTGGTGTTGCCCTCGAGCTTCTTGTATACGTCCATGTCGGGCACTACGAGTGCTACGATCTTGTTGCCGCGGCTGATAACGATCGACTCCGATACGAGGGGGAGGCTGTTGAACTTATCCTCAATCTCCTCGGGGAACACGTTCTGTCCGCTTGCGCTGAGGATCATGTTCTTTGAGCGTCCCTTGATGAATACGTTACCATCGTTGTCAATCACGCCCAGGTCACCGCTCTTGAGCCAGCCATCCTCGGTGAAGGTAGCCTTTGTAGCCTCGGGGTTCTTGTAGTAGCCCATCATCACGTTGTCGCCCTTGATCTGGATTTCGCCCACTACGCTCTTGGGGTTCTCTGAGTCGATGCGTACCTCTACGCGCTCCACCTTCTGTCCGCACGAACGCATAGCGAAGGTCTTCCAGTTGCGGTAGCAGATAAGCGGACCGCACTCTGTCATACCATATCCTACGGTGTAGGGGAAGTTCATCTTCTTCATCAGCTTCTCTACCTTCTCGTTGATAGCTGCACCACCCACGATGAGGCTACCGCGCTCGAGGTTACCACCAAAGGTGGCGAGCAACTTGGTGCGCACCTTGTTGTAGATGATCTTGTTGATGCCGGGGATGGCGGTGAGCACCTTCATCACGGGCTTGTTGAGGGTAGGCATCACCTTGCCCTTGAAGATCTTCTCCACTACGAGGGGTACGGTCACCAACATGTAGGGCTTCACCTCGCTCAATGCCTTGATGAGCACCGAGGGAGTGGGGGTCTTACCCAAGAAGAAGATGTGGCAGCCCGATGCCAAGGGGTAGAGGAACTCGAATGCCATGCCATACATGTGACCCAGGGGGAGCATCGAGAGGATGTGCCAGCCGGGTTGGTTGGGCATGTGCTTCATAGCAAACTCTACGTTTGAGCTGATCGAACGTGCCGAGAGCATTACACCCTTCGGGTCGCTTGTGGTACCCGATGTGTAGTTGATGAGCTCCAACTCGTCGAGGTTACCTGTGGGGTAGCTGATGTGCTCGGGCTTCAAGCCTTCGGGGAAGCGCTCGTGGTAGAGCTTCTCACATTTATCGTGGAATTCAGCAGCATCTACCGTGTTACCCTTTGTATAAATAGGAGTGAAGTTCTGGATGTTGATGGCAATGTTGATGTTGGGCATCTGGGTAGCATCCATCTTCTCCCATATCTCGGGTTCGGTAAAGATAGCGGTTGCGTCAGAGTGGTTGGTAAGGTTTTGGATGCTCTCGGGCAAGAAGTCGTTGAGCAGAGGAACCATCACACCGTCGTAGGTACCGATGGCGATGAACGAAGCTGCCCACTCGGCCGAGTTCTTGGCGCAGAGCACGATCTTGTCGCCCTTGGTCACGCCAGCCTCCTGAAGGAGGATGTGTAGCATCTCGATGTTTTCAGCTACTTGTCCGAAAGTGAAAGTGTTCTTACCGTAATTGGTAATAGCAGGAGAATCCCAATGCTTCTTGATGGCATTCTCTACGTGGTTCAGATAATGTTTAATCATTGCTATTTTTCGCTTGTTACGGCGCAAAGTTCGTACATTATTTTTACAATTCCCCGAAATGCAGGGCACATACATTCGCCTATGGGTGAAATCCCTATAGGGGTAAAAATTACGTATACTGGGGCGAAATCTGAAAAAGGAAATAGAAAAATCTGCAAAAAACCGCCCATTTCATCGTCTTTTAACGCCCCTTTGCAAGCGCTTCTGCTCGCGCCTCGCACGGGTCGTTTGTGCCTTCCCCGATGCGTCGTTTTTGTGCTCTGTTGTGGCGCCCTGCTGGTGGCGAGTGTTATCGATTCTTAAAATCCGCTACATTTTACGATGTTTTCTTGTCCAATCAGAATAGAATGTCTAATTTTGTCACTATAATATTATGTAGAATATCATTAAATAAGATTGACGTATGAAAAAGATTCTATGTTTTGTGTCTTGCCTCGTAGCACTCACCTCTTGTGACTACTTCACTCGTGAGAAAGACCAGCTTACAGCAAAGAATGATTCGCTTTCCATGGCGCTCAGTGAGAAGCAGTATGCGCTCGACCAAGCCATGATGGCTATTGCCGATATACAAGAGGGATTCCGTGCCATCAACGAGGCCGAGGGTCGTGTAGCCCTGCAGACCGGTGTTGAGGGTGTCACCGATGCCCAGCGCCTCAAGGAAGACCTGCAGTTTATCCAGCAGAAGATGGACGAAAACCGCAAGCAGATAGAGCAGCTGCAGAAGAAGCTCAAGGCCAGTGGTGCCGAGGCAGCCAGTCTGCGCAAGGTGCTTGCCAACCTCCAGCAAGAGCTCGCCGATAAGACCGCTCGCATTGCCGCCCTCCATAGCGAACTGGCACAGAAGAATATCCGCATTGCCGAACTCGATAGCGCCATCGTGGTGCTCACAGCCGATGTCAATACCCTACAAGAGATCAACGAGGCCCAATATGAGGTCATCGAGCAGCAGGTAACCCAGCTTCACACCGCATGGTATGTGTATGGCACCGCCAAGGAACTCAAGGAGCAGAATATCTATAGCAATGGTAAGGTGATGTCGTCATCTGACTTCAACAAGAACTACTTCACCGAGATCGACACACGCGACGATACCGTGTTCCCCCTCTATGCTAAGCACGCCAAGCTGCTCACCACCCATCCCGAGGGCTCCTATGAGTTTACCAAGGATGATGCTAAGCAGCTCACCCTCTCCATCATCGATGCCGAGGCCTTTTGGAGTGTGTCACGCTATATGATTATCCTTGTACGTTGATCTCTTGCCGTGAAGCAGTACGACGTTCTTTTCATCGACCTCGACGACACCTTGTATGACTTCTCGAGCAACTCTCGCGATGCCTACGAGGAGGTGTATGCCCTACTGGGTTACGACCGCTACTTCGACGATTTTCAGCACTACTACACCCTATACATGGACTACAATGCCCAGCTCTGGGTGCGCTATGCTGCGGGTGAGATCACGCGCGACTACCTCAATGCCGAGCGCTACACCCATCCCTTGCGCGTAGTAGGTGCTCCCGATGCCGATGCTTTGGGTGCCCGCTTCTGGCACGAGTCAATGCAGCGCCTGCCACTGGGCAAGCGTCTCATGCCCCATGCCCGCGAGGTGCTCGACTATCTGCGCCCCCGCTACCACAAGATCTACATCCTCTCCAATGGCTTCACCGAGCTGCAGGCCCGCAAGATGCAGTCGGCCGGCATAGGCCACTACTTCGATGGCATGATACTCTCCGAGGACATCGGTGTCAACAAGCCCCATCCCGACATCTTCCTCCACGCCCTGCGCGTAGCCGCCACCACCGCCGACAAGGCAATCATGGTGGGCGACAACTTTGAGGTCGACATCGAGGGAGCCCGCGGCGTAGGCATCGACCAGGTATACTACAATCCCCTTGGCAAACCCCTGCCATCCGAGGCGCAGCCCACCCACGTCATTGGCTCGCTGCTCGAGCTGAAGGAGATCTTGTGACCATCACATAGGTATAAAATAATAAAGGATGCCGCAGGGCATCCTTTATCATTAACCATTTCTTAAGGCCGTATCTTACTCGGGCTGGATTGCCTCAGAGGGGCAAGCATCAGCACATGTGCCGCAATCAACGCATGCAGCGGGATCGATTACATACTTGGTATCGCCTTCAGAGATAGCCTCAGAGGGGCACTCATCAACGCAAGTACCGCACTTGATACAGTCGTCATTAATTACGTAAGCCATAATAGTATTATTTTTAATTATTCGTACTAACACCACAAAGGTAAGGCTTTTCTCGACTGAATGTTCTCCACTACGCCTATTTTCTTCTATATTTATATTTCGTCTAAATAGAGAACGGACCGGTGGCATCCCTTTTCTAAAAAACTTGCCGCTCGTGATAATAATCACCCTCCTGTCGCGTTATACAAAGGTATGGATTCGCCCAAGCATATCAAATATACACACTTCGTGGCCGTAGCGCTCTTCCTTGTGTTGGCTCTGCTGCCCCAGCAGCACTTTGCTCAAGAGCGCAAGGTGCAGAATCGCCCCTATATCGATATGCGTCGTTGGCACTACGGCTTCCTCTTCGGAGTGCATTCGCAGGACCTCGAGTTCGTACACAACGGCTACCTGCATCAGCTCGAGGATGGTACCCCAGAGTCGTGGTATGCCGATGTGCCAGCCTATAGCCCCGGCTTCTCGGTGGGTGTGCTCGGCGAACTCTATCTCACGCAGCACTTTGCCCTGCGCTTCATCCCCACCATGCACTTTGGCGACAAGCAGGTGTACCTCCGCGATCAGGTCAGCGGCTCCGTTGTGAAGCAGACCATGAAGTCCACCTACCTCTCCGTGCCCGTCGATGTGAAGTGTGCCGCCCAGCGCTTCAACAACTACCGCCCCTACCTCGTAGCCGGTGTAGCGCCTATGGTGGATCTCACACAGAAGAAGCAGAAGCCCTTGCTCCTCCAGCGCTTCGATTGCGCCCTCGAGGTCGGCTTTGGTTGCGACTTCTACCTCCCCTTCTTCAAACTTATCCCCGAGCTCAAGTTCTGCTTTGGCCTCACCGATCTCCTGGTCAAAGATCGCACCGACCTCATCGATACCAACCTCCTCAAGTACACTCAGTCACTCGACGAGGTCTCCAGCCGCATGATTGTTCTTACCCTCTACTTCGAGTAGTACGCGGAATTCCCATCACATCATAGCAGGCCGCCGACTCATGTCTTGCGCCTTCGCAACATCGTGCAACTCATTACACCCAGCGTGCCCGCGATGGCGGTGAGTATGGTGATTACGATTTTTCGAAGGCTTGTCGCGCTAAGTTTTAGCCTTGCGAGCAGATTCTTTTGCGCTCGCCGCGTACTGGGCAACTTAACATGTTAGCTCTTTGGCATCGGGGGCAAGGTATTCAGGTATTCAGTATTCAGAATTTTTATTTGAATGCGAAAAATATGTAGAGAAAAGTTTTATAATATATATATTATAACCTCTATTTCCCCTTTTCTAATGTCGATTTCATTTAACTGAATACTGAATACCTGAATACTGCAAGTAGGCGAGTGCTTGATATTGATGTGTGTTTATTCGTTGTTGGAAGTCATCAGTCATCAGCAATCAGTTGTTTTATTTCCATTTACCTTGCATAACAATGGTGCTTGGGAACTGCTGTTTGATGGGTGCCCAGCGGAAATCAGCATTCACGTACGAAATCGAGCATCTCGAAGATCTCGTCGCGGCCGATGGTGCGGTCGATGCGGATGTCGCCAATGCCTCCGAGGAGGGTGAAGCGGATGTCGGTGCCGAGGTTCTTCTTGTCGTGCAACATGAGTTCGTAGAGCTCGTCGTATTGCTTGCAGTCAAAGGCGGGGGTACCGTAGGTGTCCTTGATGTAGGCGATGGTTTGACGCAGCTTGTCTGCAGGGAAGCCTTCGCGAACATGCGAGAGGTAGAGTTCGCCGATGAGGCCCCAGGCTACGGCATAGCCGTGCAGGCAGGGGGTGCCGCGACGCATGTAGTGGGTCTCGAGGGCGTGGCCCAGGGTGTGTCCCAGGTTGAGGGCCTTGCGGATGTGTTGCTCGGTGGGGTCTTGGGCTACGATGCCCTCCTTGGTGTGGATAGACTCCATGATGAGGCTTTGCAGGGCGTCGAGGTCGGGGGTGTGCATGTCGTAACGCATGAGCGATGCCCAGTGCTCCTCGGTGCTGATGAGGCCGTGCTTGATCATTTCGGCAAAGCCGGAGCAGAGGTTGGGCATGTCGAGGGTGCGCAGGAACTGGGCACATACGACAACGGCTTGGGCGGGGTAGAAGGCGCCAATTTCGTTCTTGAGCGAGTGGTGGTTGATGCCGGTCTTGCCACCTACGGCTGCGTCGACCATGGCGAGCAGGGTGGTGGGGATGTTGATGCAGCTGATGCCACGCTTATAGGTGGCTGCGGCAAAGCCGCCAAGGTCGGTGACCATGCCGCCGCCTACATTGAGCAGGAGCGAGTGGCGGGTGGCGCCGTGGGTGCACAGCTCGTCCCACACGTGGGTGAGGGTGGCTAGGTGCTTGTGGTCGTCGCCTGCAGGGATGGTGATGAGGTGGGCATGGCTCGTAAGGCCATCGCCCAATAGGGGAAGGCAGTGGCAGGCGGTGTGTTCATCGGCAAGGATGAAGAGGCGGTCAAAATGGAGGTCGGCGAGCAGTTGCTCGAGAGCAGTGCTTAGCTGACTGGTGCTTATGATGCGTTGCTTTGTCATAGCTGTTACAAATAGGTGTATAATGAATACAAAATTAGTGTTTGCTGTGTGAATATGCAAATATCAGCGCAATAAGGTCGATAGAAATACAATTTGAGAATGGAAAATGATAGAATATGGAACTAAAAGTGTAATTTTGCACTTATTATTTAAACCTTTTAAAAAAGGAGGAGTCACATACTTGTGATTTCATATAATTAGGCGTATAAAATAAACTAAATAAGAGAGATGAAAAGATCATTTTTACTATTCGTGTTGGCTTTGTTTGCTGCGACCTTTACGATGGCGCAAGACAAGAAGGTCAAGGTTTCTGGTAATGTTACTGATTTTGAAACCGCTGAGCCGGTGATTCAGGCTACCGTGCAGCTGTTGACTCTGCCCGATAGCGTCTTCCGTGCAGGTGCGACCACTGATATGAAGGGTAACTTTGAGCTGGAGGAGAAACTGGCTCGAGGTAAGTATACCCTGAAGGTGTCGTTTATTGGCTATGGTAGCGAAAACCATGACTTTGCAGTGACTGACGACACGCATAGCGTGCGCTTCGACTCGGTGCGTCTGAAAACGGATGCGCTGCTGCTCAAGGAGGCGGTAGTGGAGGCACAGATTGCGCAGGTGCAGGTGGTGGACGACACGGTGATGTTCAACGCCGAGACCTTCCGCGTGCCCGAGGGCTCGATGTTGGAGGAGCTCATCCGTAAGCTGCCGGGCTACGAGGTGGGCGACGATGGTACCGTGACCTATAACGGACAGACGGTGACAAAGATCCTCGTGGGTGGTAAGGAGTTCTTCTCTGGCGACAAGAGCATCGCGATGAAGAACCTGCCCGCCAATATGGTAAAGAAGATCAAGAGCTACGAAAAGAAGAGCGACCTGGCCGAGATGACGGGTATCGACGATGGCGAGGAGGAGCTGGTGCTCGACCTCGTGGTGAAGGACAATGCTAAGAAGGGTTGGTTCTCAAACATCGACCTGGGCTACGGACGTCCCACACAGGAGACTGCCTATGATATCAACAACCTGTATTCGGTGAAGGGTATGGTAAACCGCTTCAAGGACAATGAGCACTACTCGGTGATCTTGTCGACCAACAACGTGAACGACAACGGATTCCCCGGTGGCGGTGGCCGTGGCGGCCGCGGTGGTGGCAACGGTATGACACAGAGCTCGATGGGTGGTTTCTCAATGGCTAAGAACTTCGGTGAAGAGGTACTGAAGAACAAGTATAAGTATATGCTCGGTGGTGGTGTGCGCTTCTCGCACAGAGATTCTGACGTGCAGAGCGAAAGCGCATCGGAGACCTTCCTTACTGCGGGTAATGCCAACTCGTTCTCAAACAGCCGTAGCCAGTCAAACAACCGTAGCTTGAGCGTGAATGCCGACTTGCGCTTCGAGTGGCGCCCCGATACATTGACCGACATCGTGTTCCGCCCCAGCGTGGGATACTCTACTTCGGGCAACAGCTCGGAGAACCTATCGGCTACCTTCAACCGCGACCCCTACGAGACGCTCGACGAACTCGAGAAGCATGACTCTGACCCGCTCGATGATGCGTGGGTAGACTCACTCTACGATAGCCGTGTCAACTATAGCAGCCGTCAGTCGGGCGGTGGTAGTGAGAGCACCAACGTGAATGCCAACTTGACCATAAACCGTAAGTTTGGTAACGAGGGACGCAGCCTTACACTTGATTTGCGTGGTGGATACAGCACAAGCGAGAACTACTCTAACTCGACTTCGTTTACACGCTTCTACCAACGCGGCGATAGCACATCGACCATCAATAGATACAATACCACTCCCTCGAAAACCTACAACTATAGCACGCGTGCCATGTGGAGCGAACCGCTGTGGGAGGCTACCTTCTTGCAGTTGAGCTACCAGTTCAACTATCGCTACAACGATAGCCAGCGCTCTACATATGACTTGCCTGGTAACCTTGATGGATGGAACTTGTACGACGGATGGGTACTTGGTGATGAAATCCAGTTGCGCGAATATCTAAGCGAGGACCTGAGCCGCAATGCTACTTATGAGAACTTCGATCAGGACATTACTGCTCAGCTGCGATTCATCCGCGACAAGTACAACATGAACGTGGGCTTCTCATTGCTCCCTCAGCATAGTAAGATGAAGTATAAATATATGGGTCATGATATTGACACTGTACGCAACGTGTTTAACTTCACCCCGACGATGAACTTCCGTTACCGCTGGACTAAGCAGACAAGCATGCGCATCAACTACCGTGGACGTAGCAGCCAGCCTTCGATGACCGACCTGTTGCCTATCACCGATAACAGCGACCCGCTGAATATCACCATGGGTAACCCCGGACTGAAGCCTACATTCAACAACAGTTTGAATGTGAACTTCCAGGACTTCAAGGTGGAGACCCTGCGCAATTTCTCGGCCAACGTGGGATTCAACAACACGCTCAACAGCATTGTGAACAAGATTACCTATGACGAGGCTACCGGTGGACGTATATCACAGCCTACCAATCTCGATGGTATATGGAGTAATTGGAATACCAATGCGGGCTTTACCTATAACACCGCATTGCCCAACCAGAAGTTCAAGGTGACCTCATCGACCAATGCTCGATATAGCTATCAGGAGGGTTATGTGCGTACCGTGACAGAGGCAGGATTCCCCTTGGCTGCCACTCGCTCGGTGAACCTCTCAGAGCGTCTCTCAGGTAGCTTCCAGAACGACTGGTTTGAGTTCACCATGCAGGGATACCTCAACTATAGCCGTGCGCGCAACAACTTGCAGCCCACTGCTAACCGCGACACCTATAACTTCTCATATGGTCCGTCGACCAACATCAACCTGCCTTGGTGGAACTTGAAGTTGTCATCGGATATCTCTATGAATAGCCGCCGTGGTTATAGCGACCCCGACTTCAACACCAACGAGCTCATCTGGAATGCTCAGCTCTCGAAGAGTTTCCTCGCGCAGAACGCTGCTACCGTGAGCGTGCAGATGTTTGATATCTTGCGTCAGCAGAGCAACGTGAGCCGTGTGATCAACGCTACCATGCGCAGTGATACGTGGTACAACACCGTGAATAGTTACTTTATGGTGCACTTCGTATACCGACTCAACCTCTTCGGAGACAAGGAGTCGCGTAGTCAGGCTCGTGACGCTGCCCGTGAGCGCGGAGGTATGCCTATGGGCGATCGTCCTCCCTTCCCCATGGGTGCTGGCGGACCTCCTATGGGTGGTTTTGGTGGCCCTGGAGGCGGTTTTGGTCCGATGTAAAAGAAAAAAATAAGTATTTTGTCTAAAACTTTTTTCAAAATTGCTTGTAATGTTTTGATTTTTATTATATTTGCATCCGTAAATCAACTTAATAACTAAACATTATGAAAGAACTCGTTGAAAAAATTCAAGAAAAGTATGCTGCTTTCGCTACAGATGCAGCTCTCCAGGTAGAAAAGGGTAATAAGGCTGCTGGTACACGCGCTCGTAAGGCTTCTCTCGAACTCGAGAAGTTGATGAAGGAGTTCCGTAAGGCTTCTCTCGAGGCTTCAAAGTAATCCCCTCTACTTTAAGAAAGCAAAATAGAGCCATTGATGCATGATGCGTCAATGGCTCTGTTGTTTTTATAGCTTTGTGCGCGGATAACTGCGCTATGGGCTGCGTGTAGGCTTATGCCTCGAAGAAGCTGAAGTGTACGCTACCATACACGCGCTCTTGCACGAACTTGGGATGCTCGGCAAAGCTGTGATCCTTGCCATGCTCGAGGATGAGCATGCCGCCTTCGCTGAGCATACCTTTGCCGAGTATGAGGTCGGGGAGCTCGGCTAAGCGTGTGAGTGCATAAGGGGGATCGGCAAAGATGAGGTCGAACGTGTCGTGGCACTTCTCAATGTAGCGGAATACGTCGGAGCGCAAGGGGATCCAACCGGCTTCGCCCAGTTGCTCTTTTACCTTATATATAAAGGCGTGGTGTGAGGGCTCGCGCTCTACAGAGATGACTCTGCTACAGCCACGCGATACGAGTTCAAGGCTGATGCTGCCCGTGCCGGCAAAGAGGTCGAGCACATTGGTGCACTCCTCGAAGTCGATGAGGTTGGTGAGCACGTTGAAGAGGTTCTCCTTGGCAAAGTCCGTAGTGGGACGTGCCTTGAATGTGCGCGGCACCTCGAAGGTGCGGCGTTTGTATTTTCCGCTGATTACTCGCATGAGATGAGGGTTTGTAAGTCGAAGGGGATTTCGTCGATGCGTGCAAGCTCTGTAGAGTGGAATTCCTCGGCAGGGCGCACGGTATGGATGTGCTGGATGAAACGGCCCAATTCGTTGGTGAGGGCCTTGGCATGGCGGGTAGTGCCGGCTATGTGCAGTGTGTCGTCAGTCTGCGAGAGACCTAACATCTGCCAGCAGTTGAGCAGGTAGTATATGGCATCGCCTGTGTCGGGGTTGTCAAAGGTGTTTACAAACTGCAGGGCGCCATTGCTGATGCAGAGCAGATCGGTACTTCTCTTATGTAGGTGGGCCAGGCAATAGGGCTTACCTGCTTGAGTGTAGCTCTTCTCTACGGCATGGTCGATGAGCGGACTGATGGATGCATAGATCTTGGCTTTGGGGTAGCGTTCGGTGATGAACTTGTGAAGCTGATGCTCCATACCGAAAAGCACGATAGCCTGCTCTTCGCTCACGATGTTGGTGAGCACTTGTGTGTTGGGCGCCGTCTGTGGAAAGTTTTGCACGTAGATGTCGTGTGCGCACTGCTCGGCATAGTACTCCTTGGGTACAAGGGTGTAGGGGGCCTGTGAAAGCAGTATGTTGACTTCCCCGTAGTGGTGTCGGAGCAACTCTGTAGACTCAATAGCTGCCTTGAGGTTGGCGGTTATTGACTTGAGTGTGTCGATACGATAGGGTTGGTAGGCGTATTGGTCTGCCGACTGTGGATTGTGTACAGCAAAACAAAATCCATCCGTGCTAAGACGGATGGATAGTGTATATTGCTTGGTTTTCTTAAAGTCAATCACAAGATGTGCGTATTGCTTTATAGAGAGGGAATTACTCCCAGTTACCGGCGTTGTTGTTACCAACCTCAGCGTCACCCACCTTCAAACCGGGGTAGCGACCGAGCTCCAACTGGAGGTCGATGAGGTTGTTGAGCTCGTCCTTGTTGATACCTTCGAGGTAGGTACGGTAAGGAGTCTTAGCCTCGAAGAGGAAGATCTTGTTACCAGACTTACTGCTTGAGTCGCAACCTGTGCGCAACTCGAACTGTGCACCGTCACCGAAGGGAACATAACGCAATGAATCTGCATTGAAACCTGCGGGATAGAGAGTATCGATAGCTGCTACCCAGAAGGTGTCGCGGCTGAAGATGAACTCCTCTACTTCGCCCTTCTTGTTGAGCTTTACGAGACCTGCGCTCTCAGCCTCCTGCCATTTTCTCTTAGCTACAGCGGGCTTGGTAGCCTTGCGTGCATCCTCGATCAACTTTGCTGCCTTAGTCTCAGTCATACCAGCCTCAAGCTGCTTGTCGGTGAGCTCACCAACTTTCTTTACGAAGGGAATGCTATCGTTCTTTACGAATGAAATCAACTCGTCGAAGCTGTCAGTGTACTGACCCTTGTTCTGCTCGCGGAAAGCAACCTGTGCGGTACGGATATCGATAAGGCGTGCGATGATCTCCTTCTCTCTTGCCTCACGTACTTTGCCGAAGTTGATAGAACCCATGATGCTGCCCACGCAGATGTAGCCAAGACCGCATACGCAGAGCAATAAAATTAAATTTACTACTAATTTTTTCATGTTTATGTGATTTATTTATTAATTTCGTACTGCAAAAGTAAAACAAATAGTTTGAATATGCTATAAATAATCGTTTTTTTTCTCTTAAAGTAGATGATAAATAGCTTCCTAACGGAAAAAATCAAAGAAAACTTCGGTTTTGTTCCCACTACGGAGCAATCGGAGGTTATCCATATGATGGGGCAGTTCTTGACGTCGCGCCACGATATGGAACTTTTTCTGCTTCGTGGTTACGCTGGTACGGGTAAAACGACGTTGGTGGGCGCTTTGGTGAAGACGCTGATGGAACTGAAGCAACCAGTGGTGCTTATGGCTCCTACAGGACGTGCTGCGAAGGTTTTCTCCTCCTATGCTGGGTGTCCGGCATCGACCATACACAAGCGTATCTACCGCCAAAAAACGATTACGGATGCAGATTCATTTTCGCTGAATGTGAACCTCTCGAAGCATACGCTTTTTATCGTCGATGAGGCTTCGATGATATCTAATGAGGGGCTTTCGTCGTCAACCTTCGGTACGGGCCGACTGCTCGATGATTTGATACAGTATGTATACTCCGGCGAGGGGTGTCGCCTGATGCTGATGGGCGATACGGCACAGTTGCCTCCTGTGGGCGATGAGGAGAGTCCGGCCTTGATGCCTTCGGTGTTGGCTTCGTATGGTTTGCAGGTGTATGAGCATACGCTTACACAGGTGATGCGTCAGCTTTCGGAGTCGGGTATCCTCTACAATGCTACCATGATACGCTGCAAACTGATGGAACTGAATGGGGCGAAAATACCCGATTTTGTCTCTTCGTATTCTAATGCTTCGGTGGGCTCTTCTCCGGCATCGGTTATCGACTATAGGGTGTTCTCTGATGTGTGCCGCCTACCGGGCGATGAGCTGGTGGAGTCGCTCACTACGGCCTATTCGCATTGGGGGGCTGATGATTGCATGATTATTTGCCGGTCAAACAAACGAGCGAATATCTATAACCAGGGCATACGAAACATGATTCTATACCGTGAGGAGGAACTCTCTACGGGTGATCGTGTCATGGTGGTGAAGAATAATTATTATTGGATAGAGCGCCTAGTGCGCGAGCAACATCAGGCTCAGCCGTTGTCGTTCATTGCCAATGGCGACATAGCGGTGGTGCGCCGTGTGCGCCGTACGCGTGAACTCTATGGATTCCGTTTTGCAGATGTGCTGCTATCGTTTCCTGATTATGACGATTATGAGTTGGAAACGACGGTACTGCTTGATACGCTGCACTCAGAGTCGCCCTCGCTCACTCGTGAAGAGAGCAATCGTCTCTTCGAGGCGGTGATGGAGGACTATGCAGACATTTCGCAGAAGAAAGAGCGCTACAAGCAGTTGCGCGAAGATCCTCATTTTAATGCATTGCAGATCAAGTATGCCTATGCGGTCACTTGTCACAAGGCGCAGGGTGGTCAGTGGAGTGCTATTTATCTTGACCAAGGATATTTGCCTCCTGAAACCTCGGCCACGGACTATTATAGATGGCTCTATACGGCCTTCACTCGTGCTACGGAGCAGGTGTATCTAGTCAATTGGCCTACAACAGAAGAAGCAAAGTAGGATGCTTCTTCCGTCATAGGCTTATCTCTTTTAGGGGTTGATGGCTGAGATTATGAGTTTTTCCAGCTCACACGTTTTTGGTCGCCGATGATGTCTTGAACCTCCTGTGCGAGTTGGGCGTCGATAGGCTCGCTGGCCCATTCCAGATTACGCTTAACATTGTCGGGGTTGGCGCTGCTGAAGAGGGTGGTGGCTATGCGCTCGTTGGTGAGGGCATACTGTATGGCAAGCTTCTCAATGGGATATCCTTTGGCTTTACAATGGGCTGCTGCACGGGCGCAAGCCTCTACAAGTGGCTGTGGAGCCGGGTGCCAAGCGGGTACACCACGCTCGGAGAGCAAGCCCATAGAGAGGGGTGAAGCGTTGATAATGCCTATGCCATGTGATTCGAAGTAGTCGAGGTAATCAGTGAGCTTGTCGTCGCATAAGCAGAAATGACAGAAGTTGAGTACTGTCTCTACTGTGCCTTTTGGTACGCGATCGATCACCCATTGCAGGTTCTCGAGCTGTAGGTCTGTAATGCCTACATGGCTTACTATACCTTTCTCGCGTAGTTCTACGAGTGCGGGGAGGGTTTCATCGACTATTTGCTGGAGATCGGCAAACTCAATGTCGTGCACGTTGATAAGGTCAATGTGATCGATGCCAAGGCGCTCCATGCTCTCATATACGCTTTCGGTGGCACGGCGGGCGCTATAGTCCCAGGTGTTGACTCCGTCCTTGCCGTAGCGTCCTACCTTAGTTGATAGGATATATTTGTCGCGCGGAATATCGCGTAAAGCCTTGCCCAATACGGTTTCGGCTTTATAGTGTCCATAGTAGGGTGATACGTCTATGAAGTTCATGCCGCCTTCTATTGCGGTGTGTGCGGCGCGGATTGCGTCACTTTCGTTAATTCCGTGAAAGACACCGCCCAATGATGATGCTCCGAAGCTGAGGGGCGAAACTTCGAGGCCCGTGTTTCCTAATGGTCGTAGTTTCATAAGAGTTTTCTTTTTTGCAAATGTATGAATATTTTAATTTTTGTGCAAGCCGAATGGGTGGGTGTGTTAAAAAAACTTTTCAATCAGGTAAAAATGGCTAATTTATGGGATAATCGTTTGCATGGGAGCGTACGTTTTTGTACTTTTGTCTGAAATATATAGGTAGGTGAGTTGCTTCCCTGTTGAATTACTCGTATGAGCCCTATGAGAAACGTATATTACAAGTACAACGAGAAAACCAAGATGTATGACCGTGTGTTCCCAAGCCGTAGGGAACGACTCCTTACGACATTGCGTAGCATGCTCTTTTGCCTGTTGTTGGGTGTGGCGGGATACGGCATCATGCTACTCGTCTTGGGTACTCCGGAGAATGTGGAGGAGTTGCGCGAAGAGAATGTGCGTCTGCGAGGTCAGTACATGTTGTTGTCGCAACGTGTAGATGAGGCTATGGAGGTGATGGATGATATCTGTCAGCGCGACGATAACCTCTATCGTGTGATGTTTATGGCTGACCCGGTACCCTCTGATGTGCGTAATGCAAGCTATACAGGCACCAATCGCTATGAGGCATTTGAGGACCTTGACAATGCGGATTTGGTGATAGCTACCACGCAGAAGTTGGATGCGTTGAGTCGTCAACTTTATATACAGTCGAAATCATTTGATGAGGTGGTGGACTTCTACAAGAACCACGAGGATATGTTGCGTCACTTGCCGGCTATACAGCCTGTGTCTAATAAGGATTTGAAACGTATGGCTTCGGGGTATGGATATCGTATACATCCGATCTATCAGACCCGTATCTTCCATGAGGGCATGGACTTTAGTTGCGATATAGGTACTCCGGTATATGCTACGGCCGATGGCGTGGTGAAGAAGGCTCGTCGTGAAAGCGGATATGGATATATCATAGTCATCGACCATGGTTATGGTTATGAGACACGCTATGCGCATCTTAAGAGTTTTAATGTCAAGCAGGGGCAGCGTGTGCAGCGCGGGCAGACCATTGCTCTCTCGGGTAATAGCGGTCGCTCTACAGGTCCTCACTTGCATTACGAGGTGTTGCAGCGTGGTCGTCATGTGAATCCGGCAAACTACTACTTTATGGATTTGGATGCGGATCAGTATGAGGAGATGATACGCATGGCCGATAATCATGGTAAAGTGCTGGATTAAAGGGTGGACGAATACTGAATATGGATATCTGAGTGAGTCGTTCGATTATATAAATCAAGCAGTCGGCAAGGTTATGGCTAAGGATTTGAAACTATACTATAGCATACGCGAGGTGGCGGCCATGGTGGGCGTGCCTGAGCCTACATTGCGCTTTTGGGAGAAGGAGATACCTACTTTGAATCCGCAGAAGACGGCAACGGGTGTGCGTCAGTATAAGGAGTCTGATATTGAGTTGGTGCGACTCATTCATCACTTGGTCAAGGTGCAGGGTCTTACTGTCAAGGCTGCACGTGCGCGTCTTAAGACCAGCAAAGAGCAAGTTGTGGATCGTCAGAAACTAACAGCTAAGCTCGAACATGTACTGGGCGAGCTGAAGACTCTACAAGCAAAGCTTGATGAGTTGTATGGGGCGGAACTCTAATTCAATCCAATCATTTCTTTTGACGAGGCTATGTTTTGCCTCGTAGCATTACAGTCTGCGTAATGCCTCTTTGATAGCAGCCTCTACGCTTACTGTAGGTTGCTCCTTAATGATGCTCTTCACGACCTTTTGTGAAGCTGCGGCAGTGTATCCCAGCATAGTAAGGGCGGCCACAGCGCTGTCGAGCACCTCACTTGTGGTGTCGGCAAATAGGGCGTTGCCAAGGCTTGTTTCCTGGCTGTTGCTGTCGATGGTGCCAATCTTGTCTTTGAGTTCTACGATGATGCGTTGGGCGGTTTTTCCTCCGATGCCCTTTACCATCTTGAGTAGTTTGTCGTTACCTGAGGCAATCACCTCGCAAAGCTCGTTGGGGTTGAGGGCTGAGAGGATGGTGCGTGCGGTGTTTCCTCCGATACCAGATACGGAGATGAGTTGCATGAAGAGTTCGCGCTCACGTTTATCAGCAAAGCCGTATAGGATGTAGGCATCTTCACGTATGCCCTCATAGATATAAAGCTTTGTCTGCGGACGATTTTGGATGGCTGTGTATGTGTTCAGCGATATATTAGCGAGGTATCCCACGCCATGGCATTCGATGGTGGCCGTGGTAGGGGTTAGCTCTGTGATGTCGCCTTTAAGGTATTCGATCATAATGGTTGGTGATTGGGTGTGATGGGCGTGAGGCTCCTTATTTTACAACAAAGGGTCGGAATTTCTTCCGACCCTATACTTATTGTTGTGATAAGGTATCTCTTAGAGTTTTGCGATGTGAGCGCAGAGCTTAGACTTCAAGTTAGCAGCCTTGTTCTTGTGGATGTTGTTAGTCTTAGCGAGCTTATCCAACATCTTCTGAACAGAAGGATACAAAGCTTGAGCTTCAGCCTTATCAGTTGTTGCGCGGAGCTTACGAACTGCGTTACGCATGGTCTTTGCGTAGTATCTGTTGCGCAATCTTCTGGTTTCAGTCTGTCTGATTCTCTTCAGCGATGATTTGTGGTTTGCCATTTCTAATCTTCCTATTATTTAATTTAACTTTGTAGCGCTACGGGGAATCGAACCCCGCTTTTGAGAATGAAAATCTCACGTCCTAACCGATAGACGATAGCGCCATCCTTTTGTTTGTCTCGTTTTACCGAGGCTTGCTGCTCGAAAGCGGATGCAAAGGTAGGTACTTTTTTTGAATCTGCAAACGATTTCTACTTTTTTTTTGTTCAAAACGCGATTTTTTGTAGTTTTGCGTCGTTTTTAATCCCCATTACCTATGTTTATCGACGATAAAGGCATTGTTTTGCGGTGTGTGAAGTATGACGACAAGTCCTTCATAGCACATGTTTTTACTGCTTCGCATGGGCATGTTTCTTTTATGATCAATGCTTCGCGTGGCAAGCGCTCGGGAGCGAATGCTCGTTTATTTCAGCCCTTGTCGTTTCTCGCCTTCCAGTGGGATGCCAAGCCCAATGCAACGTTGCATCGAATGAAGGAGGTGCGTTTGCTTTTCGTGCAACAAGAGATTCCTGTCGATCCGGTAAAACGTTATGTCGCCATGATGTTGGCCGAATTTATGGCTCATGCTTTGGGAGGTGAAGCAGAGAACCGTGACCTATATATATATATGGAGCACTCCATGCAGTGGTTTGATGCCGCTCAGGAGGGGTATGCCAATTTTCATTTGGTATTGTTGCTCAAGCTGGCTCGCTTCTTGGGTATTGCTCCCAATGTGGAGGAATATGTTCAGAATTGCTCTTTTGACTTGACGAGCGGACATTTTGTATCTGCGGGTATAGCATCGGAGCTGATGATGGACGAGCGTGATGCAGAGTTGCTATGCCGATTGAGTGAGGCAAACTATGCGTCGATGATAGAGATTGCCATGAATCGTCACGATCGGGCACGTCTGATACGCTATTTGGCGCGTTACTTTTCGCTCCATATACCCGGTTTTCCAGCAATCAAATCGCTGGATATATTGCAGGAGGTGTTGGGCTGATGTCTTGCATCATGCCCAGTGTGAGACTTAAACTTACTTTTTTCTGCGATGCATCCACGTCGCAAACCATGCGATTCCTCCTATCGCCGATGCTGCACCGATACCATAGCCTATAGGGGCGGGCAATCCGAAACCTTCGGGCGCCATGCTGATGTAGGTGGTGCTGACACAAGTCATGAATAGGGCAGGGATGAGGGTTATCCAGTAGGGTTTCTTCTCTTGTACTAAGTATACAGTGATAGCCCAAAGGGTGAATACGGAGAGTGTCTGGTTGCACCACGCAAAGTAGCGCCATATAATCTTGAATCCATCGGCATCGGCCAAGCTATAGATGAGTGTAGCCATAGTGACCAAAAATAGGGGGATGCAGATGAACAAGCGGCGCTTGATGCTGCGCTGCTCCATGTGCAGGAAGTCGGCCAAGATAAGGCGTGCCGAGCGCAAGGCTGTGTCGCCACTGGTGATGGGGGCGGCCACGATACCGAGCAATGCTACGATGCCGCCTACGGCACCAAGCCAATCTTTTGATATCAGCGTAGCCACCTTAGCACCACTATAGGGGATGCCCGTAGCTGCATCGACTGTGCCATGCTCTCCAAAGAACCAGGTGGCTGCAGCCGCCCAAATGAGGGCCACGATACCCTCGGTAACCATTGCGCCATAGAAGATGGGACGGCAATGGCACTCATTCTTCATGCAACGTGCCATGAGAGGCGACTGTGTTGCGTGGAATCCACTGATGGCACCACATGCAATGCTCACAAACATCATGGGGAAGATGGGTGATGAGTCATATTTGGTACCGAAGCCATTCCAAATCTCGGGTAATTGGGGGCGCTTGACGAAGAGCATCACCAGAATGCCGAAGGCCATGAACAATAGCGCGATGGCAAAGATGGGGTATATACGACCGATAATCTTGTCGATAGGTAGCAGGGTGGCCAACACGTAGTAGAGGAAGATGACCACAATCCAGAAGGTGGCATTGAAAGCCGAGGGTGTCATGCCTGCCAGCAATTCGGCTGGACCCGATACGAATACTGCTCCCACGAGTACCATAAGCACGAGTGAGAAGATGTTCATCGTTGTCTTGGCTCCTCCGCCGAGATATTTGCCGATAAGTTCGGGTAGGTTGGCTCCATTATTTCGTATCGAGAGGCATCCGGCAAAGAAGTCGTGCACCGCACCCGCAAAGAGAGTGCCTATCACAATCCATAGATACGATGCGGTACCAAACTGTGCTCCCATGATGGCGCCAAAGATGGGGCCGAGGCCAGCGATATTGAGGAATTGTATCATGAATATCTTCCATGTGGGCATGGGGATATAGTCTACGCCATCGTTGAGTGTTACAGCAGGTGTGCGGCGCTTTGCGTCGGGGGCAAACACGCGGTTTACGAAACTACCATATATTATATAGCCGATGATGAGCAGGGCCAGTGCTGCAGAAAATGTTACCATAAAAACTTGCTATCTACCTATTTTGAAGTCGCAAAATTACGATGTTTTCACTAATAACGGTTCATGAAGGTGTGTTTTTTTTATTTTTCAATTCTCTATTCCCTTTTTTCATTGATTTATTGCTTACTTTTGCGCCATGAAATCAATCCGACTACTAATATTATCGCTCATTATACTGCTTCTCTTCCCTTCTGGCGACCTGTACGGACAGTTTGTTGATGCTCCCAAGCGTGAGTATCGTGCCGTGTGGCTCACCACCATCAAGGGACTCGATTGGCCCATAGAGAGTATCGTGGGCCCCACTCGTGAGGCCGAGCAGAAAGAGGCGTTGTGCACCATTCTTGATAGTTTGCAAGCAATCAACGTTAATACGATTCTGCTGCAGACCCGTGTCCGTGGTGATGTTATCTATCCCTCATCCATCGAACCCTTCAGTTCGGTGTTTACAGGCAAGCACGGTGTAGCGCCCAACTTCGACCCCCTGGCCTTTGCTATCGACGAATGTCACAAGCGTGGTATGCAGCTACATGCTTGGCTTGTCACCATCCCTTTGGGTGATGCGACCCATGTGAGAGCGCATGGCAAGCAGTCGCTTCCTGCCAAACGTCCCGCTCAGTGCACCAAGTTTAAGGGGGCGTGGTATATGGAACCTTCGCATCCTGCTACAGCTGAACATTTGAGCGCATTGGTTGAAGAGATTGTCACCCGCTACGATGTCGATGGTATTCATTTCGACTATATACGCTATCCCGAGGGCAATGCCAACTATCCCGATGGTGTACTCTATAGTTGCAATCGTCGGGGTATGAGTAAGGCCGACTGGCGCCGTAGTAATATTACGCACCTCATGAGCACGCTCTATGCCAAGGTCAAGAGCCTCAAGCCCTGGGTGTGCGTGAGTGCTGCTACGCTGGGCAAGCACGCTGATACCTCGCGCTACAGTAGTTATGGATGGAATGCCTATCATACCGTGCATCAGGAAGCCAAGGAGTGGATGCGTACGGGCATCGTCGATGCAATCTTCCCCATGCTCTACTACACGGGGCAACACTTCTATCCCTTTGTTACTGATTGGTGCGAGGGTAGCTATGGTCGCCACGTAGTGGCAGGTATGGGAACCTATCAGTTGCATCCCGATGAGAAGGATTGGGATTTGGAGGAGGTTGTTCGTCAGCTCAATGTAGTGCGTGCGCATCCTATTGGAGGTGCAGCACAGTTCCGCTCGCGCTTCGTTACCGACAATGTCAAGGGCATCTACGATTATCTCAACTATTTTTACCCTACTCCCGCATTGGTGCCTGCCATGCCGTGGCTTTCTGATACACCACCTCCTGCACCGCAACTTTCGGGCGTCACCATTGATCGCGATAGCATCACGCTTGCTTGGTACAAAGCTGGTGATGCGCTCCTATATAATATATATGGTAGTTACAGCTATCCGGTTGACACCGATGATCCTAACCTGCTGCTTGGTACCTATCGTGCAGATACACTCTTTAGTGAACCTACGCAGAGCCTCACTCGCCCGCGTCATTATGCTATCACTGCTATTGATCGCTACGGCAATGAGAGTCAGCCGTTACAATGGGAAAATACCTTTATTAAAGCCATCAAGCCTCGCTTTTGAGATAGTAAATATATCTTTTAAGAAAACTTTACTAATAATTATGATGACTTTATAAAAAAAAATGTACCTTTGCCTTTCAGTTATTTAACTACAAAACCAATTTTATAAATCATAATTCACGAAAAGACTATGGCAAATAGTAAAGAAAAACTTTTCAGCGAGTTTGCACCTACCACCACCGAAGCGTGGAAGGAAAAGGCCGTTGCCGACCTTAAGGGTGCTGACTACGAGAAGAAGCTGGTGTGGAAGACCAATGAGGGATTCGCCGTACAGCCCTTCTATCGCCAGGAGGACATCGCTTCACTGGCTACCACTACTGCGCTACCGGGCGAATTCCCCTTCGTGCGTGGTAACAAGAAAGACAACAATGAATGGCTCGTGCGCCAAGATATCGACGTATGTGACTTCGCCGAGGCTAACGCTAAGGCTTTGCATGCCGTAGAGCGTGGTGCTACATCGCTGG
>JAFZFZ010000006.1 GCA_017557005.1 Bacteroidaceae bacterium | reverse complement strand
TCCTCACTTATATCTTTATGATTTATTCTGTATTATTTTAAAATATGTCTTATGCCTTTGTTCCGCAATCGGGACAGAATTTTGTTCCGGGAGCAAGCTCCTTGCCGCAACCTGCACATACAAGCTTTTCGGGCTTTTTGTTTCCGCAATCGGAGCAGAATTTTCCTGTGTTTTCTTTTCCGCAAGAGCATATCCAGGAAGTATTTTCGGGTTTCTTGCTTCCGCATTCCGAGCAGAACTTACCCGTATTTTCTTTTCCGCAGGAGCATTTCCACGTGTCTGCGCTCTTAACCTCGGGCTTCTTGCTTCCGCACTGATTACAGAATTTTCCGGTATTTTCCGTGCCGCAGGAGCACTTCCATGTATCAGCCGCGGGAACAGCCTTAGCGGATGAAGCATTTACAGCTGACGCTATCTGAGCACCCATATCCATTTGATTCTGAGCACCGTTCTGTTGCATTGCAGACATGGGGTTTACACCCATTGCGCCAAAGCCCATACCCATGCCCATCTCTTCGAGATATTTAAGTACGATACCATTAGGAGGTGTACCGATAGGAGTAGCCATACCACCAATGTTGGCTGCTACGGGGATAGAGAGAGCAAGACCAATCTTACCCTTACCATCAGCGGGGAGCGCCTTCAATACGGGAGCCAAGAAGGCAAGCATCATAGCTGCAGTAGCAGTGTTGCTGATGAAGGCAGAGAAGAGACCTGTCACCACGATGAAGCCGAGGAGCACGAAGCGTGACTGTGTGCCGAAGGGCTTGAGCAGCACCTTGGCAATCTTAGCGTCAAGACCATACTTGGTGGCTGCGATAGCGAGCATGAAACCACCGATGAAGAGCATGATGATGGGGTCGGCAAAGCAGTGCAGGATATCCTGATACTTGAGCACTGTACCCAACTGCTCGGGTGCATAACCCTCGTTGAGGAACTTGAATGCGCTGTCTGATGTTGCGAACAATAGCAATGCCACCACGATGAGCGATGTGCTCCATGCGGGGATAGCCTCGAGTACCCACATCAAAGTGGCGAATACGAATACGCCGATGATGCGCTGCTCAACTACGGTGAGGCCATCGATACCGAAAGCGGTAGTGGGCAACAACCAGATGGTTGAAACTACAGCGATTACGAATAACAACTTGAAGGTCTTAGCCAAAGGATTGTTGACACCTTCATCTCTTTTCTTCTTCTTCCAATTGTGGTATTCCTCAATCAGATGCGAACCGAAAAAATTGGTAAACATGTGTTTGTTTGGTTAATTAATTTGTAAAATATTTTTTTTCTGTCTTTCTAAAGTCAGTTTTCAAGTACCCCCGATGAGAATCGAACTCATATCTCACCCTTAGGAGGGGCGCGTTCTATCCATTGAACTACAAGGGCGCCTGAAAAATCAGGTGCAAAGTTACTACTTATATTAACAACATGCCCATTGATGCCCCCAAATAATTCCCCAAATGAAGATTTTGTTGTACCTTTGTGCCCGATTTTTGCCGATTAGGGTCTGCAATGAAAAACCCAATTAGCAATAATAAACCTTAACGCACTCTGCGAGTCTAATCGGTGTGAGGTTTGCGTAGGACCTGAGAATATAAAAAACACATAAAAATAACAGACGAATGATGAAGAAATTCTTGCTCCTTCTCGTAGGAGTGTTGGCACCGCTTTGCGCTGCGATGGCGCAGGGTAGCGTGCGTGGTAAGGTGGTAGACAAGGCCACTGGCGAAGCCGTAGAGTTTGTCAACGTAGTAGCCACCCCCAAGGGAAGCGACAACATTGCTGGCGGTGTCATCACCGATTCTGACGGTGCTTTCCGTATCGAGGGACTGAACTATGGCAGCTACGTGCTCACCGTGTCATACATCGGCTATCAGAGCACCACCCGTGAGTTTACCCTCTCGGCACAGGCCAAGAGCGCCCATTTCAAGCAGATTGCCATCGAAGAAGACAATCAGATGCTGGGCGAGGTCGAGGTCACCGGTATTCGCGCGCAGATGAAGTTCGAGATCGACAAGAAGGTATTCAATGTCGACCAAGCCATTGCCGCTACTGGTGGCTCGGCATCAGACATTCTGCAGAATATCCCCTCCGTAGAGGTCGACACCGAGGGTACCGTATCGCTGCGCGGCTCTGAGAGCGTCACCGTATGGATCAACGGTAAGGCACAGGGTCTCACTGCCGACAACCAAGGCGACATCCTCGAGCAGATGCCCGCCGAGAGTATTGAGCGCATCGAGGTCATCACCAACCCCTCGGCCAAGTACAGCCCCGAGGGAACCGTGGGTATCATCAACATCGTGCTCAAGCGCGACCGCAAGGCTGGCTACTACGGTAGCGCTCAGGTAGGTGCCAACACGATGAATACCACCGACTTTGGTGGATACAATGCCAGTGCCAATATCAACTATAGCAGCGGCATTCTCGACGCCTATGCCAACATCAGCTATCGCGACCGTCGCAATATGAACGAGAACGACAGCTATCGCGAGACCTACATGGGAGGCGACACTACCTACCTCGATCAAATTGGTCGCGGCGATATGAATGGTGGAAACATGTTTGCCCGTGCTGGACTCACCTGGCATCCCACCGAGAAGGACCACATCTCCTTCGACCTCATGGGCATGATGGGTGGTAATCATCACACCAACGATATTTTCTACGAAGGAGGTCTTCTTGGCACCCCCGACTATACCCGTCGTCGCACCAGCACCAGTTCGGGCGACATGCTCATGTATAACCTCAGCCTCGGCTACAAACACGAGTGGAGCACCACCCACTATCTTGACTTCACCGCTTCGCGTCACTCATGGGGTCATGAGGGAAGCAACTTCTTTGCTGACTCTACCTTCCGCGAGGGTGTTCTCGACTATCAGTCGTTCCAACTTCAGGACAATACGATGGACAATACCGAGTACGAACTCCAACTCGATTATGAGAACGCCTTCAACGAAAACCATAAGTTGCAGGCAGGATACCGCGGTACCTTCTCGCGCGAGAATAGCCCTGTGAGCACCTACTCTGACCCCGATCGTCAGAACGAGATTGTGGCACTCTACAACCGTTTTGTTTACAACCGCGACCTCCACGCCCTCTATGCTACCTACTCGGGTAAGTTGTGGAAGAACTTCGGTTATCAGGTAGGCATGCGCGGCGAATACTATAAGGTGAGCACCAATTCTCACTCCAAAGAGGTGGCCGGTGGCGCTGAAGTACCCCACTACGAGCCTCTTGAGCCCGTCTTCAAGCTCTTCCCCAGTGTGTTCCTCTCTTATCAGCTCCCTGGCGACAACGAATTGCAAGTTAACTACACCAAGCGTGTGCGCCGTCCTTGGGGTGGACAGCTCAACTCGTTCCAAAACATCACAGACTCTACCAACATCTCGTTCGGTAACCCCCTCCTCAAGCCCGAATACTCCAACGCCTTCGAACTCAACTATCTCAAGTCGTGGGAGAATCACATGCTTTCGCTCTCGGCCTACTACCGCACCACCGACGACATTATGCAGCGCATCTCCTACATGGAGGGCGATATCATGTACAGCACCACAGAGAACGTGGCGCAGTCGCTCTCATCCGGTGTCGAGATTGTGGGCAAGAACCGCTTCTTCGGTAAACTCGACCTTACCACCACGCTTAACATGTACTACTATAAGCTTGAGGCCTTCGACTTCCTCATGCCCAACGGTCAAAACCTTCATGGCGACGCCAGCTCCGACTTCTCATGGAACCTCCGTATGATGGCCATGATGGGTCTGCCCAAGGCATGGTCATTGCAGGTTACTGGTATGTACAATGCCAAGAGTGTCATCGCGCAGGGCTATCGTGAGCCTACTTATGGACTCGATGCAGGCCTGCGCAAGCAGTTTGCCGGCGGTAAGTGGAGCCTCTCACTTAATGGTCGCGACCTGCTCAACTCGCGCCGCTTCCACTCTGTGAAGTTCGTTGATGGTGAGTTCTATCAAGAGAGCAGCAGCTTCCGTGGTGGTCGTCGCCTCAGTGCTACCCTCACCTATAGCTTTGGTAACATGCGTGCCAAGAAGCCTCGCAAGATGGACGACTCAGGCATGTCGCCCGAGTACGGCATGGGAGGCGAAGGCATGGACTTTGATATGTAATTAATTGGGAAGTAGGAGTTAGGAGGTAGGAATTGCTCATAGCTCCTCATCCCTAACTCCTCATTTAAGGAAGTGAAGTTTTTCTATTTACTTCTCGGTACCCTCAGTTTAGTAGTGGGCATCATTGGCATCTTTCTGCCTGTGTTGCCCACCACTCCTTTGTTGTTACTTGCCGCTTGGTGCTACTATCGCGGTTCGCGCCGCATGTATCATTGGCTCATGAGTCATCCCCACTTGGGTGCCTATCTCCGCAACCTCACTGAGCGCAAGGTTATTCCCCTGCATGCTAAGGTCGTCACCCTCACGCTGCTGTGGGCCTCACTTCTTTTCTGCGCCTACATCCTCGCCTCCATCTGGCTCAAGTGTCTCATGATTGCCATTGCCATCGGAGTCACCATTCATATCCTCTCCTACAAGTCAGAGTGAGACGTGACAGGGAACTGAATGCGTCTTTGGATACTACGACTCAAAAACCTTTATCGGGCAGTGTTGATTAGCTGTTGCACTACGGCTTTAGGCTGGTAGTGGCGGTCGAAGAGTAGGGGGTAATCGGTGCGGCCGCGCACGGGGAAGTCGTTCTTCCATGAGGTGGCATCGGTGACACCCCAGAGGGTGACACGGGTGATGTCGTCAGCATGGGCGAGGAAGAGTTGGAAGTATTGCATCATGCGTTCGTTCCACTCGGCGTCAACGGCTTCGGGGAGGCCGTCGGTGTAGGGATTCATGCGCTGCTCGTAGCTGAGGGTGTCGCTGAGGTTGGCTGATTGCCAGGGGGAGGGGAGGGCACTCATGTCAAACTCGGTGATCATGACCTTGACGCCTGCGTCGGTAAAGGCGTTGATGCTGGCTTCAAACTCCTCGAGGCTGGGGTGGCGCATGTCTACATGGCCTTGCATGCCTACGGCATCGATGCGCAGACCGCGGGCCTTGAGTTCACCCACGAGGCGGCACACGGCTTCGCGCTTGCCAGGGAAGTACATGTTGTAGTCGTTGTAGTAGAGCTCGGCATCGGGGTCGGCTTCGTGGGCATATTGGAAGGCGAGGGGGATGAACTCTTCGCCGAGGATTTCGTAGAACTTGCTGCGGCGGTAGGAACCGTCCTCCATGATGGCTTCGTTGACTACATCCCAACCCTTGATGCGCCCCTTGTAGCGGCCTACGACGGTGCTGATGTGCGACTTCATTCGCTGGCGCAGTACCTCGGGGCTGACATCGTTGCCCTCATCATCGGTGAGAAACCAATGGGGGAGTTGTGAGTGCCAGATGAGGCAGTGGCCGGTGACGTGCATGTGGTGCTCTTCGCCAAAGCGTACGAAGGCATCGGCCTCGCGGAAGCGAAACTCACCCTCGCGGGGCTGCAGGTACATGCTCTTCATGCAGTTCTCGGCTACGATGGCATCGAAATGGCGGGTGATGACCTCGTGTGCCATGCTGTCGCGCCCGGCGATGTGCCATGAGTTAAGTGCGGTGCCGATGTGGAACTTGTCGGCGAGGACCGACTTGAGGGTGGCTTCGTGGCTTTCGTGTGTGGCACATGAGCCGAGCAGCACGAGGAACGAGAAGAGTGCGGTGCGCATGGTATTGTGTGTAAGGGTTAGAACTTTTTTACTCGGATGTGACAGTAGGGGCTTTCGCCGGTCTTGTTGTAGTAGTCCTGATGGTATTCTTCGCCAGGCCAGAAGTGCTGGGCGGGGCGCAATGTAGTGTTCACTTCGTGCCCCTTGCTACGGAGCAACTCTATCACCTGCTGGGCGGTGCGGAGCTGGGTGTCGTCGAAGTAGAATATCTGACTGCGGTACTGAGGACCTATGTCGGGACCGATACCGTCGGTCTGCGCGGGGTCGTGGATCTCGAAAAAGAGTCGGCACAATGATTCGTAGCTCACCACGTCGGCATCGTACTCTACCCACACGGCCTCTACGTGCTGTGTGCGGTGGGCTTTGACATCGGCATATACGGGGTTCTCTTCGGGACCGCCGATGTAGCCTACTGAGGTGGCGATGACGCCCTGGGCGCGCTGTAGCTGGTATTGTACGCCCCAGAAGCAACCTGCGGCAAAGATGGCTTGTTCTTTCTTCATACTATTATATATAGGTGTGTTGAATTTTTATCCAAAGGTACGATATGCGGCGGCAACTCCCAAATTTTCTCCGTTGAAATTTGCGATTGTGAAAGGCTTTTGCTAACTTTGTGGCACACACATGCTTAAAAATCTGTATTATGAAAAGAATTTGTCTGATTATGGCGGCTCTCCTGGTGGGATTGAGCGGCTTGAGCGCAAAGAAAACGAAAGAGGTGAAGAGCGACCTTGTGGGTATATGGCAGCAGGTGCGCAATATCGAGCATGGCGATGGCAAGGTGAACATCGTGTTTAACCCCGTGCTGAAGATCATTGAAAAGGATGGCACCTTCTCGACGATGTTTGTCAACAGTCCGCAGTCGGCTGGCACCATCACGCAGAGGGGTACTTTTGCGGTGCAGAACGATAGCCTCTATAGCGAGACCGTGAAGGCGCACTTCATGCCCGAGAAGATTGACCTCACGCTGCCCATCAAATATCACTTTACCGACAAGGAGAAGGATGTGTTGATACTCGAGTTTGACAACAATAGTGGCAACGTGGTGATGCGCGAGATGTGGATACGCATATCGGACAAGCATATTAAGAAATAAACACGGTACATATATAGGTTGAGGAGATAAATGGATTTAAATGGAGATAAAGGCCAAATGTGTTGAACGCGCGAAAGGACTATTGGCATTTAACTTCCCAAGAGCGAAGCGATATCTCCCTTTAAATGCATTTAACTCTTAAGAGTTGAGTCTCGCGAAACTTAAAAAAGTATTGACATGGACCTCGCAGTGAGGTTGCATCGGGGGAGGACGACGCGGTGGCGCTGTCCTCCTCGCTTTTTTGTGAGGTAAATGAAATATTCGTGCAAATGTATTTTGATATTCAGTAAAAATAACGAAATTTGCAACTCGATTTAATAATTGCAACAAGAAAATGAGTGAAGAAATTATCGTAAAAGAGCGCGACGAGGTTATCGTGCGCTTTTCGGGCGACTCAGGCGACGGCATGCAGTTGGCAGGAAACATCTTCTCTACCGTGTCGGCTACCGTAGGTAACGACATCTGCACCTTCCCCGACTATCCCGCTGATATACGTGCCCCGCAAGGAAGCCTTACTGGTGTATCGGGATTCCAAGTACATATCGGTGCCGGACGTGTATATACTCCGGGCGACCTGTGCGACGTGCTAGTGGCGATGAATGCCGCTGCTCTGAAGACACAGTATCGCTATGCCAAGCCCGATGCTACCATTATTATAGATACCGATTCGTTCGGTGCTGCCGACTTGAAGAAGGCAGCGTTTGAGACCGAAGATCCCTTGGCAGAGATGGGTATTGATGCCGACCGCGTTATCGCATGTCCCATCACACAGATGGTGAAGGACTGTCTTGTAGAGAGTGGCATGGAGCCGAAGGCGGTGCTCAAGTGTCGCAATATGTTTGCCTTGGGTCTTGTGTGCTGGCTCTTTGATCGCGACCTGAACGTGGCATTCAACTACCTGCGCGAGAAGTTTGGCAAGAAGCCTGCTTTGGCTGAGGCTAACATCAAGGTAATCCAGGCTGGTTACGACTATGGTCACAATACACATAGCTCAGCTATGAACGTATACCGTGTGGAGACCAAGCACAAGGTGCCTGGCCGCTACATGGACATCACTGGAAACAAGGCTACTGCATATGGCTTCATTGCTGCTGCAGAGAAGGCCGGCTTGAAACTCTATCTGGGTTCATATCCCATCACTCCCGCTACGGATGTGTTGCACGAGCTCTCTAAGCACAAGTCATTGGGTGTTACTACCGTGCAGTGTGAGGACGAGATCGCAGGCTGTGCTTCTGCTGTAGGTGCTTCGTATGCAGGCGCTTTGGCAGTGACATCTACCTCGGGCCCCGGTATCTGCCTCAAGTCAGAGGCTATGAACCTCGCTGTTATCATGGAACTCCCGCTCGTGGTGCTCGACGTTCAGCGTGGTGGTCCTGCGACAGGTCTGCCCACCAAGTCGGAGCAGACCGACCTCCTACAAGTGCTCTTTGGTCGTAATGGCGAGTCGCCCATGCCCGTGTTGGCAGCCACATCGCCCACCGACTGCTTCGATGCAGCCTATATGGCTTGTAAGATTGCCCTCGAGCACATGACTCCCGTGGTGTTGCTCACCGATGCCTTCATCGCCAACGGTTCGGGCGCCTTCCGCTTGCCCAACTTGGCTGAATATGCCGCCATCAATCCGCCCTACGTGCCCGAGGAACTCCGTGGCACTTGGACTCCCTACCAGCGCCAGGCCGAGAACGGCGTGCGCTACTGGGCAGTGCCTGGACGCGAGGGCTTCCAACATATCCTCGGTGGCTTGGAGAAGGATAACAAGACAGGTGCTATCTCTACCGATCCCGAGAACCACGACCTGATGACTCGCTTACGTCAGCAGAAGATAGATACTATCCCTGTGCCCGATCTTGAGGTGGAGGGCGACAAGGAGGATGCCGAACTGCTCATCGTGGGCTTTGGTGGTACTTATGGCCACTTGCATGCTGCTATGGATGAGATGCGTGCTGCTGGTAAGAAGGTTGCACTTGCTCACTTCAAGTACATCAATCCGTTGCCTGCTAACACCGCAGAGGTGCTTCGAAAGTATCCCAAAGTGGTGGTGGCCGAGCAGAATGCCGGTCAGCTCGCTGCTTGGTTGCGCATGAAGGTCGATGGCTTCGTTCCTATGCAGTACAATGAGGTTAAGGGACAGCCGTTCGAAGTCAGCACACTGGTCAATAATTTGGCCCCCCTCTTATCCCCCCAACCGAAGGTCGACGCCCGAAGGGGCCAAAGTCAAGGGGGGAAGACCCAGGCGTGACGCGATGGATGACTATTCATACTGCACGGCTGCTCCCTACATTTATAAACTGCTGAAAGAGTTTGCACGAGTGAATAGAGCCAGGCCGACAGAAGCAGAGATGGTGTTGTGGAGAGAGTTGAGAGGAAACCAGTTGGGCGAGCCTTTCCGGAGGCAACACATCATAGGCGAGTTTATTGCTGATTTTGTATGTTTGCCTAAGAAAGTGGTTGTGGAATTAGATGGTAGATACCATTCTTTGCCCGAACAGCAGATTAGCGATGAAGAGCGTACTCAATGGTTGCAGCAGCATGGATTCAAAGTCATCCGCTTCACGAATGAACAAGTCTTATGTGATATAGATAATGTATTATTGTCAATTAAAAAGAATATAATATATGGAACAGAATAAATGCAATACTGCCTGCATGTCATCCCCCCAAGGGGGGAATGAGGGGGGCCGAGTTTGGACTGCTACCGACTATAAGAAAGGTCAGCCCCGCTGGTGTCCCGGCTGCGGCGACCACTTCTTCCTCGCCTCATTGCACAAGGCAATGGCTGAGATTGGCGTTGCTCCGCACAATGTGGCAGTGATCTCAGGTATTGGTTGTTCGAGCCGCTTGCCCCACTACATGAATACCTATGGTATGAATACCATTCATGGACGTGCTGCAGCTATCGCTACTGGCTGTAAAGTGGCCAATCCCGAATTGTCAGTATGGCAGGTGAGTGGCGATGGCGACGGACTCGCTATCGGTGGTAACCACTTCATTCACGCCAACCGTCGCAATATCAACCTCAACATGATATTGCTCAACAACCGCATCTACGGTCTCACCAAGGGACAGTACTCGCCCACCAGTCCGCGTGGTTTCGTGAGCAAGTCGAGCCCCTACGGCACCGTGGAGGACCCCTTCCGCCCTGCCGAGCTCTGCTTTGGTGCTCGTGGCAACTTCTTTGCCCGTGCCGTAGCCACCGATGCTCCTGGTACTGTGGAGGTGCTCAAGGCTGCTCATGCCCACAAGGGCGCTTCGGTGTGTGAGATTCTGCAAAACTGCGTCATCTTCAACGATGGTACACACGACAGTGTATATAATAAGGAGGGACGTGCCAAGAATGCCATCTACTTGCGTCACGGACAACCTATGGTGTTTGGCGAAAACAATGAGTATGGCCTCATGCAAGAGGGCTTCGGACTCAAGGTCGTGAAGATTGGCGAGGACGGTGTTACTATCGATGATATCCTTGTGCACGATGCTCATTGTCAGGATAATACCGTGCAGCTTAAGCTCGCGCTCATGGAGGGCCCCGACTTCCCCATCGCACTCGGTGTAATCCGCGATGTGGAGGCTCCCACCTATGATGAGGCTGTGGAAGCACAGATCGAAGAGGTGAAGGGCAAGAAGCCTTATCATACCTTCGAAGAGTTGCTCCTCACCAATGACATCTGGGAGGTAAAATAACGGCATACCGCTGCGTAATCTTACAACTCACATCTTACGTCGAAGCAGGTCCTAAAGCAGCGGGGGACCTGCTTCTTTTTTTCTATACCTCAATAATCTCTTTGGGAGAATTGCCAACTCGGATTGCCACTTTGAGAGCATGTTATGAAGGTGAAATATGTTATAAAACATTTTTAGCAACTTTAGTGCAAAAGTTTTAGTATTCCTCTTTTGATTGAAAGAAAACATTGTTAAATTTGTACACGGTTTGAAAGGAAGGTTTCCTTGCAACCGAAAAAGAGAAATAAATAGAGTATTTAACCATAATTTTTACAAGTAATTAAAATGGCAAACATTGATTTGAGCAAGTACGGAATCACTGGTGCAGTAGAGGTATTGCACAATCCGTCTTATGAGGTTTTGTTCCAAGAGGAGACAAAAGCTGGTCTTGAAGGTTTCGAGAAGGGTCAGGAGACTGAGCTCGGTGCTGTAAACGTGATGACTGGTGTTTACACAGGTCGTTCACCTAAGGACAAGTTCTTCGTAATGGACGAGGTAAGCAAGGACACTGTATGGTGGACTTCTGACGAGTACAAGAACGACAACAAGCCTGTAACAGAGGCTACATGGGCTGTACTTAAGGACCTTGCTGTAAAGGAACTCTCTGGCAAGAAGCTCTTCGTAGTAGATACCTTCTGCGGTGCTAACGAGAACACTCGTTTGAAAGTTCGTTTCATCATGGAGGTTGCATGGCAGGCTCACTTCGTAAAGAATATGTTTATCCGTCCTACTGAGGAGGAGCTCGCAAACTACGGTGAGCCCGACTTCGTAGTATACAACGCTTCAAAGGCTAAGGTTGAGAACTATGCTGAGCTCGGTTTGAACTCTGAGACTGCAGTTGTGTTCAACCTCACAACTAAGGAGCAGGTTATCCTCAACACATGGTACGGTGGTGAGATGAAGAAGGGTATGTTCTCAATCATGAACTACCTTCTCCCCTTGCGC
>JAFZFZ010000077.1 GCA_017557005.1 Bacteroidaceae bacterium | reverse complement strand
TATTTTTCGACTCTATTAAAACTTACTGAATACTGAATACCTGAATACCTTATGCTCCGTTTTGTCAAGAGCTAACATGTTAAGCCGCCCAGTTGCGCGGCGAGCGCAAAAGAATCTGCTCACAAGCCCAAAACTTTGCGCGCCGAGCCGCGCGAGCGACGCGCCAAGCGCTAAAGCCGAAAAAATATTTCTTGCACACTATCAGTGACTTACAAAAAGTATTTTGCAGTATTTTGCAGAATCCGGGAATGATAAATTTTGATTTCGTAACTTTGCTTCCGCATTCAGGGTAGGGATGGGAAATGCGCTCTTTGACTTATTGTACAAACTTTTATTCATACCGCTTGGCGGCATCGAGATGGGCTTGCTTCACGACATCGGCAAGCCACTGGGGCGAGAGCACGCGGATGGCGGCACCACGCGAGAGGAGGGGCGTGTTGAAGTCGGCCGTGGGGCGCAGGGTGTACTCAAAGTCGGTGTGCTCGGGGGTGGAGCATAGTTCGCGCTGAGTGTGGTGCAGGGGCAGGTCGCGCAGGTAGTGGGGCTCGCGGCCACGGGCTTCATGGAGGATTTTCTTTTTTTTTCTAGAGATTCTAGATTTTCTAGATGCTCTAGACTTTCTAGATGTTCTAGATATTCTAGGGATTTTGAGTGGTGAGTTTCTTGATTTCTTCTCTAAGGAGGGTGTTCTCGCGGCGGAGCTCGGCTATCTCGGCTTGGAGCTGCTCAATGAGTTCTTTCTGATTGGTGCGGTAGCCAAGGCGTGCGGCGGTCATGCGCTCGCGGATGCCTCCTTCGGTGACGAACTCTTCTTCTTTTTTCTTCTGGTAGGTGCAGAGCATTTTGTCTACCATATGGCAGAGGGTGATGGCGGTGTTAGCCATTTCTTCATCGCTCCACTGCTCGAAGTAGGGCTCGTAGTGCTGCAGGTGGTTGTGAGTGCGGCAGAAGGTAATAAGGGGTTCGAAGCGGGGATGTGTCTTGTTCCACTTTGCAAGATGATGGCTTATGAGGTAGTCTTCGTAGTCTTCGAGCAACTCTTGTATGCTGGCACGGGCTACATTGAGTAGCTTGAGCTCCATCTCCATAGAGGTGACCCCATCGGCAGAACCTTCGACGATGTTTTGTTTGCCCGAGCGGGCAGCCTGCACCATTTGGCCAACGGTGCGGTCGCCATAGGTGGGAAGGAAGCGACGTGTGAAGGTATAGGTCATCTGATAGAGCACCATCGTCTTTTGGTAGAACCAAAGGCTCTTCCAGTTGGTCTGCTTGCGCAGAACGCCCTCTATCTGGGCGGCACTGGCTTGGGGAGAGTGGGGGTTGGGGCTCATGGTTTTCTTTTTTTTTAGATTTGCTGGATTCTCTAGATGCTCTAGATTGACTAGATGTCCTAGATGCTCTAGACCTTCTAGATTATCAAGGAGCAAAGGTAGGTACTATTATTGATTTAATCAAGAATTATCCGTATCTTTACGACATGCGTCGTTTAGTTACTCCCACTCGCTGAGAAAACCAAAGTAAACTTTGTGTATTCGCTCGTTTATCCGTAACTTTACGACATGCGTCGTTTAGTTACTCTCACTCGCTGAGAAAACCAAAGTAAACTTTGTGTATTCGCTCGTTTATCCGTAACTTTGCACAATAATAGAAGATTCATAATTCATAATTTAGAATTCAGAATTAATATAGTAATACATGGCAACAGTAGACGACAAGAAAATTATTTTCTCGATGGTGGGCGTATCGAAGGCCTACCAGCAAAACAAGCAAATCCTCAAGGATATCTATCTCTCGTTCTTCTACGGAGCGAAGATTGGTATCATCGGTCTCAACGGTTCGGGTAAGTCAACCTTGATGAAGATCATTGCCGGACTTGAGAAGGACTACCAAGGTGAAGTGGTGTTCTCGCCCGGATATAGCGTGGGCTATCTGCCCCAGGACCCCCAGCTCGACCCCACCAAGACAGTAAAGGAAGTTGTGATGGAGGGTGTGCAGCCTATCGTGGATGCACTGGCCGAGTATGAAGAGATTAATAATAAGTTCGGCCTCCCCGAGTACTATGAGGATGCCGACAAGATGGATAAGCTCTTCAGCCGTCAGGCCGAGTTGCAGGATATCATCGATGCTACCGATGCATGGAACCTCGATTCAAAGCTTGAGCGCGCGATGGATGCACTGCGTTGTCCGCCCGAGGATCAGCCCGTGACACACCTCTCGGGTGGTGAGCGCCGCCGTGTGGCATTGTGCCGCCTGCTCTTGCAGAAGCCCGATATCCTCCTCCTTGACGAGCCTACCAACCACCTCGATGCTGAGAGTATCGACTGGCTGGAGCAACACCTCCAGCAGTATGAGGGTACCGTGATCGCTGTAACTCACGACCGCTACTTCCTCGACAATGTGGCAGGTTGGATCCTTGAGCTCGACCGTGGCGAGGGTATCCCCTGGAAGGGTAACTATACCAGCTGGCTCGACCAGAAGTCAAAGCGCCTCGAGCAGGAGGAGAAGCAGGCTTCGAAGCGTCGTAAGACCCTGGAGCGCGAGCTCGAGTGGGTGCGCATGGCACCGAAGGCTCGTCAGGCCAAGGGTAAGGCTCGTCTGAACTCATACGACAAACTTTTGAATGAGGATCAGAAGGAGCGCGAAGAGAAGCTCGAGATCTTTATTCCCAACGGTCCCCGCTTGGGTAACAAGGTTATCGAGGCACAGGGCGTGGCTAAGGCATTTGGCGATAAACTCCTTTACGAGAACCTCAACTTCATGCTTCCGCCCAACGGCATCGTAGGTGTTATCGGTCCTAACGGTGCGGGTAAGACCACACTCTTCCGCCTCATCATGGGCCTCGACACTCCTGATAAGGGTACCTTCGAAGTGGGTGAGACCGTGAAGCTCGCTTATGTAGATCAGCAGCATCAGGATATCGACCCCAACAAGACCGTATACCAGGTGGTGAGCCAGGGCAACGAGCTCTTCCGCATGGGTGGCCGCGATGTGAATGCGCGTGCATACCTGAGCCGATTCAACTTTGCCGGTAGCGACCAGGAGAAGATGTGCTCTATGCTCTCGGGTGGTGAGCGCAACCGTCTACAGCTTGCCCTTGCACTGAAGCAGGAGGGTAACGTGTTGCTCCTCGACGAGCCTACCAACGATATCGACGTGAACACCTTGCGTGCGCTCGAGGAGGGTCTTGAGAACTTTGCAGGATGTGCCGTGGTGATCAGCCACGACCGCTGGTTCCTCGACCGTATCTGTACACACATCCTCGCATTCGAGGGCGATAGCCAGGTATTCTTCTTTGAGGGTTCATACAGTGAGTATGAGGCCAACAAGCAGATGCGCCTCGGTCGCGAAGAGCCTAAGCGTATCCGCTATCGTAAGCTGACTGAATAATTATTGTTTGGATCAAATAATGGAAGAGAGATGCTGTAGAGCGTCTCTCTTTTTTTTGTTGAAAGAGGAACCTGGTCTTTATCCTGACGAGGATGGGTTATGGGTTATGGGTTATGGGTTATGGGTTATGGGTTATGGGTTATAGGTTATAGGTTATAGGTTATAGGTTATAGGTTATAGGTGGTGGGTATAGGGATAAAAAAAGATGGTCAATCATGTGATTGACCATCTCGCGCTTCTGAGTGACTCCAATAGGATTCAAACCTATAACCTTTTGATCCGTAGTCAAATGCTCTATTCAGTTGAGCTATGGAGCCGTTGTTTTTCTCAATTGCGATGCAAAGGTATAGCTTTTTTTTGAAACAACAAAACATTCAAAGATTTTTTTTCAAAAAAACGCATTTTTTTTGCTTTTCCTCCTAAGAATGGGCTTTTGGAGGGGATTTTTGGCTATTTATCCCTCTTTTTTTGCTTCGGAAAGGCTTTTGCGGTTATTGTTCGATGAATCGATGGTTGAACATGTACCATCCGATAGAAACACCGCCACTCACGCTACGAGGTTGCGAACTGTTGTGACTCAGGTAGGCGCTCACGATAAATGTGGCGAAGCGTCCTACGAGCGACAATTCTTCGATGTGTGACATGGTAGACAGTTGGCGGCCATAGTAGGCTTTGCCCGACTCGGATGCGAGGATGGGGCGGATGGGTACGAAACCGTATGCCTCGAGGCGAAGTTGCAGGTAGGGGGTGAAGGTGTAGATGGGGCGTAGGCCTGCCGCTACGTATTGGTTGGCACGGAATGCTGGGTTATAGGTGAAGATGCTGCTGGGGGTTGGGGAGAAGGTGCCGGCTTGCATCATCGAGCCTGTGTAGGTTTGTGCCAGATTGCGCGATGAGTAATAGCCCTCGAGGTAGGTGCCGAGGATCACCTTGTTTGCAATGGGGAGGAAGCGCTGGTCTTTGAAGCTGAGCTGCATCCACGACACGAACTCGGTAGATGGGGCGTCGTCGAGCAGGGTGCCTGGTGTGTAGGCGTTGGTGCCCACAAAGATTTGTGCCAATATCTGCTGCGCCACTCCCTTGGTAGCATACTGCACGTTATTGAGCGTGTTGCGCTTGAAGAGTATAGAGCCACCACCCAGGTGGTAGTGGTTGGTGCTATAGACGATGTTGCCCAGGTCAATGGGGGTATGGGGCAGGTAGCTATCGGTGATGTGTCCGTAGCCCAAGCCGAACTCGGCCTTGTGCTGGGTGATGAAGGGGAGGGCCAACTTTACCTTTCCGAACGACTCGGTTTGCTTGTTGAGCGCCGGGGTGTTATTGTCAGAGAAGATGAAGCTCTGCTTGTAGTAGTTGATGGTAGAGTGTGAGGCTATCACGCGTAGCGACTTGGGGATTTCGCTTGCAAAGTTGAAGCGGCCCATAAGCTGTACGTTGTTGTACATACGACCAAACTGGCCGTCGAGCTGGAGCTCTGTGGAGTGGCGGCGCAAGCGTTGGTAGTTGAGACCATAATACACTTGGTTGATGTTGCTGGTAGAGAGGCCACCACCGAAGGCGATGGATATGTTGTCCTTCATCGATACGTTGAGGTCGAGGTCGAAGGTCTTGCTCTCGGGGTTATAGGTCGTGGTGGGGTGTATCTCCTGTATCACATTCTCGGAGATAAGGCGGAAATAGGCTTTGTGGAAGTCGCTCAAGCGCACGTAGCGGTGGCCGGGAGGACGTATTTCGTTGAGGATGAATTGTCGTTGGTCGGGAGTGACACCGGCAATGTCGATGTTTTGAAATACCACGGCAGGGAGCGTGGCTTTGTAGGCCGCACGGCGCGAGGCCAGCGTGTCGGTAGGCATACTACGTGGTACGGCGCGCTTGATGGAGTCGATGACCGTCATGGTGGTAGCATAGCCTATATCGAAAAGGTATTGCGCGCGGTCGAAGTCGAGTAGGCTAACCTCGTTGTCAAGGTCGAAATTGAGGAGTATGCCGTTCGAGTCGGGTAGCGTATAGTTGCTCGTCTGCATGATCATGGTCTCTACCTGGGCGATGATGTCATTGTCGGCGGGCTGCTTTCTGTTGGTGGATACGATGCTGCCTATCGTGTAGTCGGGGCGGAACTCGCGATGCATCACGTCGGCAGGGAAGTTGTTGTAGATGCCGCCATCGTAGGCGAGCACGCCATCAATCTTGATGGGGCGGAATACGAGGGGGAAGGTCATCGAGGCGCGTACGGCATTGCCCAAATCGCCTTGGCTGAGCACAATCTCGCGCTTGTTGTATACGTCGGAGGCTACGCAACGGAAGGGTACGAAGAGCTTGTCGAAGTTGCCTCCCGAGGCGGCCGTGGCCTGTGCACATAGCTCCATGATGAGGAGGTTCATGTGGGTGGGGTCGATAAGGCTGAGTGGAAGGGCTTGCACTACGGTGACTGAGTCGCCCAGCTGTGCCTTGATGGAGTAGAGCTCAGGGGTGGGGTCGTTCTTCTTGATGTAGTAGATGTTGTCCTCGTCTATCTCGTTTGCATAGCATTGCTGAAACTCCTTTGAGCTGATGAGCTGGAGCATCTCTTGCGGGGTATACCCCATGGCATAGAGGGCGCCTATGATGGCGCCTATCGAGGTGCCGGTGACGTAGTCGATGGGGATATTGTTCTCCTCCAGTGCTTGGATGATGCCGATGTGGGCAATACCCTTGGCGCCGCCACCACTCAGCACGAGGCCTACCGACTGGGCGTTGAGGCTACCCAGTAGGGTCAGTAGGGTGAAGAGTATGCCAAGAATGCGTTTCATCGTTGCACTTCCTTGATTATTGCAGTGTCATGGTACTTGTTGCTGCTGTTTCCTTTAATGCTTCAAATTTAGCGATTGTTTTTCATCTATTATAATATTTCCTCTTAAAAAAGGGAAAAACATTCCGTTTGGTATACCTAAATAGAAAAAGACCCTGAGTTTGTTGGGCTCAGAGTCTTTTTGCTTATCGGTTTGGGGCTTTTACTTCTTTTGGTAGTTGTTGCCCTTGTTTGCCTTCTCTTGCTCTACGGTAGGCGCCGACTCTTTGTACTTGAAGCGGCGGATCTTCTGTGTGGCGGTCTTCTCGAAGGGCTCCTTCATGACCTCTACCGAGCTAACCTGTGAAGACTTGTTCACATTCGTGTTTACGTCCTTGAGCAACTTCTTCTTCCACGACTCAATGAAATCGTAAATTTTGTCTACGTTCTCATTGTCCCACTCGATGTAGTTCTCCATGGGCTGAACGAGTGCTACGAGGCGTCCGTTGCGCTCTACGACGATTGATTCGCTCACGCCCTCTACGTTGTTGATCACGTTCTCAATCTCTTCGGGGTAGATGTTTTCGCCCGAGGGACCAAGGATCATGTTGCTGTTGCGGCCCTTGATGAAGTAGCGACCCTTCTCGTCAACGGTAGCGATATCGCTGGTGCGGAACCATCCGTCCTCGGTGAATACGCTCTTCGTGCGCACGGGATCCTTATAATATCCGAGCATCACGTTGGGACCCTTGGCTACAATCTCACCCTCGCCTGTCTTGGGGTCTACATTGTGTAGCTTGAGCTGTACGTTGTATACGGGGTAGCCGAATGAGCCTACGGCGCGCCAGTTGTGCATAGCATATCCCAAGAGGGGAGAGGTCTCTGTGAGGCCATATCCGATGGCATAGGGGAAGCCGGCCTTGAGGAGGAAACGCTCTACCTCGGGGTCGAGCTTGGCACCACCGATGCCGTAGAAGGTCATGTGTCCGCCGAAGGTCTTCTTCAGCTTCATGCCGATGATCTTGCACATCAAACCGTTCATATGCTCGTTCATCCAG
>JAFZFZ010000076.1 GCA_017557005.1 Bacteroidaceae bacterium | reverse complement strand
TGCCAAACATTACATTCGATAAACAACTATTTCCGGACTGATATATGGTGACAATAAATTTTATTAACTAACTTTGCGGACGCATCTGAAGGTTACAAACTGAAGTCTACTGCTCTAGACACACAAAAGGGAACACTACCTACTGAAACGGGCAACTACCTACTGGAAAGAGTGACGTTTATTGTCGTTATATAGTAGAAGGAAGGTGCATTTGCCCCTTCCTTTTTTGCAAATGTATAGAATCTTGTGAAGTAAATCAATTAATCGTACACTCTCCTTTATCGTTTTTCTTCGGGGAAGTTATTTCTTGTATTAAAGAGAAAGCGTATTGCTTTGGGATTCTTAGAACGATAATTATGCTTAATAGGCTCATAGGTAAATGTAAAATCTATCTCATTGTTTCTTGCAAGTTCTTCGATAGCCTTGCGAGATGGTTCTAAGACACGTTTCTTAAATTCACTAAATAGTGGATATACTAACTTTAAAGTAGGATTGAAATCTTTTAGTGATACAACCTCCTCGCCTAAATAATCTTCGAATCCGATTCTATTTCTAAAAGTCCAAAAATCGATTTCGTGAAAACCTCGTTTGTTTTTTCTAAATACAGATAAATACAAATACAAACGTTTAGCATATTTACCCTTTAATTTCTTAAAAGCATTTTCTGAAAAACTATATATTCCTTTTTGATCATTAAAAAGGTAATCTGCAATTTGTCGTTCAATGACAACCTTGATGCTGTTTTTATAAATGTTGGTTTGTAATGCGATATTACTACTTATTTTCTCATTTGCTCCTAACCGACTCAAACTCTTGTATATGGGTATATTATGCAACCTTTCATTGTTGTCTTCTTCGTTTACTGGTATATAAATAGAAGAAACGTTGTTCCCCAACAATGATTCTAGTGTTTCTTGGTAGTTTTTCACTCCTAATTCATTTGGATGTATAATAAGTTCTAATTCGGTTTGACTTTCTGCATAAAGAGAAAATAATGTTTGTGTTTGAGATGTGTTGAGAAAATAATTACATTGCATCTGACGTAGTTGGCTTTTAAGTTGTTTTAGTATTGCTATCATTAGCTTTAGTTGTACTTCTGATGCCGTAAAACCACAAGTTGCCAAAGAATATGGGATGTAAATTATATTTTTATTCTCTTTTTGAATGTTGTTATTTTGACATTGTATTGGTTCGTGAGTTTCTATTGTTTTTGTTTTTTCTGCAGCAATAATTACACCTTCTGGCATTGGAGTTGATTTCTCTATTATGAGTTCTTCTATACAATTAATTATATCTCCTTTGGGTACACCTCTTTGAATTGCCTTTGTTATAACATCTTTAGGGTCTATATTTGAATTGTGTTCGATACTATGGCATTTTACACAATAGACTTTTAGTACGCTGTCTGGATAATCCCATAAATGCAGGCCATCTAAATAGTATGGATGGTGCACAATAACATCTCCAACTGCTCCACATCGTTCACAAGTCCATTTAGCTCGATTTTTTAAGGCTATAGATTTCTGAATCCATCTTTCATCTTTTAGGTCTTCATTATAATCGAAGGTGTATTTTTTGATAGGGTTATATGTTTTGTTTTCCATGTTATATTTGATTGTTTTTTATGCAATTATATATATTACGGTTAACAAAGATAATGTATTTTTTCTTATTGTACGAATTGAAACAAAAATAATCATTGCTCCACCATAAAATCCGATTTTATTTATACCTTACTGCATCTCAGAGCATTCAGTTTTAATCAAACTATAGCATTATCAAGGATGGTGAAAGGATTACTTTCTCGTAAAAGGATATAAACCAAAGATTTCCTAAGCTCTACACAAAAGGATGGGGTTATTTGCGTTTGTCAGCATTCAAGGTTTTTATATGTCAATGATAAATAATCTTCTTATGATAATTGCTGACATTTATTATATAGCATCTACCAATATATACACACAATATTTGTGGCCTACTTTTTGCAACACTTCATCCAAATAAACCAAACAAAAGCATATCATTATGAAAACACAGAATTTACATCGTCAGAAAGCATCGTTCATTATTCACTTAATAGAACGAGACGATGGAAACAAAAAGAAACAAGGGTTGGAGACGATTCCAACAAGATCGTGTGTTTAAGGCACGCATGCTGATGTTCTCAGGCTGCAACTATGCAATTTTCGATGAAGAGGGCAAACGTATCGACAATCCTCATTGGTTCGAAATAGCGCGTCAGCGTTGGGCAAAGAAGTACAAGGATAGTAGTACGCCTTGTAGTTGCTGGCTCTGCCGAGGCGAAAAGTATGATCGCAAGGCATACAAGTGTGACACAAAACGTGTCATCGGTGAAAGTATGGAGTAATATCAATTAATATGCGAAATCGATCCCTTTAGCTTCGTGAAAGGATCTAATTTGAAGGTGCAGTCAAAGGAACAGTACATATCCGATTATCTTCAATGCGATTTCTCCTGAAACAACCAATCACTTTCGCTATCTGAGCCTACAAATTCCGACTACCTTCGCGGAGATAGTCAACTCTCCTCGCGAAGATAGTACACTACCCTCGCGAAGATAGCCGACTCTCTTCGCGAGGAGAGTGATTGGTTGATACTCTGAATTTAGAAAACAGTTAACTGAATTCTCGCAATCACTCTACTGATTTTTTCCATTCACTATAGTGTTTCATTTCAATCACTCTACTGTTTTTTGGTATGTTAGATGACCGATACCCCACCGACACCGGGTGTCGGTCGATAGTATGCTATGATTCAAGAAATTATATCGAGGTACCGATACCATAAAAAAAATACGTCGACAGCGTTGCCGTTAATGTTGAATGCTCGCCACAGGCTCCTTGCTAAAAGGAAAAAACATGAATAAATCATATAAGAGTTCCTAAAATCGCGGTAAAATATCGGGGTAAAGTTTTGCGTTTTGATGATTTATACGTACATTTGCCTTGAAAGACAATGCTTACGTATGAAACGATATTTGATTGGTTACGACATAGGTAGTTCGTCGGTGAAGGCGAGCCTCGTGGAGGCGGCCAGCGGACGATGTGTAGCCTCGGCCTTCTACCCCAAGACGGAGGCTCCTATACTGGCTGTGCAACCGGGATGGGCCGAGCAGGAACCGGAGAGCTGGTGGCAGTATCTGAAGCTGGCTACGGCCGATGTGATGCACACGGCGGAGGCCAAAGGCGAGGAGGTGGCGGCCATAGGTATCTCATACCAGATGCACGGATTGGTGTGTGTGGACAAGCAGGGACAGGCCTTGCGTCCATCGATCATCTGGTGCGACTCACGCGCAGTGCCCTATGGCGAACGGGCGTTCGAGGCTATCGGCAAGGAGCACTGCTTGAGCCATCTGCTGAACTCACCGGGCAACTTCACGGCTTCGAAGCTGGCATGGGTGAAGGAGCACGAGCCGCAGACCTACGCGCAAATAGATAAGGTGATGTTGCCGGGCGACTACATAGCGATGCGCCTCACGGGCGAGGCATGCACCACGCTATCGGGACTATCGGAGGGTATCTTCTGGGACTTCAACAAGGGATGCTTGTCAGAGGAGGTGATGAGCCACTACGGATTCGACGCATCACTGATACCTACCATACGCCCCACCTTTGCCCCACAGGGCGAACTGACGGCGGCCGTGGCTGCCGAGCTGGGATTGGCGGCGGGCACTCCGGTGACCTACCGCGCTGGCGACCAGCCTAACAATGCATTGTCACTAAACGTATTCAACCCCGGAGAGATAGCCTCAACGGCTGGCACATCGGGCGTGGTGTATGGCGTGTTGGGAAGTGTGAACTACGATGCGAAGTCGCGCGTAAACACCTTTGCTCACGTAAACCACTCGGCCGAGCAGACCCGACTGGGTGTGCTGCTATGCATCAACGGCACGGGCATACTGAACTCGTGGCTGCGACGCAACGTACTCACCGAGGGCATATCATACGATGCGATGAACGAACTGGCGGCAACGGCTCCCATCGGTGCGGACGGACTGAGCATACAGCCCTTCGGCAATGGGGCCGAGCGTGTGCTGGAGAACCGTGCGCCGGGATGTAGCATGCATGGACTCAACTTCAACTGCCATACCCGCGCTCACCTGGTGCGTGCGGCACAGGAGGGCATCACCTTTGCCTTCAAGTATGGCATAGAGGTGATGGAGCAGATGGGCATGGAGGTGACGAAGATACATGCCGGACTGGCCAACATGTACCTGAGCCCTATCTTCCGCCAGACACTGGCCAACGTGACGGGCGCTACCATCAACCTGTACGACACGGACGGATCGATAGGTGCGGCACGAGGTGCGGGCATAGGTGCGGGTATATATAAGGATACGACCGAGGCCTTTGCCACGTTACACAAGCTAGCTACCATCGAGCCCAACGCGGATGAGGTGACGGCTACCATGGAGGCTTATGAGAGATGGAAACGAGTGGTTAATGGTTAACGATAACGATAACGTTAACGATAACGATGACGATGACGAAAACCTTTTCTGAGTCCTCTGAGTCCTCTGAGTCCTCTGAGTCCTCTGAGGTAAAACACTAAAACACTAAAACACTCAACATTAAAACAAAATACTATGGCAAAAGAATTTTTCCCCGGAATCAGTAAGATTCAATACGAAGGACGTGAGAGCCGCAACCCGATGGCTTTCCGCTACTACGATGCAGAAAAGGTCATCATGGGCAAGAAGATGAAGGACTGGCTGCGCTTCTCAATGGCTTGGTGGCACACACTGTGCGCCGAGGGTAGCGACCAGTTTGGCGGTGGCACCAAGGAGTTTCCCTGGAACACGGCTACCGACCCCATACAGGCTGCCAAGGACAAGCTGGATGCTGGCTTCGAGTTCATGCAGAAGATTGGCATCGGCTACTACTGCTTCCACGATGTGGACCTCGTGAGCGAGGGCAACAGCATCGAGGAGTATGAGGCGAACCTCAAGGAGATAGTGGCATACGCCAAGCAGAAACAACAGGAGACGGGCATCAAGCTCTTGTGGGGCACAGCCAACGTGTTTGGCCACAAGCGCTACATGAACGGTGCGGCTACCAACCCTAACTTTGACGTGGTGGCTCGCGCTGCGGTACAGATCAAGAATGCCATCGACGCTACCATCGAACTGAGTGGTGAGAACTACGTATTCTGGGGCGGACGCGAGGGTTACATGAGTCTGCTCAACACGGATCAGAAGCGCGAGAAGGAGCACCTGGCGATGATGCTCACCAAGGCTCGCGACTATGCTCGCGCCAAGGGATTCACCGGCACCTTCCTCATCGAGCCCAAGCCCATGGAGCCCACCAAGCACCAGTACGACGTGGACACGGAGACCGTGATCGGATTCCTCAAGGCTCACGGGCTGGACAAGGACTTCAAGGTGAACATCGAGGTGAACCACGCTACACTGGCAGGTCACACCTTCGAGCACGAGCTGGCCGTAGCGGTAGACAATGGCATGCTGGGCTCTATCGACGCCAACCGTGGCGACTACCAGAATGGCTGGGATACCGACCAGTTCCCCATCGACAACTATGAGCTCACTCAGGCTATGTTGCATATCATCCGCAACGGCGGTTTCGGCACAGGTGGCACAAACTTCGATGCGAAGACACGCCGCAACTCGACCGACCTGGAGGATATCTTCATTGCTCACATCGCAGGCATGGATGCCATGGCACGTGCACTGGAGTCGGCCGCACAGATGCTTGAGGAGTCGCCCTACCAACAGATGCTGACCCAGCGCTACGCCTCATTTGACGAGGGCGAGGGTAAGGCTTTCGAAGAGGGCAAGATGGGTATCGAAGAGCTGGTGGCCTATGCCAAGCAACACGGCGAGCCTGCACAGATAAGCGGCAAGCAGGAGCTGTACGAGGCTATACTGAACATGTATTGCTGATAGCATAGAGCCGAAACAGGCAAAACGAACAAAAAGAGCGAAAATAGTGGGCTAAACGGCTGCTTTTTTCGCTCTTTCGTTGTTTGTTATAGAATAATAGTTAATTTTGCATCATAATATACATACATGCAATAACCACTACGACCATGGCATCAAGCAACAATCACCTGGTGATAATGGCGGGCGGCATAGGTAGCCGCTTCTGGCCGATGAGTACACAAGAATGTCCCAAGCAGTTTATCGACGTGATGGGATGCGGACGCACACTGATACAGCTTACGGTAGACCGCTTTGAGGGACTGTGCCCGAAGGAGAACATCTGGGTGGTGACCTCGGAGAAGTATGCTGACATCGTGCGCGAACAGCTGCCCGAATTGCCCGAAGAGAACATACTGCGCGAGCCCTGCCGACGCAACACGGCTCCCTGCATTGCCTACGTGTGCTGGAAGATCAAGACACGCAACCCCAAGGCCAACGTGGTGGTGACACCCAGCGACCATGTGGTGATGAACGTGAAGGAGTTTCAGCGCGTCATCGCATCGGCACTGGACTACACCATGGAGTCGGATGCCATACTCACCCTGGGCATGAAGCCCACACGCCCGGAGACGGGATACGGATACATCGAGGCTGACCTGAGCAGTGCATCGGCATCAAACAAGGAGATATTCCGCGTAGACTCGTTCAAGGAGAAACCCGACGTGGAGACTGCCGAGAGGTATATACGCCAAAACAACTACTTCTGGAATGCGGGTATCTTCATCTGGAACGTCAACACCATCGTCAACGCCTTCCGCATATACCAGCCTGAGATAGCAGAGATTTTCACTGCGCTGATGCCTGCGTTCTATACCGATGCAGAGCAAGAGGAGATTGACAAGCACTTCCCCGAATGTCCCAACATCTCGGTAGACTATGCCATCCTGGAGAAGTCGGACGAGATCTATGTGTTCCCTGCGGACTTTGGCTGGAGCGACCTCGGCACATGGGGCTCACTGCACGTGCAGATGGAGAAGGACCTCATGGGCAACGTCACCATAGGCAACGACATCTCGCTCTACGAGAGCCGCAACTGCGTGGTGCACACCACGGAGGAGAAGAAGGTGGTAATCATCGGACTCGAGGGCTACATCGTGGCTGAGAAGGATAACCAGCTGCTCATATGCAAGCTGGAGGATGAGCAACGCATCAAGGAGTTTGCCGACAAATAAACGGATCTCTCCCCCATAAGCAAAGAGAGGGCGCTTCACTCGAAGCGCCCTCTCCTACTCTATAGGCCTATCACTCAAGCCAAGTCGCGGTACTTGAGCAAGGGATTCTTGGCGGCTGTGGTCTCATCGAGGCGGCGCACAGGGGTGTTGTGCGGAGCGCTCTTCACCATGTCGGGATCGGCAAGTGCCTCCTCTGCCACGCGGTGCATGATATCGATGAAGTCGTCGAGCGTCTCCTTCGACTCGGTCTCGGTGGGCTCTATCATGATGCTCTGATGGAACAACAAGGGGAAGTAGATGGTGGGCGCATGGTAGCCATAGTCGAGCAGGCGCTTGGCAATGTCGAGTGTGGTGACGCCGGTGCTCTTGTCGGCCAGGCCATCGAAAACAAACTCGTGCTTGCACACGGTGTCGATGGGCAGGTAGTAGGCATCGCGCAGACTCTCCTTCACGTAGTTGGCATTGAGCGTGGCAATGGGGCCTACGTGCTTGATATCCTTTCCGAGCGAGAGGATGTAGGTGTAGGCGCGCATCACAACACCGAAGTTGCCAAGGAAGGCTGAAACTCTTCCACAAGCCTTGCCGAATTGAGAATTGAAAATTGAGAATTGAGAATTGCCGTCCGGTTGAGAACTTTCAACTTTCAATTTTGAATTTTCAATTTTAAATTTGCCATCGGCAAATATCACTCTCGGGTTGGGCAAACAATCGACGAGGTGGGCTGCTACGCCTATGGGGCCACTACCGGGGCCACCACCTCCGTGAGGTGTTGAGAAGGTCTTGTGGAGGTTGATATGCATGATATCGAAGCCCATATCGCCGGGGCGTGAAGCGCCGAGCATGGGGTTGAGGTTGGCTCCGTCATAGTAGAGCAAACCGCCAGCTTCGTGCACGAGGCGGGCAATCTCTACCACCTGTGTCTCGTAGATGCCGAGGGTGTTGGGGTTGGTCATCATGATACCTGCAATGGTATCGTCGAGCAAGCCCTTGAGGTCGTTGGTGTCTACGGTGCCATCGGCGGTGGACTTCACCTCTACGATCTCGAGTCCGCATACGGCGGCACTGGCAGGATTGGTGCCATGGGCGCTATCGGGCACGATGACGCGGGTACGTTGTGTATCGCCACGCATGAGGTGGTATTGGCGCATCACCATCAGACCTGTGAGCTCGCCATGAGCACCGGCATAGGGGTTGAGGGTGAAGTCGGCCAAGCCTGTGAGTTCGCTCAACGCACGTGCTGTATGGTAATAGATGGCAAGGGCTCCCTGCACGCTCTCTTCGCTCTGCAAGGGATGGAGTCCCTTGAAGGCGGCGTGCGAGGCCATCTCCTCATTGATCTTGGGATTGTACTTCATGGTACAGCTACCCAAGGGATAGAAGCCTGTCTCTACGCCGAAGTTCTTGTTCGACACGTTGGTGTAGTGACGCACCACATCGAGTTCGCTTACCTCGGGGAGCTCGGCGGGAGTGTCGCGAAGCAAAGCCTGGGGAATTGAAAATTGAGAATTGAAAATTGAAAATTCTCCATCCGGATTGTCTGTTGTCTGTTGACCGTTGACTGTTGACCAATTCTTTGGCAAAGAATATCCTACGCGACCAGGGCGTGAAATCTCGAATATCAGTTTATCATAGTACTTCATAGCTTTGCCTCCTTTACCAATTTTACAAGTTCGTCAATCTGCTCTTTGGTACGGCGCTCGGTAGCGCAGAAGAGTATGCAATCGTCCATACCCTCGCGAT
>JAFZFZ010000075.1 GCA_017557005.1 Bacteroidaceae bacterium | reverse complement strand
TACGTACAGTTCACTACTTCACCTGCCATGTGGAACCTCATCCCCATTGGCAAGTTCGATACCACCGGCGTCAACAGTGTAGCGCCCACTACCACTGGCATCTACTACGACCTCTTGGGTCGCCCCGTAGAGAACCCCTCGGCAGGCATCTACATCTTCAATGGCCGCAAGGTTGTGATTAAGTGAGCGCAGAGCTATGCTTGCATAAGTTATGCCGAACGTGAACAAGCTCGACGAAGTCAAGGTTGTGATTAAGTGAGCGCAGAGCTATGCTTGCATAAGTTATGCCGAACGTGAACAAGCTCGACGAAGTAAAGGTTAGCGTAAAGTAATCGTTAATACGTATATAGTAAGGGGATGGTAGCGATACCATCCCCTTCTTTTTGTCGTTGTCTGTTCCAGTCAAAAATCAAAACTCTACCACGCGGCTACCATCAGGCTGCTCCTCAATGGACACCTTCACCGTCTCCTCGGGCAGCAGCTCCTCCACCAGTTCGGGCCACTCGATGAAGCAGAGTCCGCGTCCATAGAAGTAATCCTCGTAGCCCATGTCGTACACCTCGGCCAGACGCTTGATGCGGTAGAAATCGAAGTGATAGATAGGACGTCCCGAGGGAGTGTCATACTCGTTCACGATGGCAAAGGTGGGTGAGTTCACCGTATCTGTCACCCCCATCGCCTGGCATAGCGCCTTCACGAAGGTGGTCTTACCGGCGCCCATCGAGCCATAGAAGGCAAATATGTGGTTGTCGCCCATCTGAGCGATAAACTCCTGTGCTGCGGCACTGATGCCGTCTAAGTTTTCTATTCTTATCTGCATAATATGTTATTTAAGTTTCGCAAGCTCAACTTTTCAAGGAGTCAGGGAGTTAAAGGGAGATAGTTTAGGAGTTAAATGTAGTTAAAGGGAGATAGCGCTTCGCTCTTGTGGAGTTAAATGCCAATAGTTTAGTACACCGCGTACAAGTCATTTGGCCTTTATCTCCATTTAACTTCTCATCTCCTAAAAAAACATTTGGCCTTTATTTCCATTTTACTCCATTTATCTTCTCAAAAAATCATTAGCCTTTTATCTTTTCTTGGGTGTCATCGTCACCAGTGGCACTATCATCTCCTCCATGGAGATACCTCCGTGCTGGAAGGTATCGCGATAGTATGACACGTAGTGGTTGTAGTTGTTAGGGTAGGCGAAGAAATTGTCGCCCCAGGCAAATATATACGAGGTGCTCACATTGGGCGCAGGCAGCGATACCTTGCGCGGGTCCTTGATCTCATACACCTCGCGGGCGTTATACCCCAGGTTCTTGCCCAACTTATATCGCAGGTTGGTATTCACATTGCGGTCGCCCACCACCTTGATGGGATTGTTTACGCGTATGCTGCCGTGGTCGGTAGTGATCACCACCTTATAGCTGCTCTCGGCGAGCTGCGCCAGCATACTCTTCAGAGGTGAGTGGCGATACCATGTAGTGGTCACTGAACGATAGGCCGCCTCGTCGCCAGCCAGTTCGCGCAATGTCTTCGATTCGGTGCGGGCATGGCTCAGCATATCGATGAAGTTCACCACCACTACGTTGAGGTCATAGTTGGCAAACTGTCGCAGCTGTCCCAGCAATCGCTCGGCGCCCTCAGCATCGTTGATCTTATGGTACGAGAAGACGTCGTGTCGTCGGTAGCGGTCAATCTGCGTCTGTATGAGCGGTGCCTCGTTGAGGTTCTTACCCTCCTCCTCATCCTCGTCGACCCATAGCTGCGGAAACATCTCAGCTATCTTGTTGGGCATCAGTCCCGAGAATATCGCATTGCGTGCATACTGTGTGGCCGTAGGCAATATGCTGTAGTATAGTTCCTCGTCGAAGGTGAACCCCTCGGCCAGTTCGTGGCTCAGCACCTTCCACTGATCGTATCGGAAATTGTCAAACACGATGAGCACTACCTTCTCCTTGCGGTCGAGTAGGGGGAATATGCGGTCGCGGAAGATGTGCGGTGAGAGGAGTGGCTGGCCCCCCTCTTGTCCCCCCAGAGGGGGATGACTAGCAGTGCGCAATCTGGAGCCCTCCCCCGCGGGAGAGTTCAGGAAAGAACCGCACCACCCCTCATAGTTCTTGCGCACGAATCGTGCAAAGAGGTTGTTTGCCTCCTCTTTCTGCATGCGTAGCATCTCGCTCATGGTGTTGTCGCCATGCACGAGTTCCAGCTCCCAATACACCAGGTTCTTGTACACCTCCACCCAGTCATCGGCCGTGGCGGCATCGTTGATCTGCATGGCTATGCGACCCATGTTCTGCTGGTAGTTCGTGTTCGTTGTTTCCGATATGATATCCTTCTTATGTATGTTCTTCTTCAACGTCAGCAATATCTGGCTCGGATTTACCGGCTTGATGAGGTAGTCGGCAATCTTTGCCCCAATGGCTTGATTCATGATATCCTCCTCCTCGCTCTTGGTCACCATCACCACAGGCACCACGGGTTGCACCTCCTTGATGAGCGTCAGCGTCTCCAGTCCCGTGAGTCCCGGCATGTTCTCGTCCAGCAGGATGAGGTCATAGCTGCGCTCGCGACAGCGGTCTATGGCATCACGTCCGTTCGTGGCCGTGTCCACTTCGTATCCCTTCCCTTTCAGGAAGAGGATGTGTGCGCGCAGCATCTCTATCTCATCATCTATCCAAAGCAGCGTTCCGTTCTTCGTCATACGATATCACATTTACTTTGCGAAGATAACACTTTCTTGCCAAAGCACATGTTTATTTACTATAAAAGTTTTTAAAAAGGAGAGATAGAGGCATGGTGTAGGGACTGTAGGCCGTTTTTGCTGTTGCCCTTATTGTCTGTTGTCTTTAGGTTCTTCCCAAAGGGGTCTCTTTTCCCCTTTCGGATGGCTTTCTAAATCAAAAATTAACCTCTTAACAAAATGAACAAATAAGCTAACGATTCCTATAATTTCTTTCCAAAGAGTGGGCGGTGCGATGCGAAACAAAAGGAGCGGCACGTGAGTGTCGCTCCTCTATTTGCTAATAGCCAATAGTTAATGGCCAACAGCTTATGCCTTGCGGATGTAGTCGACCAGCCACTCGCCAATCTCCTTGGTGCCGTACTTGGCGCCGCCCTCGACCTGAATCTCGGGAGTGCGCACATTGGCATCGAGCGAGGCGTCTACGGCCTGGCGGATGAGGGTGCCTTCGGCCTTGAGGTCGAAGTACTCAAAGAGCATGGCTACTGAGAGTACCTGTGCCAAGGGGTTGGCGATATTAAGTCCCTTAGCCTGGGGCCATGAGCCGTGGATGGGCTCGAAGACGGGTGTGCTCTCGCCGGTAGAGGCTGAGGGGAGCAGACCCATAGAACCGCTGATGACTGAACCCTCGTCGGTGAGGATGTCGCCGAAGGTGTTTTCGGTAACCATCACGTCGAAGAAGGTGGGCTCCTGAATCATGCGCATGGCGGCATTGTCTACATACATATAGTCAGTATTCACCTCAGGATACTGGGGTGCCATCTCCTGGGCAATCTGACGCCACAGACGTGATGATGCGAGCACATTGGCCTTGTCTACCACGGTGAGGTGCTTGTTGCGCTTCATGGCATACTCGAAGGCAACCTTGAGGATGCGCTCAATCTCGGGACGGGTGTAGTAGTTGGTGTCGTAGGCCTTCTCGTTGTCCTGATACTTTTCACCGAAGTACATGCCGCCTGTGAGCTCGCGGATGCAAATGAAGTCAGCATTCTCAACCAACTCTGCACGCAGGGGCGACTTGTGGACAAGGCACTTAAAGGTCTGCACGGGGCGGATGTTGGCAAAGAGGCCCAGTTTCTTGCGCATGGCGAGCAAGCCCTGCTCGGGGCGTACCTTGGCGGTGGGGTCGTTGTCAAACTTGGGGTCGCCAACGGCTGAAAAGAGCACGGCGTCGGCCTCCTTGCAAACCTGATAGGTCTCCTCAGGGAAGGGGTCGCCAACCTCATCGATGGCGTGTGCACCGCAGATGGCATGCTTATATGATACGTTGTGACCAAACTTTTCACATACGGCGGTCATTACATCTACACCTACGGCAGATATTTCGGGGCCGATACCGTCACCGGCCAAAACAGCAATCTTGAAATCCATATTTTACTCGTTTCTTGATCACGGATAACACAGAACACACGGATTTTACGGATTGTCGCTGTGTTATCAGCGTGCTAATTTATTTTCAGTGAATATTTGTGTTATCAGCGTGCCGTAGAACTTTCGAAGGCCTCAATCTTGGCTGTGTTCTCAAGCAGGAAGTCGATATCATCGAGGGCATTCATCAAGCAATACTTCTTGTAGCCGTTTATGTCGAAGGTTTCGCTATGGCTTGTGGTGAGGTTGGTGACGGTTTGGTTGGGCACATCTACACGCACCTCGGCATTGGGGTTGGCCGCTACGGTGTCGAACAACTCTTGCTGGAACTCGCGGCTCACGATGACGGGGAGCACGAAGCAGTTGAGCAGGTTGTTGCGATGGATATCGGCAAAGGAACTGCTGATGACTACGCGGGCACCATAGCCTGCGATAGCCCATGCGGCATGCTCGCGGCTTGAGCCTGATCCCCAGTTTTGTCCACCGATAATAATCTCGTGTACGCCCTCGCGAGGTGCCTCGCTATACTCGGGGCGGTTCATTACGAAATCGGCCACGGGCTTGCCCTCACCATCGAAGCGAAGGTCGTGCATGAAGGCATCGCCGAAGAACTTGGGGTCGCGGGTAGTGCTGGCCAAGTAGCGGGCGGGGATGATGAGGTCGGTATTACAGTTGTCAATCTGAATGGGGAGACAGGTTGACTGTATGATGTCAAATTTCTGTTTTGCCATAATAATTACATTTTACGAGGGTCGGTTACTACTCCTGTGATTGCCGATGCTGCCACTACGAGGGGCGATGCGAGGATGGTGCGCGCACCGGGGCCTTGGCGTCCTACGAAGTTGCGGTTGCTGGTAGAGATTGAGAGCTTACCTGCGGGCACCTTGTCGGGGTTCATGGCGAGGCATGATGAGCATGAGGGAAGGCGGAGCTCGAAGCCTGCTTCCTCAAGGATCTTGTCGATACCCTCATCAATGATCTGCTGACGCACGAGCCATGAGCCAGGCACGAGCCATGCCACAACATTGTCGGCTTTCTTCTTACCCTTCACTACTGAGGCGAAGGCGCGGAAATCCTCGATGCGGCCATTGGTGCAGGCGCCAAGGAAGCAGTAGTCGACGGGAGTGCCCTCGAGCTTCTGTCCGGGCTCAAACTGCATATAGTCGAGCATAGCAAGGAACTGCGAATGGTCCTCTGCAGCCACCTCTTCAAGTGTGGGGATGCACTCGTCAATGGCAATACCAGCACCGGGGTTTGTTCCATAGGTGATGCGGGGAGCGATGTCCTCGGCACGATAGGTCACCTCCTTGTCAAACACAGCGTCGGGGTCAGAGTAGAGCTGCTTCCACTCCTCTACGGCTTTGTCCCATGCCTCGCCCTTGGGAGCATACTCGCGGCCCTTGAGGTAGGCAAAAGTAGTCTCATCGGGAGCAATGAGTCCGGCGCGTGAACCCATCTCGATAGAGAGGTTTGAGAGGGTCAAACGACCCTCCATAGACATGTTACGCACGGTAGAGCCGGCATACTCTACGGCATAGCCTGTAGCACCCGAGGTGGTGAGCTGTGCCATGATGTAGAGCGCCACGTCCTTGGCGGTAACGCCCTCGGCCAATTCGCCTTCGATGTTGATGCGCATGGTCTTGGGCTTGCTCTGCAAGATGGTCTGCGAAGCGAGCACCTGTGCCACCTCGCTGGTGCCGATACCCATGGCAATAGCACCTACAGCACCGTGTGTAGAGGTGTGTGAGTCGCCACATACGATGGTCATGCCGGGGAGTGAGAGTGCCTTCTCGGGACCTACCACGTGGATGATACCGTTGTCCTTGGTGCCCATAGCAAAGTGGCGGATGCCAAACTCGGCGCAGTTAGCGGCGAGTGTCTCTACCTGCTTGCGACCTACGGGGTCGTCGATGCGCTCCTGCTGGTCGCTCGGTGTGTTATGGTCGGGCATGGCCACCACATGGTCGGGGCGGAACACGCGGATATTCTTGTCTCTGAGTGTGTCGAACGCCTGCGGTGTGGTCACCTCATGACAGTAGAGGCGGTCGATATAAAGTTGTGTGGGACCATCTGGAACGCATTGCACAATGTGCGCGTTCCAGATTTTGTCGAATAAACAGACCCCCTTTGCCCCTTGGGCATCTCCCCCTCTATGGGGAGAACCGTCCGGATTATTTGCAAGTATGTTCTTTTCCATTTTATATTGTATCTTTTATTTTGTTAATAACTTTTTCTGTGTCGAAGATTACTTCTTCGTTGGTAAACCGTAAAACTCGAAATCCAAATTGTTCAAGCTCCTCTGTCCTATATGCATCAGACTCCATTTGGGCGTTTGTAAAATGATAAGCCCCGTCAACTTCGACAATCAGCATCTTTTCTAAACAGACAAAATCTGCAATGAAATCGTAGATGATGTGTTGTCGCTTGAACTTGACTCCAAGTGCTCCACTACGCAATTGCTGTCATAAGCACCTCTCTGCATCAGTCTGATTGTTACGATTTTCACGAGCAAATGACTTGAGCAACGCATAACGATCAGGACTGGCTGTCTGAAAATCACGTAGCATACTCTAAAGAAGACACCCCGGAGGTCTCCCCATAGAGGGGGAGATGCCCTTACAGGGCAGAGGGGGTCTTAAACTTATTTATACAGTCAATATAAGCCTCCACGCTGGCAGCGATGATGTCGGTGTTGGCGCCGAAGCCGTAGTAGAGTTGGTTGTTGTACTCTACCTGCATGTGTACCTTACCCACATCGTCAGAGCCCTTGCTGATGGCTTGGATGGTGAACTCCTTGAGGGTCATGTTGCGCTTGATAATCTGCTTCAAGGCACTGATGGCAGCATCTACAGGACCATTACCTGTGGCGGCAGCCTCGAACGACTCGCCAGCAATGTTCAAGCCGAGGCTGGCTACAGAGCGTACGCCCACACCGCTGGTCACTTGCAGGTAGTCGAGCTTGATGTGGTGGTTGTCGCTGCGGTCGGCACCGGCAAGCATGAGTACGTCGTCGTCGTTGATCTCCTTCTTCTTGTCGGCCAACTTGAGGAACTCTTCATATACCTTGTCGAGTTTCTCCTGCTCCAGCTCTACGCCAAGCACAGAGAGGCGATGCTTCAAGGCTGCACGGCCACTGCGGGCGGTGAGCACGATAGCATTATCGTCGATACCCACATCCTTGGGGTTCATGATTTCGTAGGTCTCCACATTCTTCAATACACCATCCTGGTGGATACCACTCGAGTGCGCAAAGGCGTTGCGTCCTACGACAGCTTTGTTGGGCTGTACGGGCATGTTCATCAATGAACTCACCATGCGGCTGGTGGGGTATATCTTCTGTGTGTTGATGTTTGTGTTGATGCCCAGGTCGGGGTGGGTCTTGAAGATCATCGCTACCTCTTCGAGTGAGGTGTTACCGGCACGCTCACCGATACCATTGATGGTTACCTCTACCTGGCGTGCACCATTAAGTACACCGGCTACGGTGTTGGCTGTGGCCATACCGAGGTCGTTGTGGCAGTGGGTAGAGAGAATGGCGCGACCTGCCGCGAAAGCATCGACATGCTCGTAGAGGTACTTGATCTTCTCGCCATACTCGTAGGGAGTGCGGAAGCCTGTGGTGTCGGGGATGTTACATACCGTAGCACCAGCCTTACATACGGCCTCGATGACGCGTGCGAGGTACTCATTGTCGGTACGGCCTGCATCCTCGGCGTAGAACTCTACATCCTCTACGTAGCGCTTGGCATACTTCACGGCGGCTACGGCACGCTCGATGATCTCTTCGGGAGTGCTATTGAACTTGTACTTGATGTGCGAGGGACTGGTACCGATACCTGTATGTATGCGGCCACGCTTGGCATATTTTAGCGCCTCAGCAGCAACGTCGATATCCTTCTGCACAGCACGGGTGAGGGCGCAGATGGTGGGCCATGTTACGGCCTTACTGATCTCGATGACTGAGTTGAAATCGCCAGGGCTTGATACGGGGAATCCTGCCTCAATGACATCGACACCCAAAGCCTCCAGCTGCTTGGCTACCTGAATCTTCTCTACCGTATTGAGCTGACAGCCGGGCACCTGCTCGCCATCGCGCAATGTGGTGTCAAAGATGTATAGTCTGTTGTTATCCATAGTGAATTTATATGTTTGTTTATCTTTTTACCTTGTAGGGGTGCAAAAATATAAACAAATCGCATACTTACAAAATAAAATGTAAGCAAATAGTAGAAAAAGACTATACTTATGCCATTTCCCAAGATATGATGAATGAAAATGAGTCCTATTCGTGCGTACCGCGTAAATGCATGCGGCGACGCAAGTAGGGGGTGTCGTATCCCTTAGACTTTATGACGGGGAGTGCGAGCTTGATGCGGCATACCAAAATTTCGGATCTGACTTCGATAAGCGCTTGAAGGAAAAGATTCTTGTCCATAGGATGTATTTGTATGGGTTATTGGCGGTTAGGGTGATGCAAAGGTAGCTCGTAGGCCTTGGCTATGAGAGGCGATTATATACAATAACAAGGGGTGCAAACTATTTTTGTCAGTTTACACCCCTATCTTCTAAACAATTTTTACCCTATTTCCTCTTGGATCCGGTATGTGTGAATATGGAGGTAGGCACGGGTTGCTGCTTTTGGCATGCCATGCGCGATGGGGTGGGATACTCCAACTGCTCAAACTCAGCTATGGCGGAACGAATATCGCCGAGGAGCATATCGGCCATGTCGCGGCTGAAACCTTGGCGCACCACGATACGCATCACTACGCTGTCTTCGATGTTCTTGGGCATGGTGTAGGCGGGTACCATCCATCCGCTCTGCTTGAGTTTATCCTGCAGGTCGAAGAGGGTCCACTTGGCATTCTTGGCATACTCCTCCTTCATGTACCAGATGAAGAGCGGGTTCACGATGTCGGTACTATAGTTTCTGAAGGGGGCCATCTTGCCAATCTCTGTGTGCAGGTAGCGGGCTATCTCCATAGAGTTTTGTTGCACTTGACGGTAGCCTTCGAATCCGAGGCGGATAAACTGGTAGTACTGTCCCAGTACCTGTGCTCCGGGGCGAGAGAAGTTGAGTCCTACTTGTGTGATGTCGGCACCGAGATAGTTTACCGAGAACGACATCTTGCCGGGTAGGTATTTCTTGTCTTTCCATATCACCCAACCAAGGCCGGGGTATACAAGTCCGTATTTATGACCCGATGTGCTGATGGAGAGCACCCACTTGAGGCGGAAGTCCCACTTCTTATCGGGCTGCAGGAAGGGCAGAATGAAGCCTCCCGAGGCGGCATCCACATGGATGGGGATGTTGTAGCCGGTGCGAGCATTGTACTCATCGAGGGCGGCATCAAGAGCCTCTACATCGTCGTTGAGCCCTGTCCAGGTAACGCCCTGTATGGGCACTACGCAGATGGTATTCTCATCGCACATGGCAATCACCTGCTTGGGGTCGAGGGTAATTTGTTCGAGGGTCAAGGGCACGGTGCGCATCTCTATCTGCCACAGGTCGGCAAACTTCTCCCACACTACCTGGTAGCCCGTGGAGATGATAAAGTTGGGCTTGTCGGTAGACTTACCCTGTGCCTGACGGCGCTCCTTCCAACGTAGCCAAGCGGCTACGCCGCCGAGCATACAGGCCTCCGAAGAACCGATAGCTAGGGCTCCCGTCTTCCACTGCGCCTTCTCGGGGGAGTTCCACAGATTGGCCATGATGTTGATACACTTGGCGCACATCACGGCTACACGCGGATACTCCGTCTCGTCGATGTAGTTGAGGCTGATAGCCTCGTTCATCAAACGGGTAGCATAAGGGTCCATGTAGGTGGTAACAAAGGTGGCGAGATTGAGGCGAGGCTGTGTCTGCGCAAAGGTCTCATCCTTCACCATTTGATAAGCAATGTCGGGGCGTGTGCCATGCTGCGGGATCTTGTCTGTGGGCGAAGGTTGTAGCATCTCCTTCGAGCCGAATACGTCGGTACTGAAATCTGTTCGTTCCATAATTGTTTATTTAAGATTTAGGTTAGTTCTATCAGTAACAACACCCACAGTGGTTTGTTCTTTAGCTTTTGTGCTATTTCGATACCGATGAGCATAAAAAAACGACCTTACACTAAGTGCAAGGTCGTGTGGATGGGGGCGAACTTATTCGAATTCGGTCATTACTTGCTGCAACTTCTCACGTATGCGGTCGTTGCAGAGGTTGCCTATGCTGCCTTCGTGGGTGTGGTGCACCTCGCGAGTGGGAGCGTATGTGTGATTCTGCACTTGCATGCCCACTTGGCGGTAGGCCTCGCGGAAGGGAATGCCTGAGAGGGCAAGGCGATTAACATCCTCTACGGTGAAGAGATAGTCGTACTTGGGGTCGCTCAGGATGTCGCGGTTGATACGGATGTGTTGTAGCATCATATCACACATGGTGAGGCACGACTTGATCTCCTCGATAGCGGGGAATATGACATCCTTCAACAACTGGAAGTCGCGCTGGTAGCCTACGGGCAGGTTGGTGGTCATCAATGCTACCTCGCCAGCTACACTCTGAAGGCGATTGCACTTGGCGCGCATAATCTCAAACACGTCGGGATTCTTCTTGTGAGGCATGATGCTGCTGCCGGTGGTGTACTCGTCGGGGAAACTGATGAAACCGAAGTTCTGGTTGATGAAGAGGCATACGTCCATGGCAAAGCGACCGAGGGTAGAGGCCACAGCGCCAATGGCATAGGCGGTGGCGCGCTCGGTCTTGCCGCGGCTCATCTGCGCTGCTACTACGTTATAGTGCATGGTGTCGAACCGGAGTAGCTCGGTAGTCATCGTGCGGTTGAGGGGGAATGATGATCCATAGCCTGCTGCCGAGCCCAAGGGGTTCTGATTGGCAATCTTATAGGCGGCGGCAATGAGTCGGAGGTCGTCGACAAGGGTCTCGGCATAAGCACCAAACCACAAACCGAATGATGAGGGCATGGCAATCTGCAGGTGGGTGTAGCCGGGCATGAGTACCTCTTTGTATTCTTCGCTTAGGCTTTGCAGGCGGTCAAAAAGGTGTACGGCCTCTTCGGCAATCTTCTTAATCTCGTCGCGGAAGTAGAGCTTGAGGTCTACCAGTACCTGGTCGTTGCGTGAGCGGCCCGAGTGTATTTTCTTTCCCATATCGCCGAGGCGCTGGGTGAGCAGAAGTTCTACTTGTGAGTGTACATCTTCGATGCCCTCTTCGATGACAAACTTGCCATCGAGAATCTCGGCTCTAATCTGTTCCAAAGCTGCGAGCAGCACGGGGAGTTCCTCTTTTTTGATGAGTCCGATGCTCTCGAGCATGCGGATATGGGCCATAGAACCCTCTACGTCGTAACGAGCAAGACGTAGGTCTAGCTCGCGGTCTTGACCTACGGTGAAGTTTTCTATCATTTTGTCGGGCTCAAAGCCCTTGTCCCAAAGTTTCATTCTTATATAAAATAGGTTTATTTGTTGCTATTGTATTCGTTCAACTTCTCCTGAAGCTGTGTATAGGCCTTCTGGATCATGTCGTGCGTACCGCTACCATCGCCTACGTAGCTTACCACCATATCGGCATAGTCGATAGCTTTCTGCAGATCGCTGCTGCGGCTTGGGTGTCTGTACTTGGCGCGAGTGATGAGGGGGAGCAATTGGTTGAGGTCTTCCAATTCGGCCAGGTTGCCAGGGCGCATGGTGTTGATGGCTGCATTGAGGTTGACAATTGATGTCTGGCACTGAATGAGCAATTCTTCGGCCAACTCGGTACCTGCAGCCTGCTGCGCTTTGACGACGCTCATCAAACTGTCGGCAACTGCATACTCTTGCATGAGGCGGCCATAGCCGTAGGGTGCCCAAGGTGCGTGGTCGGGAACCTTGACGGTGAGGGCGTTCCATGCTTCCTGTGCTTGCTTGCGCTCGCCTACTACTACAAGCAACTCGGCCAACTCGCGGAGATCGGTGCCTGCGGAGGCCTTGAGACTGCCAGTACGTGCTATGCGTAAGTAGTGGGTTTGGTTGTGGTCGAGAGCGTAGTCGGGAAGGAAGGTGCGCTCACCAACGGTGAGGGTGTAGAGGTTGCCGTGGGTGCCAGTTTCGGCTGTGGGGCGGTTGGCTGTGATGTTTCCAAGGTCGCCGTCGAGGGTGATAGTGGCATCGCCCCAGTTGCTGATACCGGTAGTACCCATAGCCAAAGGACCATACATAAGGGTGCCTACCCACATGGGGACAAACTGAGTGTTGGTCTGACCCGGAGCTGTGGCTGCGGTAGTCATGCGGTCGGGGCCATAGTTGACGTGCTTAGTGAAGGGGAGCAGTACCTCTACTACGTCGCCCTTGCGCCACTTGCGTGCTGCGATGGTGACATAGCTGCAGGGGGCATATTCTGCTGCTACTTCTTGACCATTGAGGGTTACCTTGACACCTTCGGTTGCCCAATAGGGGATACGCAACTTCATGGCGAACTTGCCGCGTCCCTTGGTGATGCGGATGGTAGAGTGTTCGGTAGGCCATGTGCACTCTTGCTCAAGGGTGATGCCCTGCTCGTCCCACTCGGCTACTGAGGGGAGGTAAAGACCTACCCAAATGCAGTCCTTAGAGGTGAAGTAGGCTGCTTCTTGGTACTTGACATGATTTTCAGAGCCTGTGCCACCGCAGCAACTCTCTTGTGGTGTGCGGTTGCCCCAGGGCTTTGAAGCGTTGAGGCCTACGGCATAGTGGTAGGTGGTGAGGTAATGCTCGGGGTGGAGCGAACCTACAATCTGATTATAGAGTACACGCTCGTAGTAGTCCATGTAGCGGGCATCGTCGGGGTTGAAGCTGTTGAGGTCCTTGGTGAGCTTGGCTAGGTTGTAGGCGCAGCAGGTTTCATTGAGGGTGGGGCTGGGCATCATCTCACGGCGATGATTCATTGATACGTTGGTATTCATGCTGAGTACCTGGGTATAGGGCTGACGGAACATCTCGCCATTGCCTACACCGCCGGTAGCGTAGCTGTAGCGGCCTTGTATCATGTTCCAAAAGTTTTCAGCGATATTGTAGTAGTAGGCATTGCCATTGCCGCGATAGCTGCGCAGGACGCTTACGATCTTGGGAATGTGTTGGTTGGCATGACGGGTGCGGATGTCGTCGATGTTGCGTGATAAGGGATCGTAGAAGGCGGGTGAATCGAAGAAATTTGAGGCCTCAAGTAGGCGTGCCTTGTCTTCGGGATCCTTGACCATCTCTGACAAGCGTGCCAATGATTCTCCAGTACCTCCGTCTTCGCCGGCAATGTACATGTTCCACATTTCGTAGCGGTTACCGGGTGTGGCACGGCGCTCCTCGCGTGTGCCATCAGTCTTTACGTAGGTGCGGTAGTGCAAGCGGTTCCATACCCACAATCCCATATCCTTGGCAATGAGCAGGGCTTTGTCGGCTAATTTCTGATCGTCTACATAGGTGGCGATGTCGATAAGGCCTGCCAACTGCTTGTGGATAGAGTAGTAGGGTGCCCATACGCCAGCTTCATTATTGTAGGGACTATACTTTTCGATAAGGGCTGCATGGTGTGCGGGGATGGCGTTGAGGTAGCCATATCCGTAGCTTTCCCATTGGGTCTTGTGCGTATTGAAAGCTTCCCATGTGCCGAGCATGTTGTGCAACTCAGCTTCGGGGGCGAAGTCGCGTGCTTCCCAATAACGACCCAAAGAATCGTTCCATACGAAGGTGCGCTCTTGACACATTCTCAATTCGTCGACCATGCGGCGGATGCGGTCGCGCAAGACTGCCTTCTGACTTTCGTCGGTAGCACTAGCAAAGGCAAATGCTAAGGCTGACATGTAGTGACCTGAACCATGGCCCTTGAGCTTTGTTGTGGGTGAGTCCCATCCGCTTGCTACAGTATAGCCTTCGGTAGGCAGACCATATGTGTCGCGATAGTTATAGAGTTGCTGCGTTATATCCCATGAGATGATCTCGCGTATGGCGAGTTCGCGGTTCGAGGTGAGGCGGTTGTCGCCGGTAAGACGCACCTTGTCGAGGGGGATAGGTTCGGCAATGGGGGTCTTTGAAGGAACGGTATATGCGTCGGCACTTACGCTTACTTCTGCTGCGATGGGGTAGCCATTAGGCGTGGTGTCGTCACCTGTGATGTATCCCTCTATGGTGTAGGTCTTTCCTACTGTGTAGTTGGCTTGTTCTTGTTCGGTGGCGAGAGCGGCATTGCTCCAACGAACTTGGCGGTAGGCTTGTGTACCATCACTATAGGTTACAAGCAATTGGTAGGGCAAGCGAGGTACAGTGCCGACGGGAGTGCTGACACTGACTGACTCAACTGAACTGATTGTTCTCTCTGTAGCTTGTGCGGCCATCTGGAAGGGGATGGTTGTCATGCTGACTGCCATGCAGGCTGCAATGATGTGTTTACGCATGTTCATAGTATGTATGTTGCTTTTGTTTTATGATGCAGTTTATATAAATAATGTGCAAAGTAAATAAAAAAAAAGACATAGCGCGCCATCCTGTATGGGTTATTTTAGTAGATAAGCGTGTTTTGTACATAATACAATAAAAAGAGCGCAAGCTATGCAGCCTGCGCTCCTTGTGGTTTTGGTGTATGTGTGTGTTATTCCCAGTCGAGAATTACTTTACCGCACTGACCTGATTCCATTACGTCGAAGCCCTTCTGGAACTCTGCAACGGGGAAGTGGTGGGTGATTACGGGGCTGAGGTCGAGACCTGATACAAGCATCTGCTCCATCTTGTACCATGTTTCCCACATCTCACGACCGTAGATACCCTTGATGGTGAGAGCCTTGAAGATAATCTCGCTCCAGTCAACAGTGGTTGTCGGGGGAAGAATACCAAGCTGGGCAATCTTAGATCCATTGTACATCTTGGCTACCATCTCGCGGAATGCAACGGGAGCGCCAGACATCTCGAGACCGACGTCAAAGCCACGGATACCGAGCTGATCCATCGCTCCTTGAAGTGTTTCGCCTTTTGAAGCATTTACTGTGCAGGTTGCACCCATCTTCTTGGCGATATCTAGGCGGTAGTCGCTGAGGTCGGTAACGACGATGTTCTTAGCGCCGGCAAACTTGGCGATAGCTGTAGCCATGGTGCCGATGAGGCCTGCGCCTGTGATAAGCACGTCTTCACCGAGCAAGGGGAATGAAAGTGCGGTATGTGTAGCGTTACCGAAGGGGTCCATGATAGCAGCCATGTCATCAGAGATGCGATCGTCGAGCTTTACTACGTTTGACTCGGGAATGCAGAGGTACTCAGCGAATGCTCCGTCGCGGTTTACACCTACACCGATGCTATTCTCACAAATGTGCTGCAAGCCGCGGCGACAGTTACGACAGTGTCCGCAAGCGATGTGGCCTTCACCTGTCACGCGGTCGCCCACTTGGATGTTGCGTACGCCAGGGCCTACCTCAGCTACTACACCTACATACTCGTGACCAATGGTCATAGGAGTTTTGATGGTCTTCTGACTCCACTCATCCCACTTGTAGATGTGCAGGTCGGTACCACAGATAGCAGTCTTCTTGATTTTGATAAGTACGTCGTTAACACCTACTTTAGGCATTGCGACCTCTTCCATCCAAATGCCCTTCATGGGCTCTTTCTTTACTAACGCTTTCATTTTATGATTCTATTTAGTCATATGATAAATATCTTGTGCAAAGATACTCTTTTCCTATAATATATAAACAAGAATCAGACAAAAAATATGAGGGGAGTTGAAAGAAATATAAAGGACGGATATATAAAAAGAAAGAGATTCGTATTGAATCTCTTTCTTTTCAGTGATTCGCTTGGGGCTCGAACCCAAGACCCCATCCTTAAAAGGGATGTGCTCTACCTGCTGAGCTAGCGAATCGACCTCGTTTTTGCCGTTAGGCAAGTGCAATGTTTTATTTTGCGGTGCAAAGGTAGGAAGTTTTTGTGTAAATACCAAGTTTTATTCGACTTTTTTATTATTTCAAGCCTCTTTTTGTGTTTCTTCGGGAGGCGAATTCCGATTCTCGGCCTTTTGTTTGTCTAAGAAACGATGATAGTAGGAACGTATTATGGAGGTGGCAGGCAAGGCGATAATCATGCCGACAAGTCCAAGTAGGCTACCCCATATCGAGAGCGACAATAATATGACTGCAGGGTGAAGACCGATGGCCTTATTCATGATGCGTGGAATGAGTATGGTCTCTTGTATAATTTGTACTACAAGCATTACGATGGCTGCACTAATGATGATCCACCAGAAATTCTGTCCTGTATTGGCGGCCTTTACCAGTGCGAGAAATACCATGGGGACAATGGAGGTGATTTGTAAATAAGGTACGATGTTGAGCAATCCGACGAAGATCCCGAAGCCGATTGCCATGGGAAAATCGATGATGAGGAATCCGATGCTGAATAGTATGCCTACACAGAGTGCTATGAGCGCTTGGCCGCGAAAATAATTGCTCATGCTGAGCTCTACGTCGCGGGTGAGGTTGAGAATGCGTGTGCGGTACTTCTCAGGGATGAGGTGTTTCCATCCACAGGCCAATGTGTCGTAATCGTTGAGAATAAAAAGGGTGTATACCATAAACATGAAGACGGCAACTACACCTGTGATGAGGCTGAATGATTGTGATAAGACGTTCCAAATTCTGGGAAGAAGGTCTTGGGATAGCGCACTGATACGTTCGATAGAGAAATATGCCTCTACCTGCTGCATGTCAATGTGCTCACGTATAAAACGACTGACAACGTCAGGTATGGAGCTGTTGTTTTCACCGGCGGTGAGATAGTTGACAACAAACTCCTTTAATGTAATGGCTTCCTCGATGATGGGGGGGATTATTATAAAGCTAATGCCTACGATGGCTGCGGTGATTAAGAATAGCACAATGGCGATGGAGATGCCGCGACTTTTGATCCCGAGTTTGTGTTGGACAAACTTGACTATCGGGTATACAAGGTAACAGAATAGCCATGCTAAAAGGAAGGGGAGTAGCACGCCGCTGAGTCTGTCGATGATTAGATATGCGACTATGCAGCCAATGATGGCGATGACTCCGCGGATAAAGCGGTCAAAAGTGATTTCACGGTTTGCCATTTGTTCTAAATTATGTATTATCTTCTTCTCGGCAATAGTGTCTTGTCTATGTCGTAGAAAGTAAATCGATACAAATGTATATATAAATATTGATAGCCGGTATATCTAATGGAAGAAAAATACGTTTTGATAAAAAGACAGAGGGCCATGAGGCACCTCTGTCTTTTTTATTGAGTGGAGGATTGATTCCAAAGATCTCCCCACGAACCCCGGCGGTCGTTGCTCATGCTTACGTCGTTGTTGGAGAGTTCCAGGGTGCCAACTGAGGTGGCTATCATAAACTCCATCTCGATTTGTATAACCTCCACGGTGGGGCTGATATACTCTCTTTTCATACATTGTTCCTTTCTTACATTTTGTCTGCGTTTTATAACAAAAATGGATGAAGGAGGTTTGTTTTGCTATCTTAAAGTAACAAAAAAAAGTGGAAATTTTGTAAATTCGAAGAAGAGTTATACCTTTGCGTTTGTTAAAAAATATAAAATTATGAAAAAACGTGTTTTTCTATCAACTATTGCACTATGTTTCGCAGCGTTGAACATGGTGGCGCAACAATCCTATACATTCAATGCGGTAGCACTTAATGTAGACGGATTGCCTGAGAGTATTTTGGGAGTTTCGGTTAATGATGGTGCTCCTGGCGCAAGCGGTGCTACACTGATGGGTGGCGCTATTGCAAACCAAAATTGGGATATCGTTGGTCTTTCTGAAGATTTTAATTATCACGCAGAGTTGACAGCTCCTTTGACAAGCTATTATCATGTAGCAACTCACGGAGGTACGGTGAGTGGATTGTCAAATAGTACCGATGGTCTCGGTTTATTGGTAGCTAAGAAAAGTAATACTGGATTTGCTAACGAAACGAGCGTGGAGTGGAATACCTACAATGGGACATTGGATAATGGAAACGATGGTCTTATCGAAAAGGGATTCCGCTATTATGCTGTGACCATTGCAAGTGGTGTTGTTGTTGATGTATATGTACTCCATATGGATGCAGGTAGTAGTAGTGGTGATATTACAGCCCGTGAAAAGCAACTTACCCAACTTGCTACCTATATCAAGGGCACTAAAAACAAACGCCCTATCCTTATTATAGGTGACACCAATTGCCGCTATACTCGCGAGCAGTTGAAGACCGGATTTATTGATGTAATCAACGCTGATAGCCGCTTCACCATCAAAGATGCATGGATTGAGAAGGTTTGGAAGGGCGTCTATCCTACATATGGTGCTGATGCAATGATGTGGTACAATGCTCCTTACAATAACAATACGGGTGAGGTGGTAGATAAGATTTTCTATATCAACAATACGGAGTCGTCACTCACTATCGAGGCAAATAGTTATTTGCACAATACATCGTTTGGCGTATCGGACCACTATCCTGTCATTGTAAACTTTACCGTTACAGATCCTACGGCTAAAGCACTTACCGCAGCCGAGAAGGAGCAGACCAACACCTTGGCTGATGTACAAGCTGGTAGTTCTGTGGTGAAGCCTACATGGTTGGGAGAACAGGTTATAAGTGGCAATAGCTACTATGTGATGAATGTAGGAACAGGTAAATATATTAAGGTTGGTGCAACTTGGCAGACACAGGCAACTTCGGGCTATGCGGGCACACCGCTCACCGCAACAGCGCTTGGCGATGGTAAGTATGCTCTGGAAACCGTAGGTAATAGCCGTGGTAATAAGTTGACAGCTTCTGATTATCCCTATATGGATGGTATGGATAGCGAGAATCATGCATGGGTGCTTGTGCCTGTCAATGCATCGGGTAGCACATGTCAATATTATATTGAGGGTGGTAATGGAGTACTTACAGCCACCGCTGAGGCAGGCAACATCCTTAAGACTGTAGCCAAGAATACAACAGATGATAACCAACGTTGGGTATTCCTTACAGCAGATGGTATTCGCCGTGAGATGGCAAAGGCAAGTTCTGACTATCCCTTCAACTTCACTCCGTTGCTTCCTTCGGCTGATTTTGACAAGATGGAGGTTGAAGCAGGATATGCAAGCAAGTGGAGCGGATTCTCTTTTGGCGGTGTCGATAATGGCGGTACAGCCTCTACTTATGGATGGGCCGCGGTGGCAAACACTACCAGTGCGGTTACTGTTAAGCATGCTTTGGGAACCCTTCCCGTAGGTAACTATAAGGTTTCATTTGAGGGATTCTATCGTTCACGCTATAAACCCAGTGGCTTGTTCAAGAAAGAACAGGATGAGACACGTAATGTGGTTGTTTCGTTTGGCTCGACCAATATTGCTGTGGCTCAGAACACAAGTACTTCCATCGGTACCGATATGGCTACTGTGGCTGCAATGTTCCGCGATAATGATACCTATCTCGCTTCGGCAACAGCAAGTCTTTCTGCGGCGACTGATGTGACACTGACAGTTAGTAAGCCTGCAACATCAAGCTCGGCCAAGGGTGCATGGATTTGTCTCGATGATTTTCGTCTGATGTTCTATGGAACAGGTAAGGCTCCTGCTGATCCTACAATTGCTTATAAGCAGACTGTTGTTGCAAAAGTTAATGAAACTTATGCTAAGGTGCTTCTGCTCAATGAAGCGGGACAGGCTGCATACGACATCTCTACTGTAATGTATCGTTATAATAATGGTATGGTCACAACAGAAGCTGATGCTATAGCTTTGTGCGCAATGGTAGATGAGGCATATAGTAATGCTTGTGCTGCGCATGATGAAGCAGAATGGACTGCTGCTATGGTTACCGAGCTGATGGTGCACTTTACATTTGAAGGTACAAAGAGTGTAGTGGGAAATTATGCTGGTACATTGTACAATAATGCAGAATTGACGACTCTTGGTGGTATGCCTGTGCTTTCTTTGGGTACAAACAGCGGCTATTTTAATATGGGTACATCGGTAGGTGAAGTGATTGCAACACTTAATAATTTTACTATCTCTACCAATGTATATATTCCGACCACGACCTCTTTGGATGGCGCAGGAAACTTTATCTATACCTTCTCTAACTCTGCAGATATCGCAGCTGATGCTAACGGATGTATCTTCTTTAGAGCAGGTGCTACTGATTCTCGCTATGCTATTAGTGCTGAGCGTTGGGAGACTGAGCAGGGTGTATATGTATCGGCATCTCCCTTTGCTGATGGAAATTGGCATACAATCACTTATCGTCAAGCCAATGGTAAGGGTGAAATCTTCGTAGATGGTAAGGTGGTGTCTTCTGGTAATGTTTCAATCAATCCCAGTGCGTTGGGCGTTACTGAATATAACTACCTCGGTCGTCCTTGTTATGTTGGTGATGCTTACCTCAAGGGCGCAATGTATCATGATTTCCGAATCTATAAGGGTGCGGTAGAGGATGCTACTCTTGCGGGCTTTGTAGATGATCTCAATACGCTGAATGCAGCTTTATACAAAATGCAGATTGCTGCGGTAATGGCTAAGACGACGCTTGATGCAACAGTGTTGTATGAGGATGTTCTTTTGCCTGTACTTGAAGAGAATGGTGTAACTGTTACTTGGAGTTCTTCTAATAGTTCGGTAGTGAGCGCAACGGGTAAAGTAACCCGTCCGGCAGCTGGCAAGTCTGATGCCACAGTGAAACTTACTGCAACATTTACAAAAGGTGGCGTAAGCGAACAGAAGGTGTTTGAGGTAACTGTCCCGGCGGAGGTTGATAATAATTTGTGTGTGCAGGCGGATCTCGAGGCTATTGTTCTTAAAGGTCGTCTTGATAATCTGATGAGCAATCTCTATCTTCCTACAAAGGGCTTGCAGGGCTCTGTTATAACATGGAGTTCAAGTGCTCCCAAATATCTTGATGCTAATGGTGAATTGTTGCAGCAAGCATCTGATGACAAGTATCATGTAACATTGACAGCGACTGCTACGAAGGGTTCTGCAAAGGCTACTCGTGCATTTGATATCTATCTTGCCAAGAAATTGCCATTGAAGTATTATCTTTTCGCATATTTCAATGGAAATGCACAATCGCAAGAACAAATCTGCTTCGCTCTCAGTGAAGATGGTTATAATTATACTCCGCTCAACGAGGGTGAACCTATTATCAACTCTTCAGATATCGCAAACAAGAAGGCAGTGCGCGACCCGCATGTCTTGCGTGGTGAGGATGGCTACTTCTATATGGTAGTTACTGATATGCGTTCAGATGAAGGCTGGAGCTCAAATGACGGTTTGGTATTGTTGCGTTCAGAAGATATGATCAATTGGACACATTCGGCTATCGACTTCCCCACTGCATGGCCCCACCGTTTCGATCGTAATTCTCTTACTCAGGTATGGGCTCCTCAGACCATCTATGATCCCGAGGAGGATAAGTATATGGTATACTATGCTATTGGTGAGAGCGGAAAGAATTATATCACCTACTATTCGTATGCCAACGAGGACTTTACAGAGCTAACAGAACCTCAAGTTCTTTATAATCACGATGGAAACAATACTATCGATGCCGATATCGTATACTACAATGGCTTGTATCATATGTTCTTCAAAACTGAAGGACAGGGTAATGGTATCCAAAAAGCTACAGCAAAGACTTTGCGTGGTGAGTGGACACCTGAGTATGAATACTTGCAGCAAACAGATGTGGCTGTAGAGGGTTCTGGAGTGTTCCGATTGATTGATTCTAATACTTGGGTGTTGATGTACGACTGCTACACTAGTGGTATGTATCAGTACTGCACCAGTACCGACTTGACAAACTTTACTTACAAATGCAATTCTGCTAATACCAGCATCTTCACTCCTCGTCATGGTACAACCATTGCTATTACGGCAGAAGAAGCATGCCGCTTGTATCAAGAGTGGCCTACGAAGGGTATGTTTGCTATCGAAGGTCTTGAGAGCGAGGAAGAAGAGGCTCTGCCCACTGGAAGCACGAACGATGCTCCGTGGAGCATTACGGCAGAACGCATACCCGCTATTGCTGATAATGTATCAAACTGGGTGGTATCAGGATCATGGACTACATGGACATCAACAGCTGATGGTAGCGGTTTCTCAGTACCTTATGTACGTATTGCTAAGAGCGGCGCTAGCAGTATCAGCAAGACGCTTAATTATCTCCCCGAAGGAACATACACATTGAGCGCGTCATGTATGTCATACTACTATTCAAATGGTTTTATTGGTATTGGTAAGGGCGAGAAGGATGTGTCGGGTGTGACTCTCTTTGCAAACAGCAACTCTACAACTATTAATACAAAGAGTGGCAAGGCGGCTAAGACGCTTAGTGTGAATGTGACGTTGTCAGGAACCAATACGTTGAAGTTTGGTATCAACGCTACAAGTTCAAATAAAGCTACCATTCTTGCGATGGATAATGTGGAACTTGTATTCAAAGGTTCAAGTGCGGAATATATTAGCGGTATCAACAAAATTACCGATAGCTATATATCTGCTGCTGTAAATCAGAATACATCTGCAGTGCAAAACGCTCTGGCAAACTTGCGTGCGGCGCGAAAGGCTTACGTCGTAAATCTTGCTGCAGGTGCAGCTACCATAGTTGATGTGGATGCATGGATTGCAGCCATCGAGGCGCTCGCCAAGGCTGCAGGTACAAGCCGTGGAGTAACCGACGAAGAGGGAGAAACTACCGGCGTTGAGGCTGAAGAATTTGTTGCTGAGCCTGTAGTGGTAGCAATCTTTACTCTCAATGGCATACGTGTTGAGTCGGTACAATCTGGTCTTAATATCTTGTTGATGAGTGATGGCACTACCCGCAAGGTACTTGTAAAGTAATATGTGATATTTCATTATCAATTAATTCGCAAACAAGGGCTGCATCTAGATGCGGCCCTTGTGTCTTTTTTGTATTTGTGAATTCTATCGTATGTTTTTGAGGTTTGCTTTTCTCGTCTCAAGAGTGTCTGTTGTGGTCTAGGAATATTCTATGTTTTTGCAGTTTCTGATAGGAAAAGGGGAAAATATAAGAATTAATGTGTATCTTTGCAACTTGAGATAGAATAAACGATGAAAGAATATGCATAGTCGTTCGTTGTGAGATGTTGTTAGGAGGCTTAGAAGGCGATGAAAATAAAATATGTTAAACCACAAATGCATGTAATGGTTCTCGAGGAGGAACCGTTGATGCTTATCTTGTCTGCACCGGATTTGGAAGATACGGAAAGTAGTGATGAAAGCCCTAGTGAGGATATAGAGGCTGATGCTCCTGTTATTCGTCGTGGAGTTTGGGGGGACTTGTGGGCTGAGCCTGTGGAGGTTTAATATATATCGTACGGATAGTTTAAGGTTAGAAATGGTATATGCACGCAATTGATTCTATAAAAAATAATGCGCATACATCCTTCTCTTTTGAAGTGTTGCCACCTCTCAAAGGTACTGGCATTGATGGCTTATTTCGTTCAATAGATGAGTTGTGCGAATTTGATCCGAAATATATCAATATTACGACTCATCGTAGCGAATATGTTTATCAAGAATCGCCAGAAGGTGTTTTTCATAAGGTGTCCCTACGTCGTAGACCCGGGACAGTTGCTGTAGCAGCGGCGATCAAAAATCGTTACGATATCACAGTGGTGCCGCATATTCTTTGTAGTGGATTCACTCGTGAAGAAACTGAATATGTGCTGCTTGACCTGCAGTTTTTGGGAATTACAGATTTGTTGTTGTTGCGAGGAGATAAGGCAAAGCATGAGAATGTGTTTACCCCAACTCTTAATGGGTATAGTCATGCCATTGAATTGCAAGCACAGGTAAATCGTTTTAACGAAGGATTCTTTTGTGACGGAACGCCGATTAAAGAACCCGGCCGTCCCTTCTCTTATGGGGTGGCTTGTTATCCGGAGAAGCATGATGAGTCGCCAAATATAGAAATGGATTTATATTGGTTGAAGGAGAAAGTGAAAGCCGGTGCTCAATATGCCGTGACGCAATTGTTTTATGATAATGAGAAGTACTTCCGCTTTGTGGAACGTGCTCGTGCAGAAGGGATCAATATACCGATTATTCCAGGGATAAAACCTTTAAAGACAGCTCGCCAACTCAGTATTATACCTAAAACATTTAAGGTGGACATTCCACAAGCGCTTGCAACTGAAGTGCTCAAATGCAAGACGGAGGAGCAGGTGCGTCAATTAGGTGTGGAGTGGTGTATTGCTCAATGTCGCGAACTTATTGCGCGCGGTGTTCCAAGTCTTCACTTTTATACGGTGGCAGCAACAGATAGTGTAAAGCAGGTAGCAAAGGCAATTTATTAGGATGTGTATTCGTTTGATATAGGAGGCGCTTGTGTGATTGATATATAAGGAGCATGCCTTCTTATGTCGAGTTTTGTCAGCTAACTCATAAAGGACGTTGTAATGTTTGATTTGACTACTCGCGACATACAGTATTTGCCTGGTGTGGGGCCGCAACGGGCGGCCTTGCTGGCGAAGGAATTGGGCATAAGTTCCATGCATGATTTGCTCTATAATTTCCCCTATAAGTATGTAGATCGTAGTCGCCTCTATTATATACACGAAATTGACGGTAATATGCCCTATATACAGATTAAGGGCAAGATACTTCGTTATGAGACTACGGGTACGGGACGAAAGATGCGCTTGGTGGCTCATTTCTCCGATGGTACTGGAGTGGTAGATCTCGTATGGTTTAATGGCGCGAAGTTTATTCCAAAGAATTATCCTGTTGGGGTTGAGTATATCGTATTCGGAAAGCCGACAATGTTTGGTGATCGTATTAATGTGGCTCATCCTGATATTGATAAGGCTTCAGAACTTTCGCTCTCTTCTATGGGTTTGCAGCCGCATTATAATACAACGGAGCGCATGAAACGTAGCGGGCTCAATTCGCATGCCATGCAGAAACTCGAAGAGAATCTGTTTGCTTTGCTTGAGCGCACACGTGTTGATGAAACCTTACCTGAGGCGTTTGTACGTGAGCATCATTTGATGCCTTTGGCAGAGGCTTTATACGCGATTCATTTTCCTAAGGATCCGGAAATTCTTCGCCGTGCTCAATACCGACTTAAGTTTGAGGAACTTTTTTATGTGCAACTTAGCATCTTGCGCTATTGTAAGGATCGCCGTCGTAAGTATCGTGGGTTGTGTTTTGCAAAGGTAGGGGAACTATTTAATGAGTTTTATGCTACAAAACTTCCTTTTGAGTTGACTGGTGCGCAAAAACGTGTGATTCGTGAGATGCGTCACGATATGAATAGCGGGCGACAGATGAATCGCCTTTTACAAGGTGATGTGGGTAGTGGTAAGACATTGGTGGCATTGATGACCTCGCTTATAGCTATAGGGAACGGTTATCAAGCGTGTATCATGGCGCCAACGGAAATCTTGGCTGAACAACATTATGCAACGTTAACAAAGATGCTAAACGGACTATCTGTGCGTGTAGCTTTGCTCACGGGTAGTGTTAAGGGGAAGAAACGGAAGGAAATACTTGAGGGGCTTGTACGAGGTGATATACATCTGCTTGTTGCAACGCATGCAGTGCTTGAAGATACTGTGCAATTTTCGGCTCTTGGCTTTGTTGTTATTGATGAACAGCATCGTTTTGGTGTAGCGCAACGTGCAAAATTATGGGCTAAAAATAACTTTGCGCCACACGTTTTGGTGATGACTGCGACTCCGATACCTCGTACTTTGGCGATGACGCTTTATGGTGATCTTGATGTGTCGGTAATCGATGAACTGCCTCCTGGACGTAAACCAATCCAAACAATTCATCAGTATGGGAACCGACAGGCCCAACTCTACCAGTTTATGGCGGGACAAATAGTGCAAGGGCGTCAAGTGTATGTAGTGTACCCTCTTATAAAGGAGAGTGAAAAGATGGATCTCAAGAACTTGGAGGAGGGGTATGAACAAATTAGTCAGGCCTTTCCTCATTGTTCTGTGAGTATGGTGCATGGAAAGATGAAACCGGCAGAAAAGGATGCCGAGATGCAGCGCTTTTTACGTCGTGAAACGCAGATTATGGTGGCAACTACTGTTATTGAGGTCGGGGTAAATGTGCCTAATGCTTCAGTTATGGTGATTGAAAACGCCGAACGCTTTGGTCTTTCACAATTGCATCAGCTCAGAGGTAGAGTGGGGCGTGGGGCTGATCAGTCGTATTGTGTGCTCGTGACCTCAGTCAAACTCTCAGAAGAGAGTAAGAAGCGCCTCGAAATCATGGTGCGTACGAATGATGGATTTGAAATTGCCGAGGCTGATTTGAAACTGCGTGGTCCTGGTGATCTTGAAGGTACGCAACAAAGTGGAATTGCTTTTGATCTGAAGATAGCCAATATCGCTCGCGATGGCCAATTGCTGGGGTATGTGCGCAATATCGCAGAACGTATAACGGATGAGGATCCAGAAGGAGTCCTCCCGGAGAATGCGGTATTTTGGCAACAACTTGAGCGTTTGCGCAAGACCAATGTTAACTGGTCGTCGATATCATAACCGTGCTTATTGTTCCTGTTGGGATGTTATTGGGTAGCCATTGAAAAATGGTTAACGATTTTGTGGTATGCGATAAAAGCCGTATCTTTGCAGTTTGAAATACGGATACTTTGTAAAGATAATGAAAATCAATATAATTAGGAATATTGTATTAGCGGTTGCAGTACTATTTTCATCGCATATCTTTGGTCAAGATGTTTTGGCTGAACAGGCACCGATGGACACCCAAATGGCGATGATTGATTCGGTGGTGCTCAATCGTTTGATAGAGATAGATATGTATGAGTATCCCGCAGAGGACCTCTATCCAGAATGGAGTAATGATTATGCCCACAAATACACAAATGTAGTAATGCCAGATTCCTTGTTGATTGACCTTACGGGATTTTGTATGCCAACAGAAGGTACTAAGGTAACAGATATCTTTGGATATCGTCCTCGCCGTCGTCGTATGCACTATGGATTGGATGTCAAGGTAGAGCGTGGCGATACTATTCGTGCCGCTTTTGACGGTAAGGTGCGTTATGTGAGCTATCAGCGTCGTGGATATGGTTACTATGTGGTGATACGTCATCCGAATGGTCTTGAAACATTATATGCCCACTTGACAAAACAGTTAGTGGGAGAAAATGACGTGGTGATGGCAGGTGATCCGATTGGATTGGGAGGTAACACTGGACGTAGTACGGGAACACATCTGCATTTTGAAACACGTTTGTTGGGCAAAGCGCTCAATCCTGCGCTTATGTTTGATTTTCCCAATCAAGACGTGACGGGAGATACCTACCTCTATCTGAAACCCAAGAAGAAAGTATACGATCCTTCCGATCCAGACACTTACTATAAGGTGAAATCTGGCGATACGTTGGGGCGTATAGCGGCTCGTAAGGGAACAACTGTTAAAAATTTATGCAAACTCAATGGAATCACCACACAATCGACACTTCGAGTGGGGCAGATTCTGAGACTATATTAAATAAAGTATAAGTGAAAGATTAATTGGATACGATAAATTCCAAGTTTTTCGCGATTCACTTACCTCTCTTAACTCAAATAGATATGGATACCAATCAACAATTTGAACAAATCATCGCCACTTGTCGCGATCTTTTTGCAAAGAAACTGAAAGATTATGGTGCAGCATGGCGCATTATGCGTCCGTCCTCAGTGACAGACCAGATATTCATCAAGGCCAATCGTATACGCAGTATTGAAACAAAAGAGGTGACGATGGTCGACGAGGGCATCCGTTCTGAATTTATAGGAATTGTCAACTACGGTATCATTGCACTTATCCAGTTGGAGTTGGGTTATGCTGATGCTGATGATATGACTCCAGAGCAAGCTTTAGCTAAGTATGATGAGTATTCAATCAAGGCTCTTAACCTAATGAAGGCAAAGAATCATGATTATGATGAGGCTTGGCGTAGCATGCGCATTAGTTCGTATACAGATCTTATCTTGATGAAGATTTATCGCACAAAGCAGATCGAGAGCAATGAGGGACATACCATTGTGTCTGAAGGAATCGATGCCAATTATATGGATATGATCAACTACTCTGTGTTCGGTTTGATAAAGATTGACTTCGGAGAGTAACATGCTCTAAGTGTGGTAGTCAGAAAAGGTACTAGCAATAAAAAACAACAATGAAAGTTGCCCATATAGCGACGAATACCATCATTAATTGTCTGCGCTTTGTGCTGGCTTTGGTGTTTGCTTTCTCAGGTTTTGTGAAGGCAGTTGACCCTATGGGTACGGTGTATAAGATGGCCGATTATGCTGAAGCATTCGGTTTGTCAGTGCATCTGGGTTTGTTGTTTGGAGGGGCAGTCTTGCTTATTCTTTTAGAATATGTAATGGGAGTATGCCTTTTCTTTGGTCTTTATAGACGATTCTATCTGTCAGCAATGATTGCTTTTCTCTTGGTAATGACACCATTAACCTTATATCTTGCTATCTACAACCCGGTAAGTGACTGTGGTTGCTTTGGCGATGCTGTGAGGCTTACCAATTGGCAGACTTTTGGTAAGAATGTAGTGTTAATGCTTATGGCTATTGTCGCCTTGGTAGGTCGTAAGCGTGTGTGGCGTATGGTGTCAGAACGTTCTCAATGGCTGATATTTGTATATGCGGTAGTTTCTATCCTTCTGTTTATTCCCTATAATTTGCGTCACTTACCAGTAGTTGACTTTCGTCCTTATCACATAGGCGCAAATATCGTTGAAGGAATGACGGTGCCAGACGATGCACCTCAAGAGGAGTACGAGACTTTGTTCGTCCTGGAAAAAGATGGCGTACGTCGTACATTCTCTTTTGATAACTATCCTGATTCAACTTGGACTTTTGTGTCGCGTGAAAATCGAATGATATCCTCTGGCTATGTGCCTCCTATGACGGATTTTCATTTGGCGGACTTGGATGGTGAGGATTTTACATGGCAAGTATTGGAGCAGTCTGGCTATACCTTCTTTGTTGTGGCTCCCGATTTGGAGCGTACTGATGAGGGGATGCTTGATGTGGTTAACGATTTGTATGACTATGCCAAAGTTAATGGTTACCATTTTTATATGCTTACGTCGTCAAGCGATAAGGCAATTGATGAGTGGACGGAGCACACGGGGGCTGCTTATCCTTATCTACAAGGCGATGATATATTGCTGAAAACTATGATTAGGGCTAACCCCGGACTAATATTGTTGAAAGATGCTACAATCGTAGGAAAGTGGAGTGCTTCTGATATGCCTCGCGATGATCAATTGATAATGCCTGTAGAGCATAACGAAGCGTTGCAGATATCGTCGCGCTTTATGATGTGGCGCAAGGCGAAGGTTGCATTATGGATGTTTTTGCCGCTAATTCTACTTGTGTTAATTGATGGAGATATAAAACAAAAAGATAGAGAACAATAGTATTATTAATAACTTTTAAAACTTAAAGAAAATGAGAAAGAACATTGTTGCAGGAAACTGGAAAATGAACAAGACTCTCCAAGAGGGTATTGCTTTGGCTACTGAGTTGAACGAGGCTTTGGTTGCAGATAAGCCCAACTGCGAAGTTATCATTTGCACTCCTTTCATTCACTTGGCATCAGTAACTAACATTGTTGACAAGGGTATCATTGGTGTGGGTGCTGAGAACTGTGCTGATAAGGCTTCTGGTGCATACACAGGTGAGGTGTCTGCTGCTATGGTAGCTTCTACTGGTGCTCAGTATGTAATTCTTGGTCACTCTGAGCGTCGTGCTTACTATGGTGAGACTCCCGAAATCTTGAAGGAGAAGGTGCTTTTGGCTTTGGCTAATGGTTTGACTCCCATCTTCTGTATCGGTGAGGTGCTTGAGGAGCGTGAGGCTGGTAAACAGAACGAGGTTGTATACAACCAACTTGAGGGTTCACTCTTCGGACTTTCTGCTGAAGACTTCTCTAAGATTGTACTTGCATACGAACCCGTATGGGCTATCGGTACTGGTAAGACTGCTACAGCTGAGCAGGCTCAGGAGATCCATGCTTACATCCGTTCAGTGATTGCTAAGCAGTTTGGTAAAGAGGTTGCTGATAACACTTCTATCCTCTATGGTGGTAGCTGCAAGCCTTCAAATGCGAAGGAGCTTTTTGCTAACCCCGATGTTGATGGTGGTCTTATTGGCGGTGCTGCTCTCAGCGTTGCTGACTTCAAGGGCATTATCGATGCATTCAAGTAATTAGCATTTTATTCTAACTCTCCCCTCATCCTCTTAGGAGGATGGTGGGGAGGTTTAATACCAAGGTTATGAAGAAAGTCTCATTGTTTTTATTACTAATAGCTTCGCTTCCTCTTGCTGCGCAAGACAATATTGTAGATCGTTTGCAACTGTCGGTTCCTGGTGAAGGTGTGATTACTATCCATCAAGATCCGCGTCTTAAAGCGTTGCTTGGTATGGTGTATGATCCCGTACAAGGTAGAGGAAAGAAGATTCAGACAGTGGGTTATCGGATACAGATATTTGCGGGAGGTAATACGCGCACGGCTAAAGAGGAGGCGCAGAAGGCTGCTGCTTATGTAAAGGAAAATTACCCAGAGATTTCTGTGTATACTGAATTTGTGGCGCCTCGTTGGGTTTGCCGTGTGGGTGACTATAAGACAATTGAAGAGGCTGACCAAGCGATGCGTATGCTTAAAAAAACGTATAATTTCAAGGAGATGGCAATTCTTCCTAACCAATTAATCAATATTACTTTGTGATGATGAATAATCCAAGCAATTATCCTGTTGACGAACGCAATTTGGAACTAGAAGAGCATTATCGTCAGATTCTCGGTTTGTTAGGCGAGGATGCTGAGCGTGAAGGTCTGGTTAAGACACCTCAACGTGTGGCTCGTGCTATGCAGACTCTCACACGTGGCTATCGTATGGATCCCAAGGCGGTGCTTAATTCGGCGAAGTTTAAGGAGGACTATAGTCAGATGGTTATCGTGAAGAATATTGATTTTTATTCTCTTTGTGAGCATCATATGCTCCCTTTCTTTGGAAAGGTACACGTAGCATATATTCCTAATGGATATATTACTGGGCTTAGTAAGATTGCTCGTGTGGTTGATATCTTCTCGCATCGTTTGCAGGTGCAAGAGCGTATGACATTACAAATTAAAGAGTGTATTCAAGAAACGCTTAACCCTTTGGGTGTGATGGTTGTTGTTGAAGCTCAGCATATGTGCATGCAGATGCGTGGAGTTGAGAAACAAAATTCGATAACTACTACTTCTGACTTTACGGGCGCGTTCAATCAAGCTAAGACTCGTGAAGAGTTTATGACTTTAATTCGAGGCTAATCGGTAGCTTTAGCTTTCTTTTATATTATAATAATGTACGCGCGCAAGCGTGTTACATGCCTATTACTCTATCTCCAAGTATCTTGGCCATTTGCTGTTTAAGTTCCATCAATTGCTTGTAACGTAGCATTGTCTCCTGGCATTTGATGGGGTCGCTCATTGTTGAGGGTTGACGCAGGTCGTTGAGGATGTCCTTAAGGCTTTGTTCGATAATGGACATTTTATAATCATTGAGCAAATGGGGAATAATGTCGTTGAGACGATCGGCGTCGTTTACGACATTTGAATGGTATTTGCTCAACTGGTATTTTTCTTCTACAAGGTCGGCTGCGAGACGGCTTATTTGAGCGTTGGCATGGGCAATGAAATAGCGTTCGGCCGTAAATCCTTCATCAGAGATGTGTAGCAGTGACTCCTTGAGTAGTTGATCAAATAGTGGAGTCGTTAATGTGATTCCATCATTTGCGAGGTCTGTGTTTAGATATTCAATTACGGAAATATCTCTTCCGCTCTCCTCGTCCTTGTATAGCGTTCTTTCGCCATATCGGATTAGCTGTTGGATAATCAGACGTTCTTGAGAATATAGGGGTGAGACTGAATTGTAATCGATAAGCGAGATGTTGGCGGGGATGGCTACATTAGATGTACGTTGCCCGTTTAGGGGTGTATCGTCAACTCCCATGGGTGGTAAGTCTTGTGCGGATATTGGCGGAATGTCTGTAGGGCCCAAGGGTTGACTTGTGGCCTGCGATGCATCGTTCGGATTCTTCTCGCCTTGGACTGATGCTGCAGGAGATTTGACCTTTTTCTCCTCCTCGGCGCGTTTCATCTTTGCAACCTCGTTGACGAGAAGTTTTTCCTCCACATGTAGCATTTGGCTACATTCCTTTATGTATTCAGAACGCACAATCGCTTCGGGGATTACCGATATGCTCTTTACGATATCCGTAATGAGTGAAGCTCGTTTATATGGATCATTCGCTGCGTCGCTCATCAAAAGATTGGTCTTGAATCGAATGAAGTCGACCTCATGCGCTGCTATGTATTCTTGAAATTCAGTGGCGTTATGCTTTCGTGCAAAGCTATCGGGGTCGTCACCGTCGGGTAATAACATTACTTTGATGTTCATGCCTTCCTCCAACAGCATGTCAATGCCGCGTATTGAGGCCTTGATGCCTGCCATATCACCATCGTATAAGACGGTTATGTTATTGGTAAAGCGGTGTATCATGCGTATCTGCCCTGAAGTGAGCGATGTTCCTGATGAGGCGACTACGTTCTCTACACCTGCTTGGTGCATAGATATCACGTCGGTGTATCCCTCAACAAGGAAACATTTGTCTTGCTTTACGATAGCTTGTTTGGCAAAGTATATGCCATAAAGTTCACGGCTCTTATGGTAAATCTCCGATTCGGGCGAGTTGACATACTTTGCAACCTTTGAATCCGTTTTTAGAACGCGTCCGCCAAAGGCTACCACTTTGCCTGATAGTGTGTGCACGGGAAACATTACGCGTCCCCAAAAACGGTCACGTAACTGTCCATCATCGCGTGTGTAGCATAGTCCAGTCTTGACCAAAAAGTCGGGGTTGAATCCTTTTTGCTTTGCCTCCTTGGCTAAAGCGTCTCTTCCCTCAGTACAAAATCCTAACTGAAACTTCTTAATGATGTCATCGCGGAAACCGCGCTGACGGAAATAGCTCATGCCGATAGCTTGTCCGTCAGGATGATTGTGTAGAATGTCCTGGAAATAGTTATTCGCAAAATCGTTAACCAGAAACAGACTCTCGCGGACGCTTTGGGCTTGCTTCTCCTCATTGGAGAGCTCGCGCTCTTTCACCTCGATGCCATACTTCTTGGCAAGCCATTTCATGGCTTCGTAGTAGTTGAGCTGCTCGTGTTCCATGATAAAGTGCACCACGTTGCCGCCCTTGCCACAACTAAAGCATTTACAAAGACCCTTTGAGGGTGATACACTAAACGAAGGGGTCTTCTCGTTATGGAACGGACACAGACCGATGTAATTGACACCTCTTCTGCGTAAGGTGACAAACTCTGAAACCACATCCACAATCTGTGCGGCATCCATAATGCGGTCTATTGTCGCTTGGTCAATCATTGTTCTTCTTCTTTGGCGCTATCTTAGCTTTAGTTTGCGAATTTACAAACAAATCTGATTACATTGCCTATCTTTTCTCGTTTTTTTTCGCTGGCAATTCTTTTCGGTTTTAGTAGCTTTTTAATATTGTGGAGGGTAAAAGGCATCTTCGATATGTTCTACGCTCTGATTGCCAGGCTCTCCAATAATAACAATCACATCAAATCGTGCGGGGAGGTCTATTCGGTGATAGCGTAAGTATGCGTTGGCGGCCTGCGCGAGGTTGCGTATTTTAGTGTCAGTGATAGCGTCTACGGGGTCGCCAAATCTGTCGTTCTTTCGTGCTTTCACCTCAATGAAGGCAATAGTCCCATTCTTTTGTGCCACTATGTCTATCTCTTTATGTCCCATTCGCCAGTTGCGGTCGCGTATAGTATAGCCGCGAGCCATAAGGTACGCAACGGCGCGATCTTCGCTGATTTGTCCGAATTCGTTATGTTGTGCCATGCTTACTATATAATAATGTATATATAATGGTGCCCTTGGATTTTATTCTTGTAGCAAAGGTATGCAAAGTCGTGGAATATGCAATGCATGTAGGAATTGTTTTTTGCAGTCCTTTCCTATATAAATATATATACAAGTTCTCGTGCCTTCTCTCTTGTGTTTCGCTAGTACTTCCATATCCGTACTGCAGTACTTGCTTGTCAGTACTCGAGTACTTTCATATAAGTACTGTGACGTGCCCTTGTGTCGAAACTTGAATCAAAATACCATGTTTGATGATTCTTCTTGCATTTGAAGCCGATTTTTTTAGCGGAGTAGGGGAATTTAGTGGTTTTTCTACTGTTTTCGCCTTTGCATTCATTTTTCTCCAAAACCTCTCAATTTTTATGTTTTGCAACATATATTTGTCAATTTCTCCAAGATTCTTAAAAATTCCTAAAATGCGTCATGCTTGAAAATCAGCGCATTGCGATTTTTCTTGAATTTTTTCCGAAAAAAAGTAGTAATAATGTTTGGTCAGTATGTAAAAAGTATCTACCTTTGCATCCGCAATCGAGAGGGACACCCCTTGAGAGCGCTAAAGAAAGAGTTCTTTGAAAATATTTTCCATACAGACAAGTAGTACAAGAAGCTGTCTTATGATGTCGTCATGAGACAGGGTAAATGAACGAACCGTCAAAATAGATTTCCTTTTTTTATAGATTAGGATACATCACGAGCAGAGTCAACAAGACGTCTTTATGATGTCAAAAAATATTTTACAATGAAGAGTTTGATCCTGGCTCAGGATG
>JAFZFZ010000074.1 GCA_017557005.1 Bacteroidaceae bacterium | reverse complement strand
TGTCCCCCACCCCTTGCTTTCTTTGCTGTGTATCTTGAATGAGCGAAGTTGGCCACTTCTGCTCGGTACATATAATATGTTGAAAAGAAAATTTTCAAGGCTGCTCGGAGATTTATTCAGTCTGCGCAACGATTTTTTCAGGCTACACGAGCGGCCGAGGCAGGTGTGACGATACGCTATCGCAAGTATATTTTTGTAGGGGCTGAGGTTCGTTCTTTTTGTTATTTTTGAGCGTAGAGAGTCGATAAGCATGTTGGTGCCGGAGGAAAGAAAGAAGGGGCTTAGAATCGCTGATATTAGAGAATGTGAAGACATTCGCATCTATTCAAGAGTTTTTTTTAGCGATGTTTCGTTTATTGGTGGGTTTATTGTAATTTTGTGAACGACTAAAAAAGGTAAAGGCTAACGATAATGATAAAGAACATCATCTTTGATTGGGGAGGCGTGCTCATCCATCTTGACAAGAATCGCTGTGCCCAGGCATTTGCTGAGTGTGGTATACAGGTGGGTGATGAGTTGTCGAACCCCTATGGTCAGCGCACCTATTTGCGGGACTTTGAACTGGGACTGATGTCGGTGAATGAGTTTCACGAAACGGTGCGCCGTGTGTATGGTGCACAGTTGAGCAACGAGCAGATTGACTATGCGTGGAATGCATTGCTGCTAGAGATACCAACCTATAAGTTGGATAAACTACTCGAGCTGAAAGAGCATTATCGCTTGTTCTTGTTGAGTAATACGAATGCGCTGCACTGGGAAGAGGGTCGTAAGCGATTTGACTACCAAGGATACCGCGCTGAGGACTTTTTCGAGCAGGTGTTTCTATCAAACGAGATACACGAGTTGAAGCCCTCGCCCGAAGCGTTCCGTAAGGTGGCACAGATGGCTGGCATTGTGCCTGAGGAGACGCTCTTCATCGACGATTTGCAGGCAAGCTGCGATGCTGCTTCGGCCTTGGGCTTCCACACCTATTGCCCGGTAGCTAATACGGATTGGACACGGGATATAGAGATATGAAATATGTCGCTACCATAGGATCTTTTGATGGTGTGCATCGCGGACATCAATGTCTGCTGCAACAGGTGCGTAGCCTTGCCGATGAACGTGGGCTGAAGGCTATGGCCATCACCTTTGCCGTGTCGCCTAAGCAGGTGTTGGGGAGCAACGACGTGGTGCTGCTCAATAGCGCGGAAGAGCGTTTGACCCTGTTACGCCAAGCTGGAATGGACGAGGTGCCTATGCTCGAGTTTACTCACGAGATGGCTGCTATGAGTGCGCGCGACTTTATGAGTCAGGTGCTCAGAGAGCAGTTGGGCGTGCAGGTGCTGGTCATCGGGTATGACCATCGCTTCGGGCGCGGACGTACCGATGGGTTCGACGATTATGTGCGTTATGGGCATGAGCTCGGCATCGAGGTAGTGCGTGGCGAGGCTTGTGTGGAGCGTGGCGAGGCGGTGAGTTCGACCCGCATACGAACTTGTATTGCCGAGGGGCGCGTGTCAGAGGCATCGCATCTGCTGGGATACAACTACAAACTGTGCGGCACGGTGGTAGGTGGATATAAGGTGGGTCGTAAAATGGGATTCCCTACGGCCAATATTCATGTAAAGGAGGGTGAGAAGATGCTCCCTGCCGATGGTGTGTATGCCGTATTTGTTCGTATTGATGCTGATGGTGAAAGCAAGCACGTGGGCATGCTCAACATTGGCCACCGCCCTACGGTGAATAACGGACGTGAGCGCAGCATTGAGGTGCACATACTCGACTTTGAGGGCGACCTCTATGGAAAGTCATTGTGCGTAGAATTTGTGGAGCGCTTGCGCGAGGAGCGCACGTTTGATAGCCTTGATGCACTGATGGCACAGCTTGAAGCTGACAAGGAAAGAGTAAGCAGGTTAAAATGTTTATAATCAGCAAATTAATATGTTCAAAATACTTAAACTTCTCTTATATTATTTTGGTTTCCAACTGGGATTCAGTGTGTTAGCATTGGTGATATCAGAACTTGTCATACCATTGGATCCCGTAGAGATGACATCCTATACTATGGTAGCCTCTACGCTTGTCATGGCATGGATTCTGATTCGCTTTGGCTATGTGAGCATTGCCCAAGATAGATACAAGGCGGTGAGCATGTCTACTTGGGCGGTGTCGGTAGTGTTTGTTTTTTCAGCCACTTTTGTGCTTAATGTCGCCATCGAGCAGGCGGGCATTCCCAACACGAATGAAGATACTTTCATTGCAATGTCTAATAACGTGTTTGGCCTTCTCTCCATTACCCTATTGGGTCCGATTTTGGAGGAGTTGCTTTTTCGTGGTGCCATCGAAGGGGAGCTGCTTCGTCAGGGATACAGACCTTGGATAGCTATTCTGCTATCATCGTTTATCTTTGGTGTGGTTCATTTGAATCCGGCACAGATACCTTTTGCCTTTCTCATGGGTGCAATGTTCGGATGGCTCTACTACCGCACGGGTAGTCTGCTCCCTGGTATTGTAGGACATATCCTCAACAACAGTGTGGCAGCCTACAATATGATACGTTATGGAAATGCTACTATCGAAGAGCAAATGTCAGGCACGAAAGAGATGTGGCTATGGACTATACTGGCTATAATCGTATTTGTTGTCGCTACGGTGTGGCTCAATCGGGATATGGTAGACAAACGAATAGACTCAAGTTATAACAAAGAGGAGAAATAACCCCCTTTGCTCTCCTAAGAATAGGGTGTATATATAAAAAAGATGAGGGTGTGTCAAAACGATGCACCCTCTTCTTTTTATCTCTTTCTTCCAATCCATTCGGCTATGCGGCCAAATTTGCATAATTGAAGCAGATATTTCTCAAATCGACATTAATAGTCCTATATGAGTCTGTTTTCCGCCCG
>JAFZFZ010000073.1 GCA_017557005.1 Bacteroidaceae bacterium | reverse complement strand
CAATAATTCTGATAAGTTTCTTACCTGTGGCATTATTTATGGAACCAGTTCTTCTTTGTCCTCATCCAGTGGCACCAATAAGTCAACCACCTCGTCAGGTGCTTTTTCAGTATCTCTCACTGGTTTGAGTCCCAATACAACCTACTATTACCGTGCTTATGTTGTTGTGGACGGTGAGTACAAGTATGGTGAGGTATCCTCTTTCAAGACCATTAAGGAGGTTACCGTATCTACAGGATCAGCAACGGATGTCACCGATAGTGGTGCAACGCTTAGTGGCACTATCAATAATTCTGATAAGTCTCTTACCTGTGGCATTATTTATGGAACCAGTTCTTCTTTGTCCTCTTCGAGTGGAACGAAACAATCCACTACATCTTCGGGTATATATACGATTACGATATCAGACCTTAATCCAAATACTACATATTATTATCGTGCTTTTGTGATAGTAGATGATGAATACAGGTACGGAGAGGTTTCCTCTTTCATAACATTGCAGGAGAATTTCCCTATCATTTCATCACATGAACCAGTTGATTTAGGTTTATCTGTGAAATGGGCCTCTTGCAACGTCGGTGCCACTTCTCCAGAGGAATATGGTGGCTACTACGCTTGGGGTGAGACCGAGGAAAAAAAGATTTATGATAGAACAACCTATAAGTGGTATAGTGATAATAATTATACAAGGACGAAATATTGTACGAAACAATCATACTATGACGATATTGTTGATGGAAAGTCCATTCTTGATTTAGATGATGATGTTGCTACTTTGAAAAAGGGTGATGGTTGGCGTATTCCCAATGTAATGGAAATTAATGAACTTGTTGACAATTGCTCTTGGGAATTAGTAGAATATAAAGGTGTTAATGGATATAAAATTACCGGTTCTAATGGTAATTCTATATTTTTTCCAATGGCAGGTAATTATAATGGCACAGAAATCTGTAATGTTGGTATTGGGGCTATATATTGGGTTAGAGAATTGGATACAGATTATAATGATTTAGCTTATGCTCTTGACTTTAGTGGTGGTGGCTTTCATGACTTATATACCTTTTATCGTTATATTGGTTGTACTATTCGTCCAGTTTATGACATTTCTTCATTATCAACTTCAGTTACTACAGGCAGTGCGACAGATATAACCGATGAAGGTGTGATTCTACGTGGTATAATTAATAATTGTGATAACTCCGTTACTTGTGGAATCATCTATGACACTTCATCGAACTTGTCTTCTTCTAAAGGTACTAAGAAATCTACCACATCTTATGGTACTTTCTCAGTATCTCTTACAGGTTTGAGTTCCAATACGACCTATTACTATCGTGCATATGCAATTGTTGATGGTGAATACAAGTATGGAGAGGTTTTATCTTTCAAGACGCTCCAAGGGGAATCTCCTAATGTGTCTACATATGAAGCTATTGACTTGGGTTTGTCTGTAAAGTGGGCCTCTTGTAATGTGGGGGCTAACTCCCCCGAGGATTGTGGCGGTTACTATGCATGGGGTGAGACTAAAGAGAAGAACTATTACGATTGGTCTACATACAAGTGGTGTAACGGCGATTGTTATACTATAACGAAATATACTACTAATAGTAATTTTGGTGCAGTTGATAATAAAACCACACTTGATTTGAGCGACGATGTCGCCCATGTGAATTGGGGTGGTAGTTGGCGTATGCCAACCTCTAATGAAGTCAAGGAACTCTACGATAATTGTACTTGGAATTGGACTACCCAAAGCGGAGTATATGGTTATAGGGTGACGGGACCCAGTGGAAATAGTATTTTTCTTCCTGCTGCGGGTCATTGTATGGATGGTGACGTGCTACATCGTGATTCGTATGGTATCTACTGGACAAGCACTTTGTATAAGATTACATGCGACTGCGCTTATGGTCTCCATTTTGGTACTGACAATATTGTTTGGAATAATTACTATGATCGTTTCGTTGGTCGCACCATTCGTCCAGTCACAGATTAAGGAGAAGAAAAGCAACGCATTCAATTTATCTAATTTATTGAGCGAACATAATTAGAAAATGATCTAAAAAGAAAGATGTTATATATAATGAATATAGGAGTGGTGAAACGTAGATTGATATTTATGTTGCTAATGTTGACAGCTGTTGTTGTATCAGCTCAGAATATCAGCGTTGCCTCATTTCAGTTGTTAGAAAATGACTTGGCCGCGAATACTACGGGCACGATGGAACTGGATCAGAATGGCAAGGTGGCAGCATTGATTAAGGTTGTCACCACGGAGCAAGGCTTTGTATTTGATGGCGGCATGGTAGGTATTGTCAAGACCAAGCAAGGCGTAGGCGAAGTGTGGGTATATGTGCCACAAGGCATTAAACGTCTCACCATACAACATCCGCAGTTGGGAGTGCTTCGAAATTATGACATTCCTATATCTATAGAAGGAGCCAGAACTTATGAGATGGTGCTGACTTCTGGGCGTGTGGAGACAATCGTGACACATGCCATAAACAAGCAGTTTGTGGTGTTCAACGTAAAGCCTATCGATGCGGTGATTGAATTGGGCGATGAAGTGCTTACCGTAGATAGTGAGGGCTATGCCACGAAAAGTATGCCCTATGGTACATACGACTATCGTATTACACGTGCTAATTACCATACCACAGCAGGCAAGGTAACTGTGAATGCACAAGGAAAGTCCGAGGTGAATGTGACGTTGCGCCCCAACTTCGGATGGATGCGATTTGAAGGTGATAGCCGGTATCATGGTGCACATATATATATAGATAATGAACGCGTAGGCCAGTTGCCTTTGACTACGGGTAATATCAAGAGCGGTGAACACCGAGTAAAGATAGTGAAAAGCATGTATAAAGCCCATGAGCAGCAGGTGATAGTGGCTGATGATGAGACTACCGAGGTGAATGTACAGCTGGTTCCCAACTTTGCCACTGTAACATTGACAACGGACAAGGATAGCGAAATATGGGTGGATGGTGAACGCAAAGCTAAGGGACAATGGGCTGGGACCTTGGAATTGGGTGATTATACGGTGGAGGTAAAGAAAGAATCGCATCGTACATCATCGGAGATCATACAAATAAAAACAATTGGTGAGCGTACCATAGAACTGAAGTCTCCTATGCCTATCTATGCATCGTTGGAAATTTCTTCAACTCCGTTGCGTGCTACTATATATATTGATGGCGTAGAGGTGGGTGAAACTCCGCTTATAAAGAGTGATGTGTTGGTTGGTAGTCATCGCATTACATTTAAGAAAGAGGGTTATAAGGATGTAGAAAAGACGGTGGTAGTGGAAGAAAATACTGAAAATAAGATCTCGGTAAACCTTACTAAGATACATGAGGATGTGCCAGTAAATAAATCGTCTGATAAGGTGGTGACTCAACCTGCAAAGAGCAAAACACCAGCTCCAATAAATCCTCAGAAGGATGAAACTCCAAAGAAAAAAGCGGAGTTTGGATGTGTACTTGGGGTAGATGCAGGGTATACAAATTATGGATTCAATTATGGCGGTGAATTTGGTTTGATAATCGGCCGCGTTTCCTTGACTGCTGGAGTTAAAAACCACATGATGGGTAAGTACGTCTTGTGCGATAATGATATAGATGGTAGCAACGAGGAGGAACATTCGGTAGAATTGGCTCGCTTCTCAGCGAAGTTGGGTGTCACGCTGGGACGTAGATTCCAGGTTATCCCACAAGTAGGTGTGCTCATGGGACCTTCATGTTTGAAAGGTAAAGAGTATGTAATGAATGAACTATCTGCTTGGGATGGTGTCAGTGATCAGCATGGCAAGGTGTTGGCAAATAAAGACTATACTACCATGAATGGTAATATTATGAAGTTTGCAAACACGAAATGCAGACTTGTAGCAGGTGCCCGAATCGGATATCAATTTGCCTTTGGGCTTGGTTTACATGTAACTCCCGAGTATGTAATTGGCGAGGGAGTGGCAGTGAATGCAGGTGTGTCAATGAAATTCTAAAATAGCGAGAATATATTAATGAACGGCTTTATAAAGAAAATATTACTGTTTATCATATTGGTATTGCCAACTTTGGGCAATGCTCAAAATGTCAGTGTTGCTTCGTTTAAGCAATTGGAGAATGACTTGACTGCCAATACCACAGGCACGATGGAGCGTGACCAGAATGGCGAGGTGGCAGCACTGATCAAAGTCGTAACCACGGAGCAGGGCTTTGTGTTCGATGGGGGTATGACTGGAATAGTGAAGACTAAGCAAGAAGTAGGTGAGGTGTGGGTATATGTACCTCAAGGAATCAAACGCATAACAATACAACATAATCAGTTGGGAGTATTGCGCGATTATTATTTCCCAATAGCGATTGAAAAGGCTCGTACCTATGAGATGGTATTAACGACAGGTAAGGTGGAAACGATAGTGAAACGTACCGCAGGAAAGCAGTATGTGACGTTTAAAGTGGCTCCATTAAATGCTGTAGTAGAGTTGGATGATATGTTACTTGATGTTGATGGCAATGGATATGTGGAAAAATCGGTGCACTATGGTACTCATAGCTATCGTGTATCGTGTACGAACTATCATACCGAGGCCGGACAAATAGTAGTGTCGGAAAAAGAAAAGGCTGAGGTGAATGTGACATTGCGCCCCAACTTTGGCTGGATAGATTTTAAGGGTGCCGACGAATATCATGGTGCACAGGTGTATGTGGATAATGAACGAATCGGTCAACTGCCTCTGAGAAGCGGAACGATAAAGAGTGGCGTGCATCAAGTGAAGATAATGAAACCTTTGTATAAACCCTATGAAACAAAGGTGACGGTAACGGATAATGAGATTACAGAGTTGGCTGTAGAGCTTATCCCCAACTTTGCTCATATGACACTGAAAGCGGATAAGGATTGTGAAATATGGGTTGATGAGAAATTCAAGGGCAAAGAGGTGTGTGAAATTGATCTTGAACTGGGTAAATATACGGTTGAGGTGAAACGCGCATCGCATCGGACGGTCTCTGACGTGGTATTGGTGTCAGATGTGTTGCCGAGAACGGTGCAACTGCCTTTACCTACTCCTATCTATGGTGTGTTGGATGTAACGTCTACTCCATCAAATGCTACAGTAATAGTTGATGGAGTGGAAGTGGGGCAGACTCCTTTGATAAAAGGTGAGATACTCTTAGGAAAGCATAATGTAGTATTTAAGAAGGAGGGATATGCTGCGGTGGAAAAGATTGCAGAACTTACCGAGGAAGGTGAAGAATCAAAGCTTTCTGCAGAGTTGCCAAAGAGTGAGAAAATACACATCACAAGTGAACCAGAAGGAGCGAGTGTTGCTATTGATGGAGTATATCAGGGGATAACTCCGTTGACATACGAGCTGACATGGGGTAGGTATGAGGTGAGTTTCTATAAGGATGGATATCTTGATGAGAAAAGGTCTCTAAAAGTAGATGACCAAACAAGTTCGCTGCATCAAAACATGAAGAGTTCGAGCGAAGAGGTGAAGATAACTTCAAGTCCTTCGGAGGCTATTATCACAATTGATGGAGAAGTAGAAGGAGTGACTCCTCTCAAAACAACATTGGCAAGAGGTAGCCATTTGATATCGGTAGAGAAGGATGGCTATAAGGGCTATTCATCTTATAGGAGTATCCCAGCCGAAAAGGACGACGATTTCCATTTCAAGTTGGAGAAGGTGAAGGAGTTGAAGGAGAAAAAAACATTTAGCAAGCACTATAAGAACTTTGCATGGTATCTTGATGGCGGAGTCGACTATTCGTCGGATTTTGAAATTGGTGGTGCATTCCGGACGGGATTGTATCTGTTAGGTCTTAATGTGGAATTGGGATACCAGGTGTATGACTATACGGATGTGTTGGCTCTGAGAGCTGGACTTGGAATTAGATGCGGCAGAAAAGTCTTGATAACACCTCAGGTTGGTATAAACCTCACAGATATAGGATTGGTGGAGGATTTTAGTAATTGGTATACTTTCTATAATCATCTGGAAGATACTGATTGGAGTACGGGAGAAAATATCAATATTGCGTCATGTCGTTTCCTGTATTGCTTCAGCCGCTGCTTTGCATTTAATATAACCCCTGAATATAATTTTGTAGATGGCTCAATATCTGTGCGCGCAGGATTGGTTTTTAATTTGGGATTATAGATATAGGAATATAGAGTTTATTAACATAATAAGTAACACTTAAAAACAAACCATTATGAAAAAGACAATTCAATTGTTGTTGGTAATCGGTATGCTCTTTGCATGCCCGGTAGTGAATGCTCAGAACAGAGCCATGAACAAGGCTTTGAAGAAGGAGTACAAGTTGAAGAAGAAGGAGTTCGAGAAGGGAGGCTGGACTGTGTTTGGCACTGCACGTAGCCTTGATGTCGCTTTGCTCAAGCACTATGAGAAACTCAATGTGAATGAGAATGCACGTGAAATAGTGGGATTGAGTAGTGGATTCCCTTCTATATCTTTGACCAAGGAAGATGCAGAAGCAAATGCGTGCAATAGATATGCACGTTATGCAGGGAGTCATGTGAGGGGACGTGTTGTTAACGATAGAGGAGGAAATGCACAAGATGCATCATCTGTGTTTGAACATTTCTATGCTGCATACGAATCAATGGTTGAAAAAGAAATTAAAGGAGAATTAAGAGAATGTTTTTCTATATATCGTGAAATTGGGAAAGACAAGCAGACAGGTAAAATGTGTTACGAAATGCAGATCTTTTATATTCTTGACGAAGATGCAGCTTCTGCCGCCCGTATTCGCGCTTTCGAGAACGCTTTGCGTGAGTCTGCCATGGCGCAGATGCATGCTGAGATGGTTTCTAAGTTTATCCAAGAGGGCTTTGAGGTAGGGGAGTAACTTATTTGGGAGAGTCCCTTTTGTCATCCTGAACGAACATGAACCTTTAGGTCGCTGGCCCGAAGAGAAAATCAAGGATCTCGCATCGTGTTTTGCGGGACTGCCTTAACGGCGACCTAAAAGTTCTTTCACTTTGCTCAGAATGACATACATCTTCTGGTATTAATTATGTCATTTGTAATGAAGAATACATCTATCCTATTCATTTTACTGCTCTTTTGTAATGTCATATCAGCCCAAAGTGTAGAGAATATCAAGGCCAGCGATGAATATCTGTACGGAGAGGGAAGGGGAGAATCTTTGAAGGCGGCAGACAATGCTGCATTGCAGGACTTGATATCAAAGATTTCGGTATCGGTGGAGTCTGGTTTTGATAAAGTCGAAGAAGCTATTATTAATCAAGCAGGTATTAAAGATTACCATCATGCTTGTAAGTTAGTTATAAGCACTTACTCGCAGGCAACCTTGCATAATACGCAACGCATCGTTATAGAGAACGAACCCGATGCTCAAGTTTTTCGCTATGTGAAGCGTAGTGAGGTGGACAAGGTGTTTGAATCGCGCCGTCTCAAGGTGTTCGATATGGTAGCTAGTGCTTCGCGTGCCGTAGAAAAAGGTAAGGTGGACGATGCCTTGCGTTATTACTATTGGAGTTACTGTTTGTTGCAGAGCATACCGTGGGCTAACGCAGTAGTGGATGCGAATGGTCATGTGCTGACACACTGGATACCCGAACAAATGAATGAGGTGTTCGGCGATGTGAAGGCATATAAGGTGAACGAAAAGGATGGTGTGGCAGAAATATGTGTGACATATAAAGGACAGCCTGTGACTTCGATGGACTATACCTATTTTGACGGAATGGACTGGAGCAGTCTGTATGGTGCAAAGGATGGACGTGGATTTGTAGAGTTGCGTCCTGGTATGACTACGGAGAACCTTAAGATTAAGTGTGAGTATGAGTATAGTGGCGAGGCTCACATCGATAAGGAAATCTCTACCGTGGTAAATGTAATGAAGGGACGTGTGTTCAGAAATGCGTATGTAGCAATCGCCCCCCTCTCGTCCCCCCAGGGGGGGATGACTAATCCCATGGCGCAGAAATCATATGTAAAAGAAACGGTTGCTGTATCATCCCCCCTTGGGGGGAGTGAGGGGGGCCAATCTATAGCATTGCTTCCTAATGAGGAGGCTGCACCCTATAGCAAAAGCATCGAAACGGTGATAGCTGCTATTAAGAGTGGTAATTATGCAAGTGCAGAAGCGTGCTTTACTGAAGACGGACGCGATATGTATAGACGGCTGATCAGCTATGGACAAGCGCGTATCATGGGCGAACCTTCGTATGCGTTCTATACGATGGGAGATAATGAGGTAACTTGCCGCAGTGTGCCAATGTCATTCTCGTTCCGTAACAATGGCCGTAAATTTGTAGAAGATGTGACCTTTACGTTCAATGACGAAGGAAAAATAGACTATCTGGCTTTTGCGCTCGATGAGAAGTCTACTACCGACATCCTGCAACATAGCATGTGGAGTGAATATGCACGTAAGATATTGGCAGAGTTTCTTGAAAACTACAAGACTGCATACGCCTTGAAACGCCTCGACTATATCCGTAGCATCTTTGATGATAATGCCGTGATTATCACTGGTAAGGTGGTGACACGTCAGACCTCTGCATACGGAGAGGTGGGTGGTGAATACTTTAATAATAAGTATGTGCAGTATACACGTTTAGGCAAGGAGCAGTATATGCGTAACCTGGAACGCTGTTTTAATAGTAACGAATATATCAATATTCGCTTTGCCAACAATGATGTGGTAAAAGCTGGTGTAGGCGGTGAGGTGTATGGCATACAGATAAAGCAGGATTACTATTCTACGAACTATGGTGATACGGGTTACTTGTTCTTAATGGTTGACCTCAATAATCCCAAGCAGCCTATCATTAAGGTGCGCTCATGGCAGCCAGAACGTGATCCTAACTTTGGTCTGATTGACTTGTCGCATTTCTAATTGAAAAATGAGTCTTAGAATCTGTTTTTAAATTATTTCGAGTTTAGCTGAGAGGTGTTTTTAGGTATATTTGCGTTGTCAAGGCGCAGTAAATAGTGGTCTATTTGCAAGAATTGAGAGCGCAAAGATGCCAAAAAGAGCCTCAGATAAACCGAAAGTAGCGATTAAGCGAGAGCAAAGACAGCTTGCAGGCTCTGCCGAGCATAGCTATTTCACTAAAAGTAAAAGCAGATTCAAACATATTAACGGTAATTTTTAAACAGATTCTTAGTGTTGAGGAATTCCAAAATAGAAAAACAAAGTATGAAGAATAAACTTTATTTTTTACTGCTATTGCTTGTAGCGTCAAACGTGCAGGCGCAAACGGAAGATTTTAGTGCTTTTCGCGAACGTATGATGAATGACTATCAAGGGTTCCGAAAGGATATAATGGGACGTTATGTGGAGTTTCTCGATGCTGCTTGGACTGAATATGAGGCGATGAGTGGTCGTCGTCGCGTGGCGAAGCCCAAACCTGTGGTGGCGCCTGTATATACTCCGCCCAGTGTGCCGGTGGTAGAAGAGGAACCCATAGTGATAGAGCCTGAAGAGGAAATGGTGAGCGATTCACCGACCACTCCCGAGCTACCCAAGGCTCCTGTAACTCCTTCTGCGCCTCAGACTCCGAAGGTACCAGTGGTGCCTTCACCAGAAATTCCACAGATACAATTTACACTCTATGGGTTGCAATTGACAGTGCCAGCCCCGAAAGTAGAACCTGCTCTTGGCTATGTTACTCAGCAAGAGGTGGTGCGATTTTGGAAAAAGATACACGAGAGCGATAATAGGGCATGTGTGGAGATAATGAAGCAATATGCTGAAAATTATCGATTGGGAGATTGGTGTACATTCAAGGCTATAGAGGTATATTGTGAGGCTTGGGCGAAAGGTAATACTGCTGCATGTCGAGTGATGATGCAATACTTGATGCTTAGCTTGGGGTATGATGTACGCATGGCTATTGCAGGTGATAAGGTGTATTTGATGTTACCCTTCGAACAACTGGTGTATGAAAATACTTATTTGACGGTGAATAATAACAGGTATTATATATATCCGAAGAATGTTCCTGATGAGAGTCGTATGTACTCGTGTGATGTGCCCGCTGACGTGGATTGTGGACGAGAAATGAATCTTATAATCAATCCGGCTTATCGTTTACCAAAGAATAATCAGCCATTTGCACTATCGTATGGAGGATTATCTATACAAGGTGTAGTGAACAAAAATGTAATTGACCTTCAGCAACAATACCCATCTATGGATATCTATTGCTATGCGGCCTCAACTGCTGATGCAGAGGTGAAACGTATGGTGGTAAAGCAACTTAAAGAACAGCTGGCGGGCTTGGGTGAAGCGGATGCAGCTAATGTTATGTTGCATTTTGTGCAAAAGGCTTTTGAGTATAAGACAGATGAGCAACAGTTTGGCGATGGGGTAGAGAAGAGTTTTTTCTTTGATGAAACTTTATATTTTCCCTATTGTGATTGTGAGGATCGTTCTATTTTCTACGCCTATTTAATACATGAGGTACTTGGTTTGGATGTTCTGCTCGTTGGTTATCCTGGGCATGAGTGTACTGCTGTAGCTCTGTCTGTCGCTCCACAAAGTGCCGTAGGGTTTACATATCGTGGCAAGACGTATTATATATGTGATCCAACCTATATTGGAGCAAATATTGGTGTGTGCATGCCTGATTATGTCAATGTGCGCCCTGAAATAGAGGAGTGGTATTAAGTCCCCTTTAGATAGGCTGCGCCTCAGGAAAATACAAAATAAATTTTGTTTTTCCGTTCGGCTTAGCTTCGCTTTCTTCCTATTCGCTCGGCAAAGATTAAGTTAACTTATCTTTGCGCTCGCTCTGTCGTCAGTTGCACTCTTTAGTCTACTTTGTAGTCTGAAGATAGGCTTCGCCTCAGGAAAATACAAAATAAATTTTGTTTTTCCGTTCGGCTTGTTGTATCTTTGTATTCATAAATTAAAAATCACAAATCATAAATACAAAATATGAGCAACCAACGTTATATGATGCGCGGTGTTTCGGCCTCTAAGGAGGATGTGCACAACGCAATCAAAAACATCGACAAGGGTATCTTCCCTAAAGCTTTCTGCAAAATCATCCCTGACCTCTTAGGTGGTGATGAGGAGTACTGCAACATCATGCATGCCGACGGCGCAGGCACTAAATCGTCATTGGCTTACCTCTACTGGAAGGAGACTGGCGACCTAGGCGTGTGGAAGGGTATTGCACAGGATGCACTCATCATGAATATCGATGACCTGCTCTGCGTAGGTGCAACAGATAATATCCTCGTGTCATCTACCATCGGTCGTAACAAGTTGTTGATTCCTGGCGAGGTGATCTCGGCTATTATCAACGGTACTGACGAACTGCTTGCTGAACTGCGCGAGATGGGTGTGGGTGTGTATGCAACTGGTGGTGAAACCGCTGACGTGGGTGACCTCGTGCGTACTATTATTGTAGATAGCACCGTGACTTGCCGAATGAAGCGTAGCGATGTAATTGACAATGGTAATATTCAGGCTGGTGACGTAATCGTGGGCCTTGCTTCGTACGGACAGGCTACTTATGAGAAGGAATATAACGGTGGTATGGGTAGTAACGGTCTTACCAGTGCTCGCCACGACGTATTTGCTAAGTACTTGGCTGAGAAGTATCCCGAGAGCTACGATCAGGCTGTACCCAGCGAACTCGTGTATTCTGGTACCAAGCACTTGACAGATGAGGTGGAGGGTAGTCCGCTCGACGCTGGTAAGTTGGTGCTTTCGCCCACTCGTACCTATGCTCCCGTCATCAAACAGATATTGAACGAGATGCGTGGCGATATCCATGGTATGGTACACTGCTCAGGCGGTGCGCAGACTAAGATTCTGCATTTCATCGATAACCTCCATATCATCAAGGATAATATGTTCCCCGTGCCTCCCTTGTTCAAAACCATTCACGAGGAGAGCCACACTGACTGGGCCGAGATGTATAAGGTGTTCAACATGGGTCATCGTATGGAAATCTATCTTCCTGCTGACAAGGCACAGCGCATCATCGAGATCAGCCAAAGCTTCGGTATCGATGCACAGATCGTGGGTCGCGTAGAGGCCAGCGATAAGAAGCAACTCGATATCCATAGTGAGTTTGGCGACTTCCACTACGAGTAAGCTTCAAATTCGTAATCATATCATGCAATCCCCGATGCTCATTGGCATTGGGGATTGTTGTATGGTGAGGATAAGCTCGTAAAAATGCTCAAGTACTTGGCATTTCGCTCGCTTATTCGTATCTTTGTCGGGAAACAATTTGTAAAATGTTAAAATCGTATATAGTATGGAAAATATCGCAAAACAACTGATGGAGTTGCTCGATGCATCGCCTGTCAATTTTCTCGCTGCCGCGTATGTGGAGGAGCAGCTCAAGGCTGCAGGTTTCACTCATCTTGATGCAGGCAAGCCCTTCCCGATGCTGGTTCCTGGCAAGGGATATTTCGTGACTAAGAACAATTCGGCCGTGTTTGCTTTCCGTATGGGTACGGAGCATCCTTCTGAGGCGGGATTCAAACTGATTTGTGCTCACAGCGATTCGCCTTGCTTCCGTGTGAAGCCTGCTGCGGAAATGTATTCTGAGGGTGGAATGGTGAAACTCAATACTGAGGTATATGGTGGACCTATTCTTTATACATGGTTTGACCGTCCCTTGTCACTTGCTGGCCGTGTGATACTGCGTGGTGCAAACCCCTTGAAGCCTGTGGTGCGTCGTCTCAAGATAGAGCGCCCGTTACTTCTCATCCCTCATCTGGCTATTCACTTCAACCGTCAGGTGAACGAAGGTAACAAGCTGAGCAAGCAGACAGATATGTTGCCTGTATTGGGTATTATCAATGATAAACTCGAGGCTGATAATCTGTTGCTAAAGGTTATTGCTGAGGAGTTGGGTGTAGAGATGGGTGATATTCTTGACTTTGACCTCTCACTCTATGATACACAGAAGGCTGAACTCGTAGGCTTGAACAATGAATTTGTGTCATGTGGACGTCTCGACGACTTGGCAATGGTGCATGCCGGATTGTATGCTTTGCTCAACAGCAGTGCTTCGCCGATGACTCAGGTGCTTGCAGTGTTTGACAATGAGGAGACGGGTAGTGGCACCAAGCAGGGAGCTGCTTCGCCTGTGCTGCGTAATCTGCTGGAGCGCGTAGTGACAAATGATGGATGCAGTGCCGATGGCTTGTATCGTGCACTTGAGCATTCGTTTATGATCTCTGCCGATATGGCTCATGCGTTGCATCCTAACTATGCAGCGAAGCATGACCCAACCAATCATCCTGTGATGGGCGGCGGACCTGTGATTAAGATCAATGCAAATCAGAAATATGTGACTGATGCTGAGTCGGCAGCGGTGTTTGCTGAGATTTGTCGCTTGGCTGGTGTGCCTTGTCAGTACTTCGTAAACCACTCTGACATGGCCGGTGGATCTACCCTTGGTAATATCCTTACTTCACAACTCCCGATGCGCGGTGTGGATATGGGTAACCCGATGTGGGGTATGCACTCGGTGCGTGAGACTGCTACTGTAGCCGATCAGGTGTATGTGTGCAAGGCATTCAAGACCTTCTTCGGACTGAAATAAAGGTAAATATTGGGAGGCGCATGCCTCCCAATTGAATTATTTTGCTGTATGGTACAGGTAAGGCGTGTAAGCGACTTTATTGCACAGCACCAATTGTTGGTGCCCAATGCTCATGTATTGGTGGCGCTGAGTGGTGGGGCCGACTCGGTGGCTCTACTGCGTATCTTGCTGCGCTTGGGCTATCGTTGCCATGCCGTACACTGTAACTTCCAATTGCGTGGCGATGAGAGCGATCGTGACGAACGGTTCGTGGTGTCCTTGTGCGCATCATTGAATGTGCCATGTGAGGTGCTTCATTTTGATACGCAGACTTATGCTGCTCAGCAGCGCGTGTCTATTGAGATGGCGGCACGCGAACTTCGCTACCGTGAGTTTGAGCGCATACGTCAGGCCAATGCGCTCGATGTCGTTGCAGTGGCCCATCATCAAGACGATGCTGCTGAGACCTTCTTGCTCAACCTCATTCGAGGAGCAGGTATCAATGGACTCACGGGCATGCGTGTGAAGAATGGCCATGTGGTGCGCCCACTGCTTTGCCTCACACGTAATGAGGTGATAGATTATCTCGATGGGTTAGGGCAGCCCTATGTCACCGACAGTACTAACCTGACGGATGAATATGCCCGTAACAAGGTGCGCCTACAGTTGTTGCCCCTGATGCAGCAGATCAATCCCTCGGCAGCTGCTAATATCATGCAAGCAGCCACTCATCTGGGCGATGCGGCTACTATATATAATGGTGTAATAGCAGATAACAACAAACGAGTAGTGACATCCGTTGCAGGGGGCGTGGATATCTCTATTGAGCAACTTCGATTGACGGAAGTGCCACAAGCGCAGTTGTTTGAGATATTGCACCCTTATGGCTTCAATAGCCGTCAAGTAGCAGATGTCTTCCGTGCGATGCTTGGCGATGGAGTGGGGCGCATGTTTTATGCTAACGGCTATGTGTTGCTCGTAGATCGTACAAGCATCATGCTCCGACGTCAGACCATGAATGGGGATGAGTCTCTTACGCTTCCCGATGAGGGAGTAATGCTTTTGCCAGATGGGGCATGGCTTGAAATCAAGCGGTTTGCTCCTGCTGCGTCATGGCAAGCTTCGCGTAGTCGGGATGTGTGTGTGCTCGATGCATCGCGCATCACCTCATCACTCACGCTGCGTCATCCCCACGAGGGTGACCGCTTCCGTCCCTTCGGATTGAAGGGAACCAAACTCCTCAGTGATCTCTATACAGATATCAAGTTAGACCGCATAGCCAAGGCTTCACAGTGGGTGCTCTGCCACGATGACGATATCGTGTGGGCCGTAGGAGTGCGTGCCAGTGAGCAATGTCGCCTGCTGGGCGATGAGCAAGAGGTAGTGGAGATTACCTATCATCCAGTGGTTGGCTAACATAAAGAACAGAAGCCTTGGTGGGGAGCCAAGGCTTCTGTTTTGATAGCGGACGCTTCCGCCCCGTCTATGCTGACTTTCGCAAGCAAGCGGCGACATGAAAATCTATTTACTATGAAAAACACATGCTTATAACATGGGAAGCATCTGTTTTGTTCATCGGTAAAAGCTTTCTACTTTGCGTCGGCATATACTTTTTAGCTTACAATACAGGCATGCGTCGTTATTGTCGGCTGCAGTGTAGGGTATGTCGCTATTGAAGATCTCTTCAATGATGTGGCTGAGTAGGGTGCCAAACTCGTCGCTATATTCCTTAAAGTCGGTGACTGGGCTTTTGTTGATGATGATGTTGGGCTCAAAGTCTGCTTTTGAGGTGTTGCGCACGAAGAGTAGCGAGGGGGCTATCTGCTCGTATTTGTCTTTCATCAAGTAGGCATAATAGAAGGCCTGAAAGACGTAGTTGTCGCGTGTCTTATCGGTGCGGAAGAGTTGTTCTACATTCTCTATCGTCTTCTGTTTGCCGCCGGTCTTGTAGTCGATGATGCGGGTGATGCCTTCCTTGCAGTCGATGCGGTCGATGGTGCCACCGAGCAGTATGGGAAGCTCTGTGCCATGGCTCTGAACGGTGATGGTTTGCTCTACCTTCATCTCGCTTTTAATGTATTGGAATGGTGTGCGCTGGGCGTCCATCTTGAGTAGCTGGCGTAGATAGCGCTTTATGGCATGGCGGACGATGAGCTGTGTGCCATTGAAGGGGAGTGGCTCGCCCTTGTCGGTATGGAAGAATTCGAGGCGGAAGGCTTCGTCAACAAAGTGGGATAGCTGCTCATCTTTGCTATAAATTGCTTCCAATTCGAAATCGTGTATCATATTGCCGCGCTCGGTGAGCTTCTCATAGGCCAGTTCGGCACTCTTGTGGAAGATGCTTCCGAAGTGGGCAACGTCAACATCGGCCTTTAGTTCCTCGGGTGGGGTAAGTCCTTCGATATGCTGTAGGTAGAACTTTAATCGACATGTGAGGTAATCGTTGATTGCCGATGGCGATAGCTTGTAGTTCTTCCGTCTTGTGGAATCATATCTGAAGTGTTCCTGTAGCTTCTGGCGAGTATAGTCGGTCTGCTCAATGCGGATGTCGTCGTGTTGTGCGGGATGTGTAGTGGCTTGCAGGCTATAGGAACTCAATGTGCCGGGAAACTCTACCTGCAATTGCATGACGTAGCGTGAGGGCTCTTGCTTGTTCATGCCATCTGTGCCATCGTTGTAGACGATGGTTACATGCTCGGCACGTTGTATCATGCGGTAGAAGTAGTAGGCATACACCGCATTCTGGCGTTGCAGTGTGGTCATGCCAAAGGCTTCGCGCAGGTTGTATGGGATAAAGGAGGCTTCGTTGCTCTTCTTGGGGAGTTTGCCTTCGTTGGTTGAGAGTAATATGATGCGCTTGAAGTCCAAGTTTCGTGTTTCCAGTACGCCCATCACTTGCAGGCCGATGGCTGGCTCGCCATGGAAGGGGATGGAGGCTTGTTTCATAGCTCGCTGCATAAGGCGGACGAGTGTGCGTGGCTTGACGTTTAGGGTGTTCTCCTCAAGCATGGTGCGGAAACTGCTTACAAACTGATGTATGCGGAAGAGGGCCTCTTCATACAGTTGGGCATACAGCTCGTTGGTGTGCTGGGGCTCGTCGGTGTCGTCGGATGCAAACAGATGGCTGGCGCTCTCAATGAGTTGGCTTATCGTGTCGAGCAATCCCAACTTGTTGTCGTGGTGTACGAACAGGAAGCCCAACGATGGGTGGCTGCTGAGTTGGTCGGCAGGTAGGAACAGACGGTTTGATCTTAGTATGGATTCCCACCACTCTTTGGATTCGGGGTATAGGGCATTGATGTAGGGGTGTGTCAGCAGCAATCTTACCTCTTTGGTCTTGTAGAGCAGTTTCTCTTCGTCGAAACCTCGTGTGTGTAGGGTGAGGTAGCTGTTGATAAGCGAATACACTGGGGTTTGCGTTAGCTTGAATCCCATGGTGATATTCACATTGTTGACCTTCTCGGACGGTAGGGCATGGAGCACGGGGAGGGCCATGTCTTCGTTGCAGAGTACGATGGCTGTCTCTTGCTCGTTGTCGGTAGTATGATGTGCGTGCAACCATTCGGTGAGGTAACGTGCTTGTGCATTGTCGGTGGGGGCGGCAATGTAGCTTACCTCGGGTAGACGCTTGAGGTTGTCGTAGATGGAATTGTCAGTAAGTGCATTGCCATACTGCGCTATATTTTCGCGCACGAATGTGCCGGCCTCATGATGAGGGTTGTTGTAATAGTACAGGTCGTAGTCCCAATAGAATATGGCTTTTCCGTTTTCTTTCAACTTGGTGAAGAGTTCCTGCTCCACTTTGTTGAGTACGTTGAATCCTACGATGATATAGCGGTCAAAGGTGAGGCGCTGAGAATCAAAATGCTCTATCGCATCGCGGTACATCATGCCTTCGTATGCCAGGTTCTTGGCATGTAGCTGTGTACGCAGCTCTTTGTAGATGGTTCCCATGACTTTCCACAGCTCAATGAAGCGGTCCTTGAGTGCGGTGCGCTGCTCCTCGTCGCGAAATCCGGAGAAGAAACGCTCAAGTACAGCCTTCTGCTCTTCGGTGAGGAATTCGAATCGGCTATTTATGGTTTTGACATCGGCCAAATTGACAAAGAGATTATCAGCTTGCACCAGGTTCTTGTCGATGTCGTCAAAATCGGAAAGCATGAGCTCGCCCCAATAGAAGAAATCGTCGAGTGGCTCATTGCGTTTGGTATGCAGATTGAAAATCTTGTGTAATAGGCATACTTGTCTGATGGGGTTCTCGATCTTGAGCGTCGATAATTGTCCAAACAGTTCGCTGATTGTAATATATGCTGGTGCCCACAAGGGATGGCCGGCACACTCTACCAAATATTGGTTGAAGAATAAACCGGCTCGTTTGCCTGGAAATACGATGGCTGTGCGGGATAGGTTATCGCCAAACTTGTGGTAGACGTCTTCTGCTACGGCTTTGAGGAATGGATACATATATTATAATAGGTGTATGAGGTTAGAGGATGAGGCCGAACGAGAAACTCAGCACGTTCTTTCTTCTGTCGAAGATGATTCCTTGGGTATGTGGGGTGCCCTCGCTATCGACACTCTTGATGCCTTGTGATATGTTGTGTAGGCCATACTCGAATGAGAAATCAAAGAACATGCGATTGATGCTGACTCCAAGTCCCAGCATTAGGCTGAAGTTTAATGGTAAAATCTCTTCTTCGATGTCGCTATAGGGAAAGTTGGTAAAAAGGAATCGGCTATGTTCGTTAATCACATATTTGGCTTTAGGACCCATGTAGAAAGACATTCCGTATGGCCCGTCTTTTAGGATGTGGTAGCCATAATAGATGGGTAGCTCCAAACCATTGATTTGGGTGTTGATGACCGATTGTTGGGACTTCTCCAAAGAGGGGTCCCATTGGTGAGAGGGGAATAGGATGGAGTAGTTGCTGATATTATAGCTGAGTTCGGTCTGTAGATAATGGCGCTTTATGTTGAAGCGGGTAAAGACTGTGAAGAACGAACTGAGTTCGGACTTGGCAGAGTATTCGCTGATGGGGGCGGAGTTGACTTCTAAACGGATGATGTCATACATGGTGGAGCTGAAGCCAGCTTTCACTCCATAGTTGACTTTTGACTCTTGCTTGTGTTTCGCATGGGTAACCAAACAAAGAGAAAGAACCAATACGAATACCATTAGCCGTCTCATGGCTCATTTTTTCTTTTTTTCTACTGACCAACCGAACTTGCCGATTTTGTCGCCTAAATGGTAATATCCACCATGTAGGTATACGAGTGGGTCGCTGTCAGCAAGCTCGAACTTGCCAGTCTCTTCATTGATATATTTGTCGTCGGCCATTACGTTGACCACTTCGGCGATATACATATCGTGCGAACCTAATGAGACAATCTCTTTTACGCGACACTCAATGCATAAGGGGGATTCTTCGATGATGGGAGCCTGCACGATGGTGGCTTTTCCGGGTGTGAGCCCCATCTCCTTGAATTTATTGTAGTCCTTGCCCGAGCGTACACCACACCAGTCTGTGGCAAAGGCCGTAGAAGAGTCGGTGAGATTGATGACAAACTCCATGTTGCGTTTCAGAATCTCGGCCGAATGTCGCTCTGGACGCACAGAGATATAACACATGGGCGGATTGGTGCATATCGTTCCTGTCCATGCAATGGTGATAATGTTATACTCCTCTTCTGTGGCACCGCAGGTGACCATCACGGCGGGCAGAGGGTATATCATCGTGCCAGGTTTCCAGTTTACTTTCACGTCGAATGTTATGATTTAAGATTTGTGATTTATGATTTGAATCGCCCTCGGCCTCATTGAAAATGATGAAACAAGGGGCGTCATCTCATAAATCACAAATCATACATAGTTATACAAGCTTTACTTTGCTTTTGTTTTGCTCTTTCTCGCAGTAGTGACATTTGAGGATACCCTCAGTCTTGTCAATCACATGGAAGAAGGTGTTCATAGGCTCGTTGTTGGTGATGCACTTGGGGTTGCTGCAACGTACGATGCCATGTAGCTCATCGGGGATGATGACCTCTTTCTTTTCTACTACATCAAAGTTGCGGATGACGTTGAGCACTACGTTGGGAGCTACTATGGATAGGCGGCTTATCTCTTCGTCGGTAAAGAATTTGTCGGCTACTTTAATAATGCCCTTCTTGCCCAACTTCTTGCTGTTGAGGTTGTATCCGATGGTAACGCTCGAACTCAATTTATCTAACTCGAGTAGTGAGGCGATGGTGAACACGAGTTCTGAAGGTATGTGGTCAATTACTGTGCCATTCTCTAAAGCTGCAACGAGTAATTCGGTTTTATTGTTGTTCATATGATTTCAGATTTAATTTTCAATATTCAATTAACTTCTAAAGTCAATAGGTCTGTTAGATCTCTATACCCAAGCAGTCGCAGATAAGTGCCTCGCGTACGTAGAGTCCATTCTTGGCTTGCTGGAAATAGTATGCTTTGGGACTCTCATCAACGTCAGTCGCAATTTCGTTTACACGGGGCAGTGGGTGCAGGATGCGCAAGTTGTCGCGTGTGCCCTTCAGCATATCTGCTTTAAGGATATATACATCTTTTACGCGCTCGTATTCCATGAGGTCGGTGAAGCGCTCGCGCTGTACACGGGTCATGTAGAGGATATCGGCATCGGCAATTGTCTCTTCGGTGAAATCAGTGTGCTCAACAAACTTGATTCCATGCTCCTTGCAGTAGAGCTTGTATTCGTTGGGCATAGCCAACTCCTTAGGAGCCACAAAGTGGAACTGAGGATTGAAGTGGCGCATAGCCATCAGCAGCGAGTGTACTGTGCGGCCATATTTGAGGTCGCCCACAAGGTAGATGTTGAGGTTTTCCAAAGTGCCCTGTGTCTTATATATAGAATACAGATCAAGCATCGTCTGTGAAGGGTGCTGGTTGGCACCGTCACCAGCATTGATGATGGGTACGGGCGATATTTCGCTTGCATAGCGTGCAGCACCTTCGAGGTGGTGACGCATCACGATGAGGTCGGCATAGTTGCTTACCATCATGATGGTGTCCTTTAAGCTTTCGCCCTTTGATGAACTTGATGTGGCGGCATCACTAAATCCGATAACTCTACCAGCCAAACGGTTTACAGCTGTCTCGAATGAGAGACGTGTACGGGTTGATGGCTCGAAAAATAATGTGGCAATTACTTTTCCATCCAATGTTTTGCGGTTGGGGTTTGCCTCAAATCGGCTGGCGGCCTCAAGCAGACTCATGATCTTTTCTTTGCTGAGGTCAGCAATGGTTACGAAACTCTTTGTCATGGCGTGTTATGATTAGTCGTTGTGTTTTTAATACTTATTTTATATTCAGCAGTGACGATACTTACATACCTCCTTCCAACAAGTCGGGGCGCAATAGTTTGGTGCGTTCCAATGATTGCTGGAACTCCCATTCACGTATCTTGGCCTCATGACCCGAAAGTAATACGTCAGGTACGCGCCATCCCTTATACTCTGCAGGGCGGGTATATACGGGTGGGGCTAGTAAGTTGTCCTGGAACGAGTCAGACAAGGCCGACTGCTCGTCGCTGATAACACCGGGTATGATACGCACCAAGCTATCGGCCATGACCGCTGCTGCCAACTCGCCACCAGTGAGAACATAGTCGCCTATGCTGACCTCTTTGGTGATGAGATGTTCGCGTATGCGGTAGTCGATACCTTTGAAGTGGCCGCATAGGATGATGAGGTTTTCGCACATCGACATTGTGTTGGCCATCTTCTGATTCCACTGCTCGCCATCGGGTGTGGTAAAGATAACTTCGTCGTAGTGGCGTTCGCTCTTGAGCTTGGTAATGAGGTTGTCAATGGGTTCAATCTTCATGACCATACCGGCGCATCCACCGAATGGGTAATCGTCGGTGCGTCGGTGCTTATCAGTCGTGTAGTCGCGTATGTTGTGTATTACGATGTCGGCTAACCCCTTCTTCTTGGCTCGTGCCATGATGGAGCAGTCGAAGAACCCTTCTATCATTTCGGGTAATACTGTGAGTATGTCGATGCGCATAGTCTAAATTGTTAACTTCGCAAAGTTAAGATTTTTTCATGGGAAAAAGAAAATAAACCATGCAAACTTTTTACTCAAAATGGCTATTTTCTTATGTCGGTGGCAAATGCGCAGAATACTTTTGGCAAATAGGAGAGGACTTGGTGTGCCTTGGTTAGAGGCCTGTTGCTTGTAATTCAGTAAATAGGGCCCGTTGCTGTTCGCTCAATGTGGTAGGAAGGGTAATGGTGAGATTGATGATGAGGTCGCCATAACTTCCTTCATGTTTGTATATGGGAAAGCCTTTACCGCGTAAACGTAGTTTGCTGTTGGGCTGAGAACCTGCATTGACTTTGATGCGTACATCGTTGTTGAGGGTAGGGATGGTGATTTCTCCTCCAAGCACGGCTGTGGTGAGCGTGATGGGTAGGGTGAGGTGTAGATCGTTTCCTACGCGTGTGAAGGTGTTGTCGGGGGTGATGCGGAAGGTGACATAGAGGTCGCCACGGGTGCCACCTTGTGGAGCCGCACCGCCATGGCCGCGTAGTTTGAGGCGTTGCCCATCGGCAATGCCAGCCGGAATGGTGACGCGCACAGTCTCGTCACCTACCGTGAGCACTTGCTTGTGTGTAGTGGCTGCATCGCGTAGGCTAAGCGAAAGTTCTGCTTCATAGTCTTGGCCGCGTAAGGGTGCATTGCTGCGTCGTTGGCGTGAGCCTCCGAAGAGTTGTTCGAAGAAGTCGCTAAAGCCTCCACTATTGCCCGATGAGCGTGTGAAGTCTCCGAATCCGCCAAAGTCAAATCCTCCAAATCCTTGACTGCTACTACGGCCGTATTGCTGTTCATATTGACGGCGTTGTGCCTCATATTCATCAGCATGTGCCCAATGTTCGCCATACTCGTCGTACTTCTTGCGTTTCTCGGGATCGCTCAGTACAGCATTGGCTTCGTTGATTTCTTGAAAGCGTTCTTGCGCTTGTGGATTGTCTTTGTTGGTGTCGGGATGATACTGCTTAGCCAAGCGGCGGTAAGCCTTTCGGATGTCTGCTTGCGAAGCATTACGCTCGATGCCCAAAACCTTATAATAGTCGATAAAAGCCATAATTGTAGGAATATGTAATAAATAACTTTTGTTGTAGGAAAAAGTTGCAAGGATATGATTATTTTGCTTACTTTGCAGTAATATCCATTAATAGTGTTATTACTGATGAGACATTATAGAATAGCTTATTTGATGTGTGTGGTGGCGCTGATGTTCACCGCATGCCGTGAGGCTGAGCCTGTACGCCTCAAAATTGTATGTACGAGTGATGTGCATGGAAACTTCTTTCCGTATGATTTCATAAACGACGAACCAGCTAAGGGAAGTCTGGCTCGTGTGAGTAGCTATTTGTCTTCATTGCGTTCTGCTGAAGTCTTTGGTGAGAATGTAATATATGTTGACAATGGCGATATATTGCATGGGCAACCTACCTCTTATTATTACAATACCGTGGCGCTTGAACATTGTCATTTAGCTGCTGAGGTGCTCAATTATTTGGGGTGCGAGGCAGCAGTATTGGGCAATCATGATATAGAGACAAGTGGTCCTACCTACCAACGATATATAAACGACCTGGAGTGTGGTGTAATGGGTGGAAATATCCATTTTGAGGATACTGAGCACCTCTTCCTTCCGCCATATGTGATCGTTGAGCGTGAAGGAGTAAAGGTGGCTTTCATGGGACTTACAACTCCGGCGTTGACCTATTGGCTGCCCCGCAATCTATGGGCTGGTCTTGAATTTAGGGATATGGAAAGTGCAGCGCAGCGATGGATGGACTATCTGCATCAACATGAGAGTCCGGATTTGGTGATTGGCATCTTTCATTCGGGCTATGATGGAGGTGTCGTGACAGAAGAGTTTGTGGAGAATGCAACAAGGTCGGTTGCTGTCAATGTGCCGGGATTTGATGCAATCTTCTTTGGGCATATTCATGAACCTCACAGTACAAGTGTGGTAAACGTAGCGGGTGATACGGTGCTTTTGATAAATCCGGCCAACAATGCACGCAATGTAGCTACATTGGATGTTACTGTAAATAGAAATGGTGACCCGCGTGTAACGCTTACTGCAGAATTGGTGGATATGGATGCGTATGAACCTGACACTACTTATATGCATCATTTTGCTCCACATATGGAGAGAGTAAACAAATATGTGGCGAAGAAGATAGGTGAGTCTACCCATGAGATATATTCAAGAGATGCCTATTTTGGGCCGTCAGACTATGTGGATTTCGTACATCGTATGCAACTTGATGTTACCAAGGCGCAAGTGTCACTGGCTGCCCCTTTGGCTTATGATACATCATTCCCTGGTGGGGATATTCACATACGTGATATGTTTGATTTTTATCGCTATGAGAATATGCTCTATGTGATGCTTCTGAAGGGACAAGAGATTAAAGATTATCTGGAGATGTCGTATGGGCAGTGGACGAATCAGATGAAGAGTGCTGACGATCATCTGTTGCTCTTTGATGAGGCTACGCTGAGTGGTGAGGCACCTCAACTGAAGAATCTGTATTATAATTTTGATTCGGCTGCAGGCATTATCTATGAGGTTGACGTAACGAAACCTATAGGTGAACGAATTCGTATAAAGACGATGGCTGATGGTAAGCCTTTCAGTCTCGAAGCAACTTATCGAGTTGCAGTAAACTCATATCGAGGCAATGGTGGTGGGGAGTTGCTTACCAAAGGTGCAGGAATCCCTCGCAAGGATTTGGAACAGCGTGTTATCTCTTCAACGGATATTGACCTCCGATTCTATATGCTCAATTATATTGAGATGCGAGAAAGTGTAGACCCTCAACGTCTCAATCATTGGAAATTCGTGCCTGAGCATTGGACCAATATAGCAGCAAAACGTGATTATAAATTGTTGTTTGGTGGGTGAGTGGCGGTTCAATTTGATTGATTTGTTGCTCATGGCTATATATATTGAAAATTATTTCCTAACTTTGCATCTGAAAACTGAATAATAAGAATTAGAAAACGATGAAGAAGAATTTGATTTTGGCCGTAATGGCAGCACTTATGATGGTAAGTTGCGCAGAAAAGAAGACTTTTGAGGCTCTCAATGGAGAGTGGAAAGTTGTGACAATTGGTGATATGGCTGTTGCAGACTCAGTAGATGCTTTTATTGGTTTCGATGTAGCCGAACAAATTGTATATGGTAGTACTGGTTGTAACCATCTAACTGGTGCTTTGCCCGCAGAAATCAATGCTGAGTCTTTGATTTTTGGCGCAATGGGTAGCACTCGTATGATGTGTCCTGATATGGCAATTGAAGATGCAATGCTTCCTGCTATGGGGGTGGTTGTAGACTTTAATGTAGAAGGAGACAACTTGAACCTTCTTGACGTTGCTGGTAATACAGTAATGACTTTGAAGAAGCGTTAATAATATCACATATTTAGGTGTAATGGGCGGGAGGTTTACGCAAGCGTATTCCTCTCGCTCATTGTATTTGTGTGGATTTTTGTACCTCTTCGATGTGCTTTGTTTGTGTAATTTGCCTACATATCCGTCCCATTTGCCACTTTTTTAAGTATATTTTTGCAATTTTAAAGCCTATAGCTTACTTTTGTAGCTAATTAAACCTATGGCGTGGCCTATGGTGTCATGTCATATAAAAAACCATTTTATGAAAAAAACTTTAGTAGATTTATTTGAAGAATCAGTTCGCAAATATCCGAACAATACATTCCTTTTGGAAAAGACAAATAAAGAATTTGAACCTACTACCTATGCTGAGGTAAAGGAGAAGGTATACCAGCTTGGTGCTGGCCTCCAAGCCCTCGGTGTGAAGAAGGGAGATAATATGGCACTCCTTAGCGAGGGTCGCAATATGTGGGTTATCGGTGAGTTGGCTATGTTTTATGCCGGTGCAGCCAATGTGCCCCTGTCAATCAAGCTTGAGGAGAGCAATGACCTTATGTTCCGTCTTATCCATGGTGATGTGAAGTATATCATGGTGTCGGGTACTCAGCTCAAGAAGGTGCGCCTGATCAAGGATAAGCTTCCCGCAGTGGAGAAGATTATCGTGTTCGATACACAAGATAAGTATGAGGATCGTGAAATTGCAATTGCTGAGGTGCAGCAGATGGGCGATGAGTGGCTCAAGACCCATACCATGGAGGAGTTTCTTGCTATAGGTCAGTCTTTGCAGAATGATGACATTGCTACTATCACCTATACCAGTGGTACCACAGCTGATCCCAAGGGCGTAGTGCTCACACACCGCAACTATACATCGAATGTCGAGCAGGCTCATACGCTTATTAATATTGATGAAACATGGCGCACGCTCATCATCCTTCCTCTCGACCACTGTTTTGCTCATGTAGTAGGTTTCTATATCATGATGGCTTGCGGTGCTACAGCAGCTACTGTACAGGTTGGTCGTACGGGTGCTGAGACCTTGCGTAATATTCCTATTAATATTAAGGAGGTGAAGCCGCACTTTATCCTCAGTGTGCCTTCATTGGCTAAGAACTTCAAGAAGAGCATCGAAAGTAATATAGCCAAGAAGGGTGCCATGACCATGCGTCTCTTCAATTGGGGTATGGCTCTCAATCAGTGCTACTATGGCGATAGTAACCTCGATCGTAAGGGCTTGCGTGCGTTGTTGAAGCCTCTCGTAGCATTGTTTGACAAGGTAGTCTTCTCAAAGGTACGCGAAGGTTTCGGTGGCGAAATCAAATTCTTCGTTGGCGGTGGCGCTTTGCTCGACAAGGACTTGCAGAAGTTCTATATTGGGGTGGGTATGCCTATGTTCCAGGGCTATGGCCTGTCAGAGGCTACTCCCGTAATCTCATCTAATGGTCCTGATCTCTATCGTTTCGGATCAAGTGGTAAACTTGTAAAACCCATTGAGGTGAAAATTTGCGATGCTGATGGTAAGGAACTTCCTACAGGTGAACTTGGCGAAATCGTTGTACGTGGTGAGAATGTGATGAAGGGCTATTGGAAGAATCCCGACTCAACTGCCGATACCGTACGTGATGGTTGGCTTTATACAGGTGACCTTGGCTATATGTCTGAGGAGAACCTCCTCTACGTGAAGGGTCGCTTCAAGAGCTTGCTTATTTCAAGTGATGGTGAGAAGTACAGCCCCGAGGGTATCGAAGAGGCATTCGTAGAGCATCTTCCCACTGTAGATCAGGTGATTCTTTACAACAACCAGTCACCGTATACTATCGCATTGCTTGTGCCCAATAAGGAGAATATCCGTACTCGCCTCAAGGAGCAGGGGCTTGACCTTACTACCGAGGAGGGTCGTAAGGCTGGCGTACAGATTATTGATGCTGACATTGCTCGCTTTAAGAAGGGTGGTGACTTGGCAGAACTCTTCCCTGATCGTTGGTTGCCCAGTACCTTCGCTGTATTGCCCGAAGCATTCACCGAGCAGAATGGTATGATGAACAGCACCATGAAGATTGTACGTGGTAAGATTGAGAAGGCTTATGCCGATCGTATCGAGGCTCTTTATACTCCCGAAGGTAAGAGTTTCCTCAATGCTAAAAACCTTGATTCTTTGAAATAAGGAATCAATAGAGTATAGTTATATTCCTTGTTTATGGCCCATGTGAAAATACATAGGCTGTAAACAAGGTTTTTTATGGTATTTGGGAATTTCCCTATTTTTAGGTATTGCAGGGGTGTGAAGTTTGGGGTATCTTTGTGCAAATTATAGAATTTTGTAAGTTATTACAATAAAAAATAAGGAGATGCGTATATCCGAAATGCATATTGGTCAAAAGGGCTGCATTGTCAAGGTTAAAGGGCATGGAAGTGCTCGAAGACGTGCTGTTGATGCCGGATTGTACAAAGGTATATATATAGAAGTATTGGGTATAGATCCGAATGCAGGAAGTATCAGCCTTGATGTTGAGGGTGAACGCTCTGAGATTATATTGCCTGAAGCTTCAATGATAGAGGTGTTGACCTATGAGGAGGCGGCTCGCGAACAGGGCGTGAATGAGGTGAGTGCTGAGGCTCTGAAAGAACTGGCTCATCGACGTCGTCATCAAATAGATATAGCGCTGGTAGGTCAGCCGCTATCAGGAAAGGATATGCTGTTTCGTACTGCACTGGATGGAAATAGCCGCGTAGAGGGTGATTTGCGTAAAGGTGAACGAATGTTCCAGGATTATCATTTACATTTAGTGGATTTGCCTGATACCTATTCGTTGACATCTCCTACGATTGATACCTCGACGGTAAGGCGATACCTCGTAGATGAGACTCCTGACGTGGTTATCAGTGTTGTGGATGCTACAAATATAGAGCGAACAATGCAGATGACGGCGCAGTTGCTTGATATGAACCTGCGTGTAATAGTTGCGCTTAATAGATTTGATGCAATGCAGGCGCAGGGGGCTCGACTTGATAGCCAAATGTTGAGCCGTCTATTGGGTACTCCAGTTGTGCCAATCATCAGTCCTGAGAAAGAGGGAATGGAACATCTTCTTCATTTGGCTATTAATATTTACGAAGGAGCAGATTTTCTTGACGATGAGGGAGAAATCAATAAAGAGGTGATGCGCGAGTTGCAGGAATGGCATCGTAGTATCATTCATGCAGATGATGATTCGGAACATCTGGCGGACTTTACCCGAGACCATACTCTTGATACTCGATATAAGAAGCATGCATATCGCCATATTCATATTTATCATGGGAATGAATTGGAACAGAGTATCGAAGTGCTTCGTACTGAGATATGGAAGAGTGTAAATACACGTTATCGCTATTCAACTCGTTTTGTTGCTATCGCATTGCTTGATGGAGATGCCGCAATAGAGGATTTTGTACGTCAAAAAATGCCTAATAGCGCTGCAGTCATTTCGTTACGTGATAAGGAGCAGGCCCGTTATTATCGTCTTACGGGTGAAAAGATGTCCGATGCTTTACGCACAGCAAAGCAGAGTTTTGTGCAAGGAGCTCTAAAAGAAACCTATATCGAAGCTCCTCATCCTGAAGGTGAACCTAATTTGCGTTTTGCTCAGCGAATTGATCGTCTTGTGACGCATCGGGTTTGGGGTGTAGTTATTTTCTTGTTGTCTTTGTTTGTCATGTTTGAGGCCACCTTCGTGTTGGGTGAGTATCCGATGCAGGGGATAGAATGGCTCGTAGAACAGGCTGGCGTGCTTATAGAAAACCTGTTTCCTGATGGCCCCATAAAAGATATGTTGGTCGATGGCATTATAGGTGGTGTTGGGGGAGTGATAGTGTTTCTTCCTAATATCTTGATCCTTTACTTCTTTATCTCATTGATGGAGGACTCAGGCTATATGTCGCGTGCGGCTTTTATTATGGATAAGGCTATGCATCGCATGGGGTTACATGGAAAATCGTTCATCACACTCATTATGGGATTTGGATGTAATGTGCCTGCTATCTTGGCTACGCGTATGATTGAGAGTCGGAAAGGAAGGCTTATTACGATGCTTGTTACTCCCTTGATGTCTTGTAGTGCTCGATTGCCGGTATATATTATTTTTGTGGCAGCCTTTTTTCCTCATCATTCGGGACTAGTTCTTATGGGACTCTATCTTACTGGTATAATTCTTGCTGTGCTTGTGGCGCGACTGTTAAGCCGCACTTTGATGCGTGGTGATGAGGCTCCTTATGTGATGGAACTTGCTCCGTATCGTCAGCCTGTGTGGAGGGTAATCTTCAAGCATACATGGGATAAAGGGTATGAGTATTTGAAGAAAATGGGTGGTGTTATTCTTATTGCTTCTATTGTGGTGTGGTTCCTCGGATATTATCCTCGAAGTAGTGAGTATCGCACACCGGCCGAACAGCAAGAGCATTCGTATATTGGTTATATAGGTAAAGCGATAGAACCGGCGATTGCACCACTAGGGTTCGATTGGAAAATGGGTATTGGTCTTGTTAGTGGAATAGGGGCCAAGGAGTTGATCGTAAGTACGCTTGGTGTTCTTTATGCAAATCAAGAGGTTGATGGAACTGTAGAAAGTGAGGCGCAAATAGCGGCAGCCCTGCAGACTGTCACGACTCCTGCTGCAGCGTTGGCATATATGATATTTGTTCTAATCTATTTCCCGTGTCTGGCGACGCTTATTGCCATCAAAAAAGAAACTGGACGCTGGAGTTGGGCTATATTTACAGCAATGTATACTACCTTCTTGGCTTGGGCTGTAGCTTTTGTTGTGTATAAGGTGGCATTGCTTCTATGATGAAGGAGTTTGATTTGTAGTTTGAGGGACTTGCTGCGTCTTATGGATGTAATGTGAACTTTAAAATGTGGATAATATGTTTCAGCATTTTTTAGTAGGTCTAATATTTGCGATATGTCTATTTTTATTGATACGGCATATTGTGGATTATTTGGCCCATGCAAAAAAAGGAAACGTTCAATGTGGTACATGCTCTGAAACTTCTTGTCCGCTATGTGGAGCCAAAAATGTGATTGTAGAGGAGGAAAAATACACGAAAAAGGGCCGTGTGATAAAAAACTGTAAAAAAAGGCCGAGATAAATTTGTCAATCCAAAAATAAGTGCTACCTTTGCACTCGCAAACCACAAGGGTACCTTGGCCGAGTGGCTAGGCAACGGTCTGCAAAACCGTCTACGGCGGTTCGAATCCGCCAGGTACCTCAAGAGAGTCATCAGATAATTCTGGTGACTCTTGTTTTTTGATATCTTTACGAGAGGCTAATTATATCTTTGATGAATTGTTTTTTCTTTTAGAAGCGTGTCTTGTGTAGGCTTATCGTAAAGAGGAATAGCGCTAAAAAGAGAGGTTGCTCAATGACGGATAGTGTGTTTGTATTTTAAATTACATATCGCGTTGGTGCTTTGATAAAATAATGTTACTTTTGTCAAAAATTCTCATAAAGCAATAAAATAGGATAATTATATGAATAAGAAAGTATGTTCGGTATTAGCTCTTGTAATGTCAATCTTTCTGACTTCTTGCTCTCAAGATGAAATTAACACATATGACATCCCTCGTGGTGAGGAGGAGCATATGCATGCAGTAGATCTCGGCTTGTCTGTCAAATGGGCTTGTTGTAATATTGGTGCAGAATTTCCGGAAGAGTATGGTGGTTATTATGCATGGGGTGATCCCGAGGAAAAGGATTCATGCATTTGGACCCGCTACAAGTGGCATAATGATAGTACAGGTGAGATGATCAAGTATAACGGCAAGGATGAAAAAATAGTCCTTGACCCTTCGGACGACATTGCTCAAATTATGTGGGGGGAGGATTGGCGTATGCCCACTCAGGCTGAAATGCAGGAGCTTATGGAGTGCTGCGAGTGGGAATGGACCTCAGTTAATGGTGTATATGGCTATAAGGTAAGTGGTAATGGTAATAGTATCTTCCTTCCTGCTGCAGGCTCACAATATGAGGATCTCTTTACTAGCCAGGGTACGCAGGGATGCTATATGTCTTCAACGCTCTACGGTGGCGATTACGAATTAGAGGTATGTATGGGATTCAACAAGAAGAACTACTACACGATAAATAGTGACCGTTGTGATGGTCACACCATACGTCCTGTCAAGAAATAAACATACAAAAGAATATAATAAAAAATAGCAGCAAGTCCTATGGATTCGCTGCTATTTTTTATCTCTATACAATGGGGCTTTACTTCCACCAGTTCTTCTTGTGATGGAAGATTGTATTTTCGTTCTTGCGCAAACTTTTCTTCAAGAATGGGAATTGGTAACCTATACCAAACTCCACATATTCGCAAATATGCATATGTGTCTTGGCTGAGGTCTGCAAGTAAAGGTTATCCCAAATGCGGTACTTCATACCGAAACGGATGTAATGGAATGCCTCATCAGTACCAGCACCATCATTCTTGTAGAATAGGGGGCGTTCGCCATAGCCATAGATGGGATGGTCAGTGTCATAGTAGTTGCGCGAGGGGTTGAAGAAGTATACGCCCCAATCCACCATGGCTGTTACGACACCAAAACGGAACTCATTGTTCAATGCCAATCCAGCACGCATTTTATCCATAGTGGTATACTCTCTGTCCTGACGATAGAGTGAGCGACCTGTGCCCTTGTCGATGGCTCCATTGTAGAATATGTCCATGCCAAGACCTACTCCGTACCAATTATTCACGCTGTAGACAGCGCCTGCGTGGAACGATGAGATGAGGTAGCGGGGGTAGTACATCCATGCTCTGTGTGCTCCTGCTGCACCTGTGATGTTGAGTGCCCACTTATAAGGCAGATCTGGGAATTGGATAGGCTCTTTTTGGGCTTGCGCATTAAAGGTGGTGATGACACCTACGCCAGCAAAGAGGATATCTGCTCCGATATTGGGCATGCAAGTGCGTCCGTTGCTCATGTGAAAGTATCCGGCTTCACCATTGAGTGCTACATTCTGTGTGATGGGAACACTCACGTTGACTGCTGCGCTGAGGTAAGCATTGAGGTAACATCCGAAAATGGTGTTTACATCGGGAGAGTAGTACTGGTAATTATCGGGATCTACATCACCGGTATACCAATGCTCTGTAACTACACCAAGACCTGCAGCTACCTTAAAACTGATTCCAAGATACTTGCTACGTACGGCGGGGATGAGTAAATAGGGATACATTGATACTGACTCCCCCATCATGTCGTGTCCAAAGTCAATAACCGAAAGGCCTACGCCCCAAGTGGGGTTGCCCAAATACTGCTGCCAAGGACGTTGTTGTGATGAGGGGAGTTCAAGACCTAAGTTTACGCCCTTGGGAGAGAAAGGTCTGAATTTCTCAAAGTGATAGGAATGGCTGGTATAAGCGCCATGGAAAGGTTCCACCTTGATGGCAAACTTGCTGTCGCTTAGCTTAGAAGATTCTTGAGCCGGAGCAAAAGAGCTAAACAAGATGCAAATAAACAATAGGAATGAAAAACGCCGCATGATTGTTGTTGATTATTATGTGTTGGGTGTCATTTCTGACATCCATGAAAATCTCCGAGGCGGATAACCTCAGAGACCTATTTGTTGAGTTGATTCTTTTTATTTCTTGTTCGCGTTGTAGCGAGCGTTCAGACCCTCGATAATTTCGTGGGTGATGTTCATTTCGTTATCGATGTATAGAATGTTGTCACCGATACGGCTGAGAATAACGTTGTAACCCTTTTCCTTGTTATAGGCTTTGATATAAGCATTGATAGAATCACGGAAAAGGATGTTGTTCTTGTTACTTTCTATTGCGAGCTCGTTGCCCAAACGCTCTTGCAATTCTTCCAAATCCTTGCTCTTCTTGAGGATTCGGTTCTGCTCTGACTCGGCACGCTCGCGTGTGGCAAATGCGTTGTTGTTGAGTTTACGTTCAAACTCCTCGTAGTCAGCCTGTAGGCTCTTTGCTTTTTCATTAAGTGTAGCACGGATATTTTCCTCCTTGCGAATCATCTCCTCGTTGAGTTCAATCCAAAGCTTATAGTTAACAAGCAAAGTGTCGATGTCAACATAAGCAATTTTGATTGCGGGTGTGGTGTCGCAACATACGGTTTGAGTCTCTACGGGAGTCTGTTGTGATACCTGGTTGCATTGTGTGAATGTCAGCATCAAGGCTGATGCGCAAAGTGTGGTTGCAATAGTTTTGATAGTTTTCATTGTTTGTGTATGCTTTTATTATTTTATTTTGTTCTTTTGTTCTTCTCGTTTTTTAGCATTTAATGTCTGATGCTTTCCTTTACTGCCATTTTGTTCTCGCGTTGCGCTTGCTTGTCTTGTGTCTGAGCACTGGTGATGCCTCGTTTTCTCAAGTGTTTGTTTCCACATACATGAGTGTTGGGGAAGCGTCCTCCCTTCTTGATGAGTATGGTAACACTCATCAATAGCATGCAGATTGCAATTATTAGCAGAGAAATTAGGAATAAACGTACCATTTTCTTATTTTTGCGGTTGCAAAGATTGAGCAAGTCAACGGATATATTTGTTTTATCTACAATGGACATGCCATATCTTTGCAAATTTGACTGCAAAGATACAACAAACGAGTGAATATCGCTTCGTGCGACATGTAACTTTTGCTTTTTTTAAGAATATAAACAATTAAATAGGTAGAAAATGAAAACTGAAAACTTGAAACCGTCAACTCTGTTTGGCTATTTTGAAGAAATTTGCGGTATTCCTCATCCTTCAAAGCATGAGGAGAAGATGACAGCTTTTTTGAAAAACTTCGGTGAGTCTCGCGGCTTGGAAACGAAGGTGGATGAGGCTGGCAACGTTGTTATCAGCAAGCCTGCGACTCCGGGCATGGAGGATCGTAAAGCTATTATCCTGCAGTCGCACATGGACATGGTGTGCGAGAGCAATAAAGGTGTGAATCACGATTTCATGACGGATCCCATCCGCTTCGTCATTGACGGCGATTGGCTTAAGGCTAATGGCACGACACTTGGTGCTGACAATGGTATCGGTGTAGCTGCTGCGCTTGCTGTACTCACTGATGATACCATCAAGCATGGTCCCATCGAGTGTGTGTTTACTGTCGATGAGGAGACTGGTCTGACCGGTGCTATGGCTATGCAAAGCGGCTTTATGAATGGCGATATCTTGCTAAACCTCGACTCAGAGGATGAGGGTGAGATCTTCATCGGCTGTGCTGGTGGTGTGCGTACTGATGCTACCTTTAAGTATGGTGAGGTTACTGTCCCCGAAGGTTACTTTGCATTCAAGGTAGTAGTGAACAATCTCCTTGGTGGACATAGTGGTGACGATATCAATAAGGGACACGCCAATGCCAATAAGGTGCTCAATCGCTTCCTCTGCACTGCAGCTGAGAAGTACGATCTCTATCTTTCTTACATAGAGGGCGGAAACAAGCATAACGCAATTCCTCGTGAAGCGATGGCTATCTGTGCAGTACCTTGGAAAGACAAGGAGAGTGTACGCGTTGACTTCAATGTCTTTGCTGCTGAGGTAGAGGCTGAGTATGCAGCCATCGAGACAAAGGCACAATTTACCATGGAGTCTACCGATGCTGTAGCTACAGCAATGGATAAAACAACTATGGCCAACCTTCTGCGTGCTTTGCACGGAGTATTCAATGGCGTGTTTGCTATGAGCAATGATGTGCCTGGATTAGTGGAGACATCAAGCAATCTTGCCTCTGTTCGTATGGCCGATGGCGAAGTGAAGATTGTACTCTCGCAGCGCAGCTCTTCTGCTTCAGGGAAGAAAGATGTAGCCGATTCTGTGCGTGCAGTGTTTGAACTTGCTGGCGCTGCCGTAGAGGTAGGGGAAGGTTATCCCGGTTGGAAGCCTAATTCTAAATCTGAGATTCTGCAGGTGGCTAAGGATACATATATGCAACTCTTCGGTAAGGAGCCCAAGGTAAAGGCTATCCATGCTGGTCTTGAGTGCGGACTCTTCTTGGAGAAATATCCTCATTTGGATATGATTTCGTTTGGTCCTACAATGCGCGGTGTGCACTCACCTGACGAGCGTTTGCTTATCCCCACTGTAGAACTTTGGTGGAAACACCTTGTTGCAGTGTTGGAGAATGCACCGAAAAATAACCTGATATGAAAAGCTAAGATTAAGTCACAGTACTTATAAATTAAATCGGGCGACGCGTACAATAATCTATGTACATGCGGCGCCCGATTTTTAGATGTCGCTCGTGGACTTGTGTACAATACTACATTAAATGTTGTCTAACCTGTTTTGGGAGATATTGTATCTAAACTGCTGAATAACTGTTAAAAATATAACTTTGTTACTTGATTTATCGAAGCGGGTTGTTGTAATGAATAGTTATACTCAGAATGTAAGTATAATCTCCACAGGATAGTGATCCGATATAAATGGAGCACCATAGTCACCATCCAATATTCGATACTCTTTGCATGTGACTTTTCGTCCACGATAAAACATATGGTCTAATATGCGTAGCTCCTTCTGTCGGCCAAACGCATTGAAAGTACCCTTCTCGTCGGCTACCGATGCTGTGGTGCGTGCTTCGCGCATAAACTCATGCAAGGGAGCAAGGATAGTATCTTCGGGCAATACATTGAAGTCTCCACCCAATATCACGGTAGCTCTTGGTCCGGCAATCTCTCTAATCTTTTCAGTAATCAGTTTGATTGATTCCGTCTGCGCTACACGTCCTCTATGATCGAGGTGAGTATTGAAGTAGTATATTTTTTTTCGACTCTCCTTATCGCGCACTTGTACCCAAGTTACCGTGCGGAAACATGCTGCATCCCAACCCATCGTTACCTTATTCGGAGTCTCACTCAGCCAGAATGTGCCGCTATCAAGCAATTCAAAACGTTCGGTGTTATAGTAGATTGCCATTGTCTCACCAGCCTTCTTGCCATCGTCACGTCCTACACCTACACGCTTATACTGTGGGAAGAATTTATCAATATATTTCAAGTGCGGCTTCATGGCCTCTTGCAAACCGAAGAGGTCGGGGTTATGCATATTCAGCATATTGCGCGTCGCATGTCGGCGATTCTCCCAGTTGTTGTCACCATCACGTGCTATTGTACGGATGTTAAACGAAATAACCTTTAGTTCTTTGGGCGCCTTAGCCACTACTGCATCGCATATCGTCAGTGCGAATACAAATATTGTCAGTATCTTTTTCATTGTATGAAGTTTACTTGTTTGCAAAAGTACAAATTCAATTTATAAAAGAAGTAACGAGGGATATAAAAAACATCAAACAAACTAAAAACGATAGATTCTAAGGCTTTAGTCATTTGTGATTTGCTTTTGTATTTCTATCAGATAAGCAAAATACATGAATGCTTATGATGATAACTTAAAAGATAAAGGGCAACCTTGGGGTTGCCCTTTACCTTTAACTCATGTTTAGTCAATATATCTAATTGAAATAAAGAATAAATGAGTGTTGATTATTTTGTGAGCCACTCAGTCACGTTCTTCTCGATACGTGCTGCGATGTCCTCGGTGTTCTCCTTCACAAAGGTCTCACCAGTAATGTGCTCATAAAGTTCGATGTAGCGTTCGCTGATTCCGGTAACGATCTCGTCGGTCATCTCGGGCACCTGCTGACCCTCCTGACCTTGGAAACCATTGCTCATGAGCCACTCTCGTACAAACTCTTTTGAGAGCTGCTTCTGAGGCTCACCCTTTTCGAAGCGCTCCTGGTAGCCCTCACTATAGAAGTAGCGGCTGCTGTCGGGAGTATGAATCTCGTCCATGAGGTAGATGGTACCGTTGTGCTTACCAAACTCGTACTTAGTGTCTACAAGGATAAGACCACGTTCAGCGGCCATCTCGGTACCGCGCTTGAAGAGAGCAAGTGTATACTGCTCAAGCAATGCATACTCTTCAGGAGTAGCGAGGCCCTTTGCCAAGATTTCTTCCTTAGAGATATCTGCGTCGTGCTCACCAATCTCAGCCTTTGTAGTGGGAGTGATGATGGGTTCGGGGAAACGCTCGTTCTCGCGCATGCCCTCGGGGAGTTTTACACCACAGATCTCTCGCACACCGCTCTTATAAGCGCGCCATGCAGAGCCACAAAGGTAGCCGCGTACGATCATCTCCACGGGGAATCCCTCACACATTACACCTACGGTAACCATAGGGTCGGGAGTAGCGAGCTTCCAGTTGGGGCAAATGTCAGTAGTAGCATCGAGGAACTTTGCCGCAATCTGGTTGAGCATCTGACCCTTGAAAGGGATGCCCTTGGGTAATACTACGTCGAACGCAGAGATGCGGTCGGTGGCTACCATCACAAGCTTGTCGCCCATGTTGTACACATCACGTACCTTGCCGTGATACACTCCCTTCTGACCGGGGAAGTTGAAATCAGTTGCTGTTAATGCCATGTTACTTAATTTTAAGTTATGATTTTTGATTTATAAATTCGAATTATACGACCGAGGTGGTCACCCTTCCTTTGTAGGGGCTGGAGGAAAGTTTTCTTTTTCCTTCTCATACGCCTCTACAATGCGTGTTACAAGCTTGTGGCGTACGATGTCCTTCTTGTTGAGTTCTACGATGCCGATGCCCTTAATGCCACGTAGCAGGTGCATAGCATGTGAGAGTCCGCTGCGTACCGATGAAGGGAGGTCGATTTGCGTAAGGTCGCCTGTTACAATCATTTTTGTGTTCATACCCATACGAGTGAGGAACATCTTGAGCTGCGGTATGGTGGTGTTCTGTGCCTCGTCGAGGATGACAACAGCGTCGTTCAGTGTACGACCACGCATGAAGGCGAGCGGTGCAATCTGTATGATGCCCAGCTCCATGTATTCCTTCAACTTCTGTGGAGGAATCATGTCTTCGAGTGCGTCGTATAAGGGTTGCAAGTAAGGATCAATTTTTTCCTTCATGTCGCCAGGAAGGAAACCAAGTTTCTCGCCAGCTTCTACAGCAGGGCGGCAAAGGATGAGTTTCTTTACCTCCTTGTTTTTCAGTGCACGTACGGCAAGTGCGATGGCGGTGTAGGTCTTTCCAGAACCGGCAGGACCTACGGCAAACACCATGTCATTCTCGCGGTAGCTCTTCACCAAATGTAGCTGATTTTCTGTACGTGGTGTGATGGGGCGCCCTGTGATGGAGAATACGATGACGTCGCCTTCGCGCTCAACCATGGGACGGTTTCCATTGAAAATATCGAGCAACACCTCCTCCTTCAATGAATTATAGCGCGAACCATGCTCTTCGAGTTGCTTTACGTAGTTCTCAAAGGTGTTCAAAACCTCATCATCGCCCATAGCACGAATAACATTACCACGTGCCATGATACGCAACTTAGGGAACAATGCCTTAATCATCTGTAGGTTGGCATTGTTAGCACCATAGAAGAGTGCGGAATCTATTTCTTCTAATACAATATGTTTTTCTATCATCAATCTTAATTTTCTATGCAAAATTAGTGTATGCTGAGGGAATAATCAAATTTATTTGATTTTTTTCTCTGCCTATGGTCTCTTTACTGTAGAAGATAGGTTGCGCCTCGGAACCTTTCGGTCGACGCCCGAAGATAAATATCGAAGGGGCTGAAGTCAAATGCTTAAATAAATTTGGCATTTTTCTCGTCTTTCATTATCTTTGTCAGTAAATGTTTGAATCCATGAAAAATAAGAAAATCTCTTTTGTGTTGTGGTGTGTACTCCTTGTAATGGTGTCGTGTAATCGCACAACAATTGATCTCACAGGTGAATGGCAGTTTGCCATGGGTGATGAACCAATATACAATGATTGCATTGAATTGCCTGGATCGATGCTGACGAATGGGAAAGGGCATGATGTCAGCTTGTCTACACGTTGGACCGGTTCTACCTATGATTCGTCTTACTACTATAGTCCTCAGTTGGCTGCTTACCGTAATGAAGGTAATCTGAAGTTTCCCTTCTTCCTAACTCCAGATAAATATTATGTTGGAAATGCTTGGTATAGCAAAAAGGTGCATGTTCCTAATGGTTGGGAGGGACGTCCTGTTACGTTGTTCTTGGAGCGCCCGCATATTGAGACAGAACTTTATGTCAATGGACAGGAAGTAGGCCATCAGATGTCGCTCAGTACTCCGCATCAATATGATGTAAGTGAATATGTGAAGTATGGTGAAGATAATGTGATTGAACTGCGTATTTATAATGGAATAGAGAATGTGTGCGTGGGGCAAGATTCACATAGCGTTACTGACCAGACTCAAGGAAACTGGAATGGTGTTATAGGAGCGATTGAACTGCGTTCTGCACCTGTGATAAGTAGGGTGCGTGCCGTGCCTGATGTAAAGGGTGGGGTGGTACGTATTGAGGTGAATGAGGCTCATTACGAATTGCCGCTGAATGGTGATACATGTCGTTGGAGTGAATTCAATCCTATTCTTTATACACGTACTGTGGATTATCAAGGTACGTCTGTTGAGGTAACCTTTGGTATTCGTGATATTCGTATAGAGGGACGACAATTCTATCTGAACGACCAGCCTATCTGGTTCCGTGGAACATTAGAGAACTGTTGTTTCCCCGAAACTGGTTATCCGCCTACTGATGTGGCATCATGGATGCGAGTGTTTGAAAAATGTAAAGAGTATGGTCTTAACCATGTGCGCTTCCATTCATGGTGTCCGCCTGAAGCAGCATTTGTTGCTGCCGATAGATTGGGAATGTATCTTCAGCCCGAAGGCCCATCATGGCCCAATCATGGAGTTCGTATGCGTAGCGGGCAAGCTGTAGATCGCTATCTGATGGAGGAAACGAAACGTATCATCGATGCATATGGTCATCACCCCTCTTTTGTGATGTTTGCCATGGGCAATGAACCTGCAGGCCGTTGGGTAGAGTATTGTAATGATTGGGTGCGCGAGATGGTGGGTTATGATTCTACACGTGTCTATTGTGGCGCTTCAGTAGGCGGTGGATGGGCTTGGGATGATGGCAGTCAGTTTCATGTGAAAGGTGGAGGACGCGGATTGGAGTGGAGTTCACGTGCGCCGCAATCTGTTGACGATTACTATGCATCGCTTGTTTTTCCTCGCAATTATCGCGATACAGTTCCCAACAACTCGCCCATCATAGCACATGAGCAAGGACAATGGTGTGCTTTTCCCGACTTAAAGGAGGTATCTCAATATACGGGAGCTTATAAGCCGAGAAATTTTGAGATCTTTGGTGATCTGCTTGCTGAAAACGGTATGGCCTCGCGTGCAGAGACATTCCTCCATGCAAGCGGAAAGTTGCAGACGCTGGCCTATAAGTATGAAACCGAGCGTAACTTGCGTACTCCAGACTATGCCGGATTCCAATTGCTTGGACTCAATGACTATAGCGGTCAAGGTAGTGCGCTTGTTGGCGTACTCAATGTGCATTGGCGTGAGAAGGGGTATTGCACTGCTGATGAGTGGCGCGAGTTCTGCTCTCCGATAGTTCCTCTTGCCCGTTTCCCTAAGTTTGTATATACAAATGCTGACACTCTGCGTGTTCCAGTAGAGGTTTATCATGCCGGAAGCAATCCTCTTGATGATGTTACATGTCGCTATATGTTGAGTGGATTAGAAGAATGTATTGTAGAAGAGCTTCCGCTACACCAATTGCCTATCGGTAAAAATATAGCTTCAGGTGTTGTGACTCGTTCTCTTGATGGTATCCACCAACCTACTAAGTTGACATTGTATGTGGAGATTATCGATAATAGTAATGCCCATGTTGTTGGTCGTAATCATTGGGATTTCTGGGTTTATCCTTCTAATCCAATTATTCCTTCTGAAGAGGGAATTTTCGTGGCTGAAGAATTTTCTGACGAGGCTTTAGAAATATTGAAACAAGGAGGTAAAGTGTTGCTTTTGGCTGCAGGAGATGTTACTTATGGTAAGGATGTAGTGCAACATTATTTGCCCGTATTTTGGAATACAAGTTGGTTTAAGATGCGTCCACCTCACACTACGGGTGCTGCAATTGAAACCTCACATCCACTCTTTGCGCATGGTTTTCCAACGGATGAGTGGAGTAATCTGAACTGGTGGGAATTGCTCAATAGAGCACAGGTGATGAACCTCTCTGATTTTCCTCTCGATTATCAGTCGCCGATACAGCCAATCGATACTTGGCATATCAGTCGCAAACTTGGAATGCTTGTGGAAGCCAATGTGGCGGGTGGTAAATTGCTGATGACGACAATGGATATTACCAACTACTTAGAGCACCGTCCAGTTGCTCGTCAGATGCGTCATGCTATTATACGTTATATGCAAAGTGAGGATTTTGTTCCGTCGCTCAATTTAGAGCCTACAGTGATTTCCGATCTATTTATCAAGGAAGGACCTAAGGTAGATATGTATACCAATGGATCGCCTGACGAACTCAAACCTGCGATAGTACGTTGAGTAGGACATATGGAAAAAAGATACGCGAGGTGTGGAGCCTCGCGCATCTTTTTTATAGGTGTTTTCAGATTCTCTCAATATAGGCAATAACATCGCCTTTGTTTACGGTTCCGCCTTGCTTTGCTGCGACCTCGGCCAGTCGGCCAGCGAAGCCTGCATATATGGGTTCCATCTGTCCCCAACGTGTGGTGATGTGGCAGATGAGTTCGCCCGCCTTGTAGCTGCGTCCTACGTTGGGTGCCGATGAGGGGCCCTCGACAGAGATTTCCCACACCACCTGTCCGCTCTCGGGAGCACAGATAGCATCGGCTTTGGCATGCTTGAGTGCTTGTAGCTGCTCGGGAGTGACGCCCGTGCCACCCAGTGCTGCATCCTTGGCTTTCTGCAGGTCGGTCTCGAAACGTTGCTTGGCAACACCTGAACGGTAGTCGCGGTACTGGCGGTCGTGCATGGCAAACTCGAAGAGTTCTTCGTCGTCCTTGCCCGTATCCCAGCCCATTTCCTTCATCTCCTTGCGGTAGGTGTCGAGTGCATCGGGATAGTAGCTCTGTGGGTCGGCATCGGTGAACTCGCGTCCTTGGCTCTTGGCCAGTTCTATAATCTCGGGAGCCAGCTTGCCTGGTAGGCGACCACACTTACCCAGGATCATATCCCATGCATTGTTGTCGATCATCGAGAAGCGCTCCTCGCCTTTGATGAGCTGCATGAGGTTCATCAGTGCGATGTTCTTTACGTATTGGCTATAGGGAGTCACGAGTGGGGGATAGCCCAATTTTGGCCATACATATTCCACCTCGTCGAAGAGCATGATGACAAGGTCATCGATGCTGAGTGGTGCCTTTCCCTGTCCCTTGAGGATGAGGTTGATACCTGAGTGCACACCCTTGAGGTCGGCCATCATCGAACCCATCATACCGCCAGGCAATCCGCACTTGAGCAAGAGCGATGACATATGCTTATTGGTGGGGTCCATGAAATAGCCGAGAAAGTCGTCCATAAACTCCTGTGTGAGGCTACGGGCCTTCATGTAGGCATTCATGTTGATGTCGGGCACCTGGAAGCCTGCGTCCTTGAGCATAGCTTGCACGGAGATGATATCCGGGTGTACCTTACCCCATGAGAGGGGTTCGATGGCTGTATCGATGATGTCGGCACCATTCTCACAAACCTCGAGGATAGAGGCCATGGAGAGTCCTGGGCCTGAGTGGCCGTGGTATTGGATGATGACCTCGGGGTGGCGTGTCTTGATGTTCTTCACCAAGCGGCCCAGCATCTTGGGGCGGCCTATACCGGCCATATCCTTCAGTGCTATCTCCTTGGCACCGGCTGCGATGAGCGTGTCGGCCAATTCGGTATAGTACTCCACGGTGTGTACAGGTGAGTGGGTGATGCAGAGCGCAGCCTGCGGTATCATGCCCGCTTCGAGTGCATATTGTATAGAGGGGATGATGTTGCGCGGGTCATTGAGTCCGCAGAAGATGCGGGTGATATCCGTACCTTGCGCCTTCTTTACCTTATACATTAGGCGACGTACGTCGGCCGGTACGGGGAACATGCGCAGACCGTTCAGTGCACGGTCGAGCATATGGGTCTGTATGCCAGCTTCGTTGAAGGTCTTGGTGAAGGTGCGCACCGCCGTGTTGGGGTTCTCGCCATAGAGGAGGTTCACCTGTTCAAAGGCTCCACCATTGGTCTCAACTCGGGCAAAACACCCCATCTCCACGATGACGGGGGCGATGCGGGCAAGTTGGTCAGCACGAGGTTGGTATTTGCCCGATGACTGGAACATGTCACGGTACAAAAGGCTGAATTTGATTTCCTTTTTCATGGTCTTTGTTTTTCTCAGTGTTTTCTGTTCTTAAAGTTGTTGTTGACTAATGTCGGCCACAAATGTAGGAAATATAATTTGAATTATGTACCATGAGTGAGTTGTTTTTTTGTTTGTTCTCTACATTTTATCTTTGTAGCATGATTGGCAGTTCACTGCTCCACCCAAACCAACTTGGTGGTGTCGTAACCACGATGCTTCAGATTGTATAGAATCTTAGCTTTTACATCATCCGAGAGCTGCGGTGTGCGGCTCAATATCCATAGATATTTGGGGCTACTGCTGCCTACGACAGAGTAAGAATAATCGGGGGCAAGGTCAAGGATATAATAGTCGCTATAGAACGGACCGAAAAAGCTCACACGTAGCTGGCCGGGCATATCGTTTTTGTTAGGTTTGGCTTTACCTATGCTTTCACAATATGGACCATCTATAGTGTTTAGGTGTCCGCTATTAAGAACATTGATTTTTCCATCCTTACGTAATGAATATTCGGCAGTTGTTGCTACAAGGTCACGTTCAAAAGCGTGGTCATAACGAGCTATCTCGTACCATTTACCGAGGTATCGGTCGAGATCAAATGTGGTAATGGTGCTGTTGTCAATTGATTGTCCCATTGTGGTAGCACATAATCCCACAAAGAGGGAGGTGAGAAGCGTTGCTTTCATGTTGTTAAGGATAAGATTTACGGTGTATAAACGAGGCTGTAGTGTTATTTGTTCTCTTTTGGGTATTTTTTTATGGCTATATTTTGTTCGTTCGAGCACCTTTTCTTAATTTTGCAAATTATGAATATGATACGAACGATACAATATTTTTCAATGGCATTGCTGTTTTGTGGCATGCCTATGTTAGCTGAAGCTCAGCAGCGATCAGTGGTAGAAAAAGTACTTGTGCGACAAAAGTCGAAGGTGCTTAAAGATGGTTCAACATACAAAGGTGATATGATGCTGATGCGTCCCCACGGAAAGGGTAAACTCACTTATACCAATGGCACCATTTATCAAGGTCAATTTGAATATGGAAAACGTCATGGTGAGGGCACGATGACCTATTCTAACGGAGATAGATATGAAGGCTCGTGGATCAAAGATGTGCGACATGGTGTAGGAGTCTATCATTATGTGGATGGTCGTCGTTATGAAGGCAACTATTATATGGATAAAGTACAAGGCTTCGGTACTATGTACTATGTCAATGGTGATACATATACGGGCCTTTGGGAAGAGGGCAAGCGCCACGGAAAGGGTGTATATATATGGTGTTACGATGGATCGAACTATAACGGAGAATGGCTTAATGATAAGAAAGAGGGACAGGGACGTATGTTTTGGCTTGATGGTGCCAGTTACGAAGGTGAATGGAAAGCCGACTTGCGTCATGGAACCGGTACATTCTATTACTCAAATGGCGATGAGTATTCTGGCCAATGGCACGATAATGTACAGCATGGTAAGGGAGAATATCAATTTGCCGATGGCGATGTGTATGTAGGCGAATATGTTATGGGTGTTCGCTCTGGATACGGTGATTATACCCGAGCCGATGGTAGCAGATACGTCGGCGAGTACAAGAATGGCGATATTGATGGTCGTGGTAAATATGAAATGGCCAGTGGAGAAACGTATGATGGCGAGTGGCGTGAAAATAAACGTCATGGTGAAGGTATTTGCCGTTGGACTAATGGAGATGTTTATGAAGGCCAATGGGTTGATGACCTTCCTCATGGTAAGGGATGCATGACCTTGTCCGATAGTACGGTATATAATGGCGAGTATAAAAATGGTCTCAAAGATGGTGAGGGTACGATAATCTTCTCCGATGGATCGCGCATGGTAGGTACCTTTGTTAACGATCTTAAACACGGATCTTTCAAAGAGTATGATACCGAAGGCAATTTGGTAAAGAGTAGTACTTATGTCAATGGCTTGACGAGATAAAGAATGTTATGGTAGATTTGAAACAACTCGTGCAGGAAGTCAAGAAGGTAGCCATAGAAACTGGATACTTCTTGAAGGAAGAGCGTGCTAAATTTGACCGTTCGGCCGTACAGGAAAAGGGACCTCATGACTATGTTTCCTATGTTGATAAAGCATCTGAACAGCGCTTGGTTGCTCAACTTTCACTCTTGCTTCCTAATGCCGGTTTTATAACCGAAGAGAAGACTACCCAACAATATGTAACAGAAGAGTATTGTTGGGTGATAGATCCTCTTGATGGCACCACAAACTTCATACACGATATGGCGCCTTATTGCGTGAGTATAGCTTTGCGCAATAAGCATGAAGTTCTGCTCGGTGTTGTCTATGAAGTCTGTCGCGATGAATGTTTTTGGGCCTATAAAGGTGGAGGTGCCTATCTCAATGAACAAACCATTCAAGTATCACCCATTGCTGATATGAGTCAAGCGCAGATTCTATTAGGCTTTCCCTATGATAGTGAACGTTTTCGTCCCGTCGTGTTAGGTCTCATTGCACAGATGTATGGTTCTGTTGGCGCTGAGCGTCTGCTTGGTTCGGCAGCTGCCGAACTATGCTATGTTGCAGCAGGACGTGCCGAAGGACGTATCGAAGGTCTGCTTGGTCCGTGGGATGTGGCTGCCGGAACTTTGATACTTTCCGAAGCTGGCGGTACTACTACTGATTTTACAGGAGGTGATACTTATCTTAATGGGCGCGAGGTGTTGGCTTCAAATACCCTTATACATGAGCAGTTGATGAAAGTCGTGTCATATGCGCTTGCCCAATGATTATGGTAGATGTTATGTAAAAAATAATACCCATGAATAAGAATAAAGAAAATAACGAAGAACTTTTAATAGAAGAGTCAGTACAACCTAAAGGAAGAAAGAAATTCCAAGGATTTTCTATGGGCTTTCTTCTTCTATTGTTGGCCTTAGTTGTTGCAGTATATGTAGTATGTACTATTTTGTCTGCCTAATGTAATATGAGAAAAGAACGTTCTATCTGTCGAATACTTGCGACTTGCGCTATAGCTTGGTGTGCTGGCGGTGCCGTTGCGCAAACGGAGAACTTTGACCTTTATGTGTCCTATACTGATAGTGCTGTGGTGAGTCTTGACCTTGCCAACCTGCGCAGCCTGAAGTTTTCATATAGTGATCGTACGATGACTGCTAACTATCGTGACGGTAGCAACTATACGCATGACTATACTCGAATAGGGAGCATGTACTTTGCTGTATCAAACGATGTTATTGGTGTTGAGACCGATGAGAAGATGCTATATCGCTTGGATGGCACCATGTTGACCCTGCATGAAGATGCACGTCTGGCTGTTCTGTATGGGGTTGATGGTAAACCTGTGATGAACATTACCGATAGGGTAGTCTCGTTGGAAGGATTGACGTCAGGAATATATGTATTACGTGTAGATAACCAAACCGCAAAGCTATGTGTAAAATGAAGCGACTGATGGCTGTGGTGGTATGTGGCGCTATGGTATGTATCGCTATGGCACAAGCCATTCCCGAGAAAATATATGTGAACCGCTATAGTTCGGACAAGCGAGTGGAAGTGGTTGGCGGAACGTATGTCGATAGCATGAGGATAAAACTTGGAAATGTGAAATTGTACGACTCGCTTTACTTTCATATGACCGATGGTACCACACGTGCATTCAGAGTACGTGGTATCGATAGTATCACGATGGATGAACCTCGCGATTTGTTGCTGAAAGAGTTGGATTATTATAATAAGATATCAAACAAGCGTATACCGACTTATGCTGATAGCTATGTGAATATTGCTTCATGGACTCAACGCTCTCAGTGGAACTTGGCCAATGTGCATGATCCCACGGTGATGAAGGCTGCTGACGGCTATTATTATATGTATCAGACCGATGCTTCGTATGGTAATTCTCATGTTGGGCACGGACACTTTCATGGACGACGTTCACGCGACCTTGTCAATTGGGAATATTTAGGGGCCACACTATGGGAAGATCAGCCTCAGTGGGCACTCGACTCGGTCAATGCCTATTTCTCTCGTATGGGCCGCTCTCAAGTAACCAAGTTGACTGATATGGGTTATTGGGCTCCGGTTGTACGTAAGATTAATGACAATCTCTATCGTATGTATTATTGCTTGGTTCCAAGTGAATGGGCTTTCATTGGTCTGATGGAAACTACCGACCCTGCATCAAACAAATGGGAGGATAAGGGCTTTGTTATCAGTAGTAGTTCTGACAAAAGTGCTTCGGCTTATGGTACAGGCAGTCAGTGGGGCGGTTGGTTTTGCTTCAATGCCATTGATCCTACCTACGAGGTCACTCCCGATGGAAAGCATTGGCTCATCTATGGCTCATGGCATACGGGAATAGCTGCAGTGGAAATCAATCCCGAAACGGGAAAGTTGATGGAGCATCCCGGTAATCCTTGGAATATAGGCAGCACATCAGCAGGAGCTACCACACGTTATGGAAAGCGTATATATACTCGTCGAACTGGTGATCGCTGGCAAGCTTCTGAAGGTCCGGAGATAATATATAATCCTGAAACGGAATATTATTATATGTTCCTGGCATATGATGAGTTGGCTGTAGCCTATAATACACGTGTGTGTCGTGCTCGCAACATTACTGGTCCCTATTATGGTATGGATGGTACGAATGTGACAAATGGTGGCGACTGCTACCCAGTAGTGACGCATCCCTATAAGTTTGACCCGCAGGTGGTAGCCGATAGTATCAGTGGATGGGTTGGCATCTCGCATTGTGGCGTTTTTCATGATGGTGAAGGTAACTGGTATTACACATCTCAAGGTCGTCTGCCCGAAGGTGCACGTGGCAATGCCTACTCCAATGCAGTCATGCATGGACACGTGCGTCGTATTCTTTGGACTGAAACTGGTTGGCCTGTTGTATTGCCTGAGCGTTATGCCGCAGTTCCGCAGCCTTCGATTACGGCCGAAGAGTTGGTCGGTGAATGGGAGCATATCCTATTGCAGTATAATTATCAAAAGCAGCAGACTTCTGCTACACTAACCCTCAAAGAGGATGGCTCGCTTTCAGGTGCAATGAGTGGTAGATGGAGTTTTGATGCCGAAACAAATATTCTCCGATTAGGTGCTTATAAACTATGTGTTGCCCGTGAACTCGATTGGGAAGCTTCGCCTCGTAAAGCTACTATCGTATATGCGGGCTATAGCTCTGATGGAAAGCGTACTTTTTGGGGAAAGAAAAAATAAGGTGAAAGAGTATGGCAAAGCAAGAGGTAACATACGATAGTATTATAAAAGAGGTCAACTCACGTCAGTTTGCCTCTGTATATTACTTAATGGGTGAAGAACCCTATTACATTGATCGTCTGTCTGACTATATAGCAGAAAATGTGCTTACCGAAGAAGAACGCGGATTTAACCAGATGGTCATATATGGCCAGGATACTGATATCGGTAGTATTGTGGCTGCAGCAAAGCGCTATCCGATGATGGCAGAGCACCAGGTAATCATCGTAAAAGAGGCGCAAACATTGCGCAATATGGATGAGTTAGTCTATTACCTGCAGAAGCCACAACCAACAACGGTACTTGTGTTTTGTCATAAGTACGGCACACTTGACCGTCGCAAGAAGGTTGCGGTAGAAATTGAGAAAATGGGACGCCTGTTTGAGTCGAAAAAGCTCAAAGATGGTATGCTGCCCTCCTTTATCAGTAATTATGTGCGATCAAAAGGTACAGCTATCGATGTCAAGGCTGCCAACATGATGGTAGAGAGCATTGGCGCAGACCTCAGTCGATTGGCAAGTGAGTTAGATAAACTCATTATCGCCAAGCCTCAAGGTGATACACCCATTACGCCCGAACTGGTAGAGGATTGTGTTGGTATCAGCAAGGACTACAATGTGTTCGAACTGAAGAATGCACTGATGGTGAAAGATGTCGTTAAGGCCAACACCATAGCCAAGTACATGGAGGATAACAAGAAGAGTTTCGCTATGCCTATGGTTTTGGCTATGCTATACAACTTCTATGCCAATCTGATGATGGCTTACTATGCTCCAGATAAGTCTGAAAATGGTATAGCCGCCTATTTAGACTTGCGTTCACCATGGCAAGCCAAGGAGTATCAAACCGCCATGCGCTATTACAATGCATGGAAAGTTATGTATATCATCAGCGATATACGTAAATATGATGCTCTTTCAAAGGGCTATGGTGCAAATGCTACAGATAAGGGGCTTCTGCGCGAACTGATATATCATATTTTACATTAGGGATTTCTATTGATTGATGGCGACCATCCGCGCGAATGGTCGCGTGTATCTGCGTGAATGGAGGCGAGCATCTGCGTGAATGGTCTCCATCGATAATATATGAATGCAGTTGCAGAATATAGAAAAGAACCTTGCTATAATTCCTTTAATGCCTAATTACAAAGGACTTTGGTAATAATTTGTAAAATAAGGAATGTGTATAATGTATAGAAAATGAGGGCGTATCTCGAGATACGCCCTCATTTAATTTTAGGTATAGTGATTAGTCGGCTAACAATCTTTCGGCCATTGCGGCTGCAGCACGGCGTCCGTCACCCATAGCGAGGATTACGGTTGCACCACCACGTACGATGTCGCCACCGGCATAGATTGTGGGGATGTTTGACTGCATATTGTCGTTTACAGCAATGGTGTTCTTGCGGCCCAATTCGAGACCCTTTACAGAGGTGGGTACGATGGGGTTGGGCGATACACCTACGGCAACGATAGCCATGTCAATATCAATGGTCTCAGTAGCGCCGGGGATAGCGACAGGGCTGCGGCGACCACTTGCGTCGGGCTCGCCAAGCTCCATCTTCTGCAGCACCACCTGCTTCACGCGACCCTTCTCGTCGGCAATGTACTCGATGGGGTTGTGTAGGGTGAGAAACTCTACTCCCTCTTCCTTGGCATGCTTTACCTCTTCGAGACGAGCGGGCATCTCCTCCTCGCTGCGGCGATAGATGATCATCGCACGCTCAGCACCGAGGCGCAAGGCTGTGCGTACAGAGTCCATAGCGGTGTTACCACCACCAATAACTGCTACGCGCTTGCCGAAGATGACGGGAGTGTCGGTTTCGGGGTTCGAAGCGTCCATGAGGTTCACACGAGTGAGGTATTCGTTTGATGAGAAGATGCCTGTGCTATTCTCACCGGGGATGTTCATGAAGTTGGGCAAGCCAGCGCCTGATGCGATGAAGATACCCTTGTAACCCTCAGCCTCGAGTTGCTCTACGGTGATGGTCTTACCGATGATGCAGTCCTTCTCGAAGTGTACACCCATCTGACGGAGACCCTCAATCTCTACATCTACGATGCTATTGGGCAAACGGAACTCGGGGATACCATACTTGAGTACGCCACCAATCTCGTGCAATGCCTCGAACACAGTAACGTCGAAGCCCTGCTTAGCCATATCGCCAGCAAAAGAGAGACCTGCAGGACCTGAGCCTACTACAGCTACCTTGATGCCGTTGGTTGGAGCTACTACGGGCTTGGCAGCCTTGCCGCTTTCGCGCTCATAGTCAGCGGCGAAGCGCTCGAGGTAACCGATAGCCACGGGCTTGTGACCCATCTTGAGGTGCATACAACGGCTCTCACACTGCTTCTCCTGCGGACATACACGGCCACATACGGCGGGTAGGGCAGAGGTAAGCTTGAGCACGCGAGCAGCCTCAAGGATTTCGCCACGCTCGATATTCTTTACGAATGAGGGGATGTTGATACCTACAGGGCAACCCTCCATACAGGTGGGGTTGGCACAATCGAGACAACGCTTAGCCTCGGTGAGTGCCTGCTCCATGGTGAGTCCCTGGTTTACCTCCTCGCGCAGTTGGTGGCGACGGTAGTCGGGGGTGAGCTCGGGCATTTCGCAACGCTCAATGGTAGTGCGCTCCTTAGCCTTCATGCTCTTGCGGAGAGCCTCGCGCCACTCGCTATTGCGGTCGATAAGGGATAGGCCCCCCTCGTTCCCCCCAAGGGGGGAAGATTCAGAGCCTTCCAGGTTCTCCCCCTTGGCGGAGTTAGAGGGGGCCAGTACGGGGTGTGTATGCTCGGGCTTCTCCATCTCTTGCACCTCGATCTCCTTGAAGGCGCCCATACGCTTGAGCATCTCGTCGAAGTCTACTTGGTGGCCGTCAAACTCGGGACCATCGACGCATACAAATTTAGTCTTGCCACCTACAGTGATACGGCAAGCACCACACATACCTGTACCGTCAACCATAATCGTATTGAGCGATACGTCAGTGGGAATTTCATATTTCTTAGTAAGGAGGCATACAAACTTCATCATGATGGCAGGGCCAATGGCGAAGCACTTGTTTACCTTCTCGCGCTGGATGATGCTTTCGATACCTTCGGTCACGAGCCCCTTATTGCCGTATGAGCCGTCGTCGGTCATGATTACCACCTCGTCAGAGCTCTGGCGCACCTCATCTTCCAGGATGATAAGGTCCTTAGAGCGACCAGCGAGTACTGAGATGACGCGGTTGCCTGCTGCCTTCAGTGCCTGGATGATAGGGAGCATAGGCGCTACACCTACGCCACCGCCGGCACACACTACCGTGCCGAAATTTTCGATGTGAGTTGCTTGTCCGAGCGGACCTACGATATCGGCAATAGTGTCACCTACGTTAAGATCGCATATTTGGGTGGATGAGTGACCTACTTTCTGGATAACCAAAGTGATGGTGCCCTTCTCTACATCGGCACCTGCAATGGTGAGAGGTACGCGCTCGCCCTTTTCGCCGAGGCGTACGATAACGAAATGACCCGCTTTGCGCGAACGAGCGATAAGCGGTGCGGTAATCTCCAATTTGAATACCTTTTCTGAAAACTGCTGTTTGCTTACTACGGTGTACATAGTTTTCTACCTATTAAATATATTATAATTGAATTGTCTTCTGAAGACATCTTTTTTGTTAATTGGCCACAAAGGTAAACATTTCTTTTTATAACACACCTTACACCGAATATTTTTTCGTACCTTTGCCATAAATGGTGAAACTATTTGTTCGATATCTGACAGTATGTATGTGTGCTGTGTGGCTTATGGGCTGTTCGGCACACAGTGGTCATGCCGTAGGTGCACATGAAGCAGATCGGCTTAATCGCGTAGCACGAGAGTGGAGCTATCGCAATCTGGATTCTACAGCATATTATGCTTCTCAGGCTTACGAGGCTGCTACGCGTTACCGACACGGACGTAGTGTGGCAAGCAATCTGCTTGGATTTGTTGCCTATATGCAGATGGATTATGAACAAGCCTTGCATTGGTACGACGAAGTAAATGATGAGTCAGGTTGCGAATTGGAGCGATTGGTGGCTGATGTAGGTCGCATGAAAGTATATTTACGAACAGCCGATAATTTGGCATTTTTCAATTGTAGAGCGATAGCAATGCAACGCTTAGCTCATATTGAAGAAGAGGTTTACGGATTTATGCCTGCCGAGAAGGCGCGTTTGCGTTCGGTCGTCAATGATTTGAGCATGGTGACCGCCTTGCACCATCATATGATGGGGCAGCGCCCTGAGGCTCATGCTGAGTTGGCAAACGTAGACGAAAATGATTTGTTGCGTACCGATACCGTGCAATGGCTGATGTTGCAATACCTAAAGGGATTGGGGCTTGGTGTCGAGGGCGACACAAGAGAACAACGCATTTTACGCCGCTATACTCATCTTAATACCTGTTTACGTGAAGGAAGAGAGGGCGGATATATCTATTTCGAGGGAATAGCCTTGTCTGGTTTGTCAGAATTGTTGTCCGATTCTGTTCGTAGTGGCTATGTGGCTCAAAATCGTCCGAATTCATATTCTCAACTGACCGAGAATGATGATAGTAAGGTTCTCTCTTTGCTGAATGACGCATTGCAATGTTTGCAGTCCTATGGTGACCGGTATGGCGTGACAAATGGCAAAGTGGTGGAAGCATCGTTGCTGAACAAGCGAGGTGATTATACAATCGCGTTGGATACACTATTCCGATTGCTCGGAGACAGCATGCTGATGCCAAATATTCTATATCGTGTACATGAAGAAGCCAGTGTTGCTTATGCAGGATTAGGCAATAAGGAGGCATCGGATAATCATCGCAATCTGTATCTCGACCTATTGGAAACAACGCGACAAGATAAGGAACTTGAAGGCCGTTATATGGAGCTAAAGCGCCAGCGTGGCATGATGAATCTGCTTCTTGGCCTTGTTCTCATAGGTGTAACCGTGTTTGTCGTGATAATTGCATTGTTATCTCGACGTCGGCGCCATCATCAGAAAGGTTACGAACATCAATTGCGTGAGGTGTTGGAGGAGACCGAAAAGCGCGTATACCTACACCAAATGCATGTGGCTAAGGGTAAACGTGAGAATGTAGTGCGCAAAGCCACCTTCTCCATGATGACGGGTATGATTCCGTATATAGACCGTATGGCTCACGAAATTGAGCGATTACAGCGTGCTGAGGCGTGGGACGATATCGAACAAAGAGAACGCAAACTGGGCTATATCGCAGAACTGTCTGATGAGATAAACCATCAGAACGAAGTGTTGGCTCAATGGGTAAAGACCACGCAAGGAGTAGTTAATCTGCATATAGAAACATTCCCTTTAAATGAAGTGCTGAATATGATTGAGCGCAGCAGCGCAAATTTTGCGCTCAAGGGACTTACGTTAGAGGTGCAGCCTACAGACGCGGTGGTCAAGGCTGATAAAGCGCTCACCTTCTTTATGCTGAATACCTTGGCTGATAATGCCCGTAAGTTTACACCTGAGGGTGGCCGTGTGGTTGTGGGTGCAAAGATATGCGATGATTACGTGGAACTCTTTGTACATGATAATGGTATAGGCATGTCGGCCCAAGATGTTGCTCATATCATGCGTGAAAAGGTGTACAATGCTGCAGAGATAGGACACGACCTACCTCCCGAACAGCGGAAAAATAAAGGCAGTGGTTTCGGATTGCTCAATTGCAAGGGTATTATAGAAAAATATCGTAAGACCGATGCTTTGTTTGAACTATGCCAAATGGGTATTGATAGTCGCATAGGAGAGGGTAGTCGTTTTTGGTTCCGTTTGCCTAAAGGGGTACGTCGTTTGATGACGATGTTGTGCGTCGTCTTGTTGCCATGGAACGTATCTGCCCATGAGCAAGAACAGCTGCTCTCAGCTCCTCCCCAAACGGATACTTTATTGGTGCAGGCTGCAATCTTTGCCGACAGTGTCTATTTTGCCAATGTAGCTGGCCGCTATGAAGAGGCTTTGTCCTATGCTGACTCAGCCTTAGTATACCTGAATGCCCATCATCGCAAGTATGCTGAAGAATATATTGCGCCACTGGTGGCTAATCGCGGAGAAACTGATGTGGAGATACGCTGGTGGCTCAGTGACTATGCCACAGATTATCATACCATACTTGATATACGCAACGAAATGGCTGTGGCTAATCTCGCGTTACGGCGTTGGAATGATTATCGCTATAATAATCGGATATATAATGATCTGTATATCTTGATTAGTGAAGACCGCTCACTTATAGATTATTGCAACCGCATGCAGCGTTATAATAGCAATATTTCAATAGCTATATTCATTTGCGTGTTGCTTGCATTGGGCTACCTTGTCGTACTCATCTACACTTTTATGGAACGCGTAGGTGTGATGTATCGTGATATTGAAACCGTTGAGGATAATGAGCGTAGGGTACGCCACGAGGAAAACCGTTTGCATGTACAGAATATGGTACTTGATAACTGCTTATCAACCATCAAGCACGAAACAGTATATTATCCTAATCGTATCAAGCAGTTGGTGAACCGAATCGGCGAACATGATGAACGCTTGCAGATGAAGGAGTTGGTAGACTATTACAAGGTGGTATTTACCACACTTACCGAATGTGCTTCGCGACAGTTGGATGAGGTTACTTTCCGTCGTGCGGTGGTAGATGCTCAGAGTTTGTTACAAAGTGCTGTAGCCTATCATCGTAAGCGCTATCGCCATTCCGATTCGAATGTGCTGATTGTTGGCACCGATGAGGCGACGGTTACATGCGATAATGATCTGATTAGCTATCTGCTTGAACAACTCATCGATGCGGCGCTTCTGATGGCTCCACACGCAGAGTTGCACTTGGAAGTCAAGGACGAGGGCGATTTCGTACGGTTCGTTATATCCTCTAATTCGTGCCCACTTACTGAGGAGATGCTTGAAGCACTTTTCTACCCTTCACGAATCAGCACCACCTCCATGACGGATGGTAGCTTGCAAGGTGCCGAATATATAGTATGCCGACAAATCATACGTGAGCACGATGATAATTTCAATCATATTGGTTGTCGTATCAAGGCCGAGCCTACATCCGAAGGTTACATGGTTTGGTTTACCTTGCCTAAAGTGTTAGTATAATTTTTAGTGTAAATTTTATAAAATGATAATATATGTATTCAGTAATAATAGTTGAAGACGTTAAACTCGAGCTTAAGGGTACCGAAGAGATCTTCCGTAACGAGATTCCCGAAGCGCAAGTAATAGGCACAGCTATGACGGAAGAGGAGTTTTGGCCGCTTATGGAGCGTCAACTCCCAGACATGGTGTTGCTCGATCTTGGCTTGGGTGGTTCTACGACGATTGGTGTCAGCATTTGTCGAACCATCAAGCAGCGCTATCCTGAGGTGCGTGTATTGATTTTTACGGGTGAGATACTCAACGAAAAGTTGTGGGTCGATGCCTTGGATGCTGGTGCTTGTGGCATTGTGCTGAAGACAGGTGAACTGATTACGCGCAATGAGATACAGAATGTGATCGATGGCAAACAATTAGTGTTTAATCAGCCCATATTGGAGAAGATTGTCGCACGTTTTAAGCAGGCTGTCAATGCTGATACACAGCGCCGAAAGGCGATTATATCATACGATATTGATGAGTATGATGAGTGTTTTCTCCGTCATTTGGCTCTTGGCTATACCAAAGATATGATTGCGCAGTTACGCACGATGCCCTTTAGCCCCAAGTCGCTGGAGAAGCGTCAGACCGACTTGATAGCTCGTTTGTTTACTGAAAAAGAGCAGCGCGGAGTCAATGTTACGCGTCTGGTGGTGCGTGCCATCGAATTGCATATCATTGATGCTAATCATTTGGAGGCAGATGATTAAACCTATGTTTTTACAATAATAAATCCTATATAAAGACGTGTTTTCCGTTGTATATACACTGCTGCTTTTTATACTGGTGATGTTTTCATGGATTGCCAGTGTGTATGGCTTTGTCCTTCCGGATGGAGAACTGATGCCCAGCCTGCTTAGTTCCGATAGCTCACGTTGGTTTGTGCGCCATAGCATTGAGCATATCGCATCGGCGCCCATTGTGTATGTGTTGCTTGTGTTGATGATGATGAGTGCCATTCGTAGCTGTGGTGTTGTTTTCTATGTGAAGCACTTGTTCCTTGAACGTAGACGCCCCTCTTTGACACGCCGACAACAATATGCAGCACGCATAGCTTGGGTGGTCTTCCTTGTGTGCATAGTCTTGGTTTTATGGGGTGTACTGTCACCGAAAGGTAATCTGCTCAGTGTGACTGGACACATTGCAGGGGGCCCTCTCTCCAGTGGATGGCTCTTTATACTTTTCGTGATAGTATGCGCAGCATCTCTTGTCTATGGCTGCTTGGCAGGTTTGTGGCATACCCCACAGTCCATACTCAAGGCATTTACTACGGAGATTGCTCGTTGTTCCGATTATTTTGTAACATATATCATCACATCACAATTGGTGGCTGCGTTGCATTACACACACTTCTTTCAGTTGTTAGGGTGGGGTAGCAGTGCTGTATCGTTGTTTACGTTTCTTGTCTATGGAGTACCTTTGGTGTCGTCGTTGTGTCGCAAATGAGGATGGCTACTTGCATAAAGAAACAAGATTGTGATAAGAGGTAAAGTTTTTAGATTGAAATGAGTAGAAAGATTGTTGAGATAGTGAATGGCGTGGCACGCCACCCGTTGTATCGGATGCATGAACCGATAAACTTTGTATTGAACGAAGGAGAACAATTGGCTATTGTCGGCCCTAATGGAAGTGGTAAGACAATGTTGGTAAATACAATCATTGGTCGTTATCCGCTTTTGATGAATGAGGTTCATTATGATTTTGGCGCGAGCAATAGCCGTATGGCTTACGAGAATATACGCTATATTGCTTTTCGCGATAGCTATGGCGATAATGATTCCGGTTATTTTTATCAGCAGCGATGGCATTCACAAGAGGTGGAAGAACTCCCTGTGGTGCGCGATCTGTTTGTTGGCTATACAGATGAAGAACTATGTAGTGGGGTTTGTGAGAGCTTTGGACTCTCCTCGCTGTTGGATAAGCGTTTGGTGATGCTTTCAAGTGGTGAACTGCGTCGCCTTCAAGTGGTAAAAGCTTTAATGAGTTCTCCGCAGGTGCTCATTATGGATAACCCTTTCATCGGGTTGGATGCTCCCATGCGTAATCAGTTGTGCGAATTGTTGCAGAACCTAATCTCCCAAACCGGGTTGCATCTTATCTTGGTCTTGTCGAGAGAGGATGAGGTACCTGATTTTGTTACTCGCGTAATACCGGTATATGACCGCGTGTTAGGGTCAAGTAAATGCTCTTCTTCCCAGTGTCAAGAGGTGGAGTTACCCTGTGTGCAGACCGCTCAGCAATACCCATCTTCCGATGATATGACAGCCTCCTCTTCTATTATCGATTTCCGTGATGTGACCCTTCGCTATGGCGAACGTACCATTTTCGAACATCTCGACTGGAGTGTGCGTCGTGGTGAACGATGGGCACTGCATGGACGCAATGGTAGCGGAAAATCGGCTTTGTTGGCTTTGGTGTGTGCCGATAATCCTCAGTCCTATGCGTGTGATATAACTCTATTCGGTAAGCGTAGAGGCACAGGCGAAAGCATTTGGGATATCAAGCGTCGCATTGGTTATGTGTCACCCGAAATGCACCGAGCCTATTTGAAGGATTTGCCTTCTATAGAGATTGTTGCTTCGGGTCTGCATGATAGTATCGGACTCTATAAGCGTCCTCGATCTGAGCAGATGGGCGTTTGTAAAGAGTGGATGCGCGTGTTTGGTATTGAAGAGTTGGCTGAACGCACATTCCTCACATTGTCAAGCGGCGAGCAGCGTCTTGTTCTCTTGGCACGTGCCTTTGTGAAAGATCCCGAATTGCTTATTCTTGACGAGCCATTGCACGGACTTGATACGGATCACCGTGAATGGGTGCGCAAGGTGATAGATGCATTTTGTAGTCGTCCCGATAAGACACTGATAATGGTAACCCATTATTTAGACGAGTTACCAACCTGTATCACTCATCATAAGAACTTGTGATTTTCTGCGTTGATTGCTTGCTTTTCTAATGAGCATGTTGTATCTTCGCATACATATTTAAAACTCTAAAAATTTATTACGATGAAAGCATTAAACAAAACTACGGCAAATAAGACTATTCGTCCGGAAAAGGTTATTCAGTTCGGTGAAGGAAACTTTCTGCGCGCCTTTGTAGATTGGATTATTTTCAATATGAACGAAAAGACCGATTTCAATGGAAGTGTTGTCGTTGTTCAGCCTATAGAAAAGGGCATGATTGATATGCTCAATGGTCAGGACTGTCTCTATCATGTCAATCTTCAAGGTCTCGACAATGGAGAGCCTGTCAATAGTTTGACCAAGATTGATGTTATTAGCCGTGCATTGAATGTATATACACAGAACGATGAGTTCATGCAGTTGGCCGAGCAACCTGAGATGCGTTTCGTTATCTCAAATACGACTGAGGCTGGTATCACCTTTGATCCTTCATGTAAGTTTACTGACAAACCCGCATCGTCATATCCGGGTAAGTTGACCCAGTTGTTGTATCATCGTTACGAGTATTTCAAGGGCGATATGAGCAAGGGACTTATCGTGTTCCCGTGCGAACTCATCTTCCTCAACGGTCATAAGCTCAAGGAGTGCATCCTTCAGTATATTGAGTTGTGGCAGTTGGGCGACGATTTCAAGAATTGGTTCCTTAATGCTTGTGGTGTATATGCAACTCTCGTTGACCGTATTGTACCAGGTTTCCCCCGTAAGGAGATTGACGAAATCAAGGCTAAGTTAGGATACGATGACAACTTGGTTGTTCAAGGTGAGTTCTTCCACCTTTGGGTGATCGAGGCTCCCGCCTCTATTGCTGATGAGTTTCCTGCTGATAAGGCTGGTCTTAATGTACTCTTCGTGCCCTCTGAAGAGCCCTATCACGAGCGTAAGGTGACCCTACTCAATGGTCCGCACACCGTGCTCTCTCCTGTTGCGTTCCTTTCGGGTATCAATATCGTGCGTGACGCCTGCCAGCATCCTGTTGTAGGAAAGTATATCAATAAGGTGATGTGCGAGGAGTTGATGGAAACTCTTAATCTTCCTAAGGAGGAACTGCAAAAATTTGCAGCCGATGTGCTTGAGCGTTTTGTGAACCCCTTCGTAGATCATCAGGTGACAAGCATTATGCTCAATTCGTTCCCCAAATATGAAACTCGCGATCTTCCTGGTCTCAAAACCTATCTCGCTCGTAAGGGTGAGTTGCCTAAGGGACTTGTGCTGGGCCTTGCTGCTATTATTACCTATTATAAAGGAGGTGTGCGTGAAGATGGTGCCGAGATCGTTCCCAATGATGCCCCTGAAATCATGGCATTGCTCAAGGAACTTTGGGCAACGGGTGACACCCGTAAGGTTGCCGAGGGCGTTTTGGCAGAGGAGAGCATTTGGAAGAGCAACCTCAATGCCATCCCGGGTCTGACCGATCTCGTTGTGCAGTACCTTGATAGTATTCAGTCTATCGGTATGCTTGAGACCGTGAAGACAATTCTCTGATATAAAAAGAGTACCAACAATAACTAACTAATCAAGAATTATGAAAAACAAAACATTTACACTCATTGCAGGCCTTTTATTGGCAGGCACAAGTGCGATGGCTGAGATTCAGCCCCCTCAATTGAAAACGGAGGTTTTGACCGCAGGCGAAAAGTATGTATTGTTTAACAAGGCTACCCCGAATGGCTATATGAGCCGTACCAGCTGGGATGGAGCTTTGTACAATCTGAGTGCTGCCGACTCTCATTATGCCGACTATCAGGTTGAGGCTGTGGAGACATCGTATGGAACTTGGATGTTTAAGCACGATGATGTTGTGCCCTCATTGGTTGATGGCTCTGACTCTATTGTTGCCACCAACTACATGTGCGTACCCAGTGGTACTGCCAATGTGAACATGCGCGACTACGAGGCCGAATGGACCGTTGTTGGTGGTGATTACGAAGGCTATTACAAACTGATAGCAGGTGATTATAATAATACCAACGTTGTTGGTTTGCATATGCACTTGAATAAGGGCCAGCAGTATTGGGTAATTTCATATCCCGGTTCAGGATGGCATCCCGACTTTGATATCTTGTATGATGAAATCGGCAACCCTGTTTACGACCTGACTGATACCTATGTGCAGATGGCAGATAGCACATCACTCAACTGGGCTTTTGTGAAGGCTGAGAATGTTGCTTCATACTCATCTCTTGCTGCGGCTTATGAGCTTATCAATAACTTTGAGACTTCTTATGTAGGACTCGAAGGCTATGAAGTAGGTTTCGATGCTACAGCTGCTGAGGTTGAGCGTATCTATAACGAGGTAGAGCTCACCGACTCGGTAATTGCGTATATCAAGTCTGTGATTGATGCTAAGGTAGCACTCTATAAGGAGATTGATGTAGCTGTGTATACAGCTGAGGAGAGCGGCGATGAGGTGCTTTTATCAGCTATTGCAACTGCTATGCAGGTGTTTAATTCGAAGATTGATGTAGAGTCTCTTGCAGCAGCTAAGTTGGCTATTATCGATGCCGTTGCATCTCATAACCAGGGTATGGGCGACTACACTTCGCTTGGTACTAATATGAGTTTCGAGGACCTCTCAGCTCAAGGCGGTGGTACTACATCTAATATTGCTAATCCTCCTGTAGGCTGGACACTTATTCTTGCTGGTGATACCGTGACTACAGCAAGTGAGATCAAGAGTCATGGTGTGGCAAACTGGTGTGGTGTCAATGCCGACTGTACAGGTGATGCCAAAGATGGTCAGTATGGTTTCGGTATTTGGACCTCAGGTCTTCCCACCGTTGAACTCTCACAAACGATTGATGGCATTGAGAATGGAACCTATATCGTAAGTGCTGCTCTCATGGTAGGTGCCAATGGTAGCGGTTCGCGTCGTACTACCCAACGTATCTTTGGTAACTTGAATTCAACCTATTTTGGTTACGAGTATGATTACGATCATTCATTGCTCGATAACTCAGAGGTATATGACTTTGCAGGTTTGGAAGAGCCCGTTACTGATACCCAATTGCAAGCTTTGCAGGTGCGTGCCTATGTTTACGATGGTAAGCTCACCTTTGGTTTGCGTACCGATGGCAATGTAGCAGCCGCTTTGCGCAGTTCATCTAACTCTGCCGGTGGTGATGGTTGGTTCAAGGTCGACAACTTCCGCATTGAGAAGGTGGGCTATACCGCTGATGATGCATTGTCAGTATTGGCTCACTACGTGAATCAGATGAACTTATACATCGATAATCAGGATTTGATGTCGAAGGCCATCTATGACATGGTTGAGAGCAAAGTAGAGGAGCTGGAAGATTATAGTGAATCAAACTCTCAAGCCGAAATCAATGCCGCCATCCTTCTTGCAAAAGATCTTTTGGTAGCAATGGACCGCTCGGTTAAGTTGTATGCTAAGTTGGATCAAGCCATTGCTGAAGCCGATGAGAACTTGAGTATCTATGGCGATCTGCCTGGTGCTGGTGATTATAGCGATATCATCTCTGAGGTCGTTGATAAGTACGAGTATGGTGAATATGCTGACGATGAGATTCTTGGTGTGATAGCTATGCTTGAAGAGGCATTGGAGACATGCAAGAAGTCAGAGATTCTCGTAGGTAAGGATATTACCTATATCATCAAGAACCCGAGTTTCGAGGATATGTCTTCACAGCCCGGAGGTGATTCAGGTGGTATTGCCGATGCTCCTAAGGGATGGAACCTTATTCTCAATGGCGAAACATGCTACACTGCATCAGAGATTACAGCTCATGACGTTACAGGTTGGTGTGCTATCAACTCTGGTGATGCTATCAGTGTAACTTTGGATGATGGTACCTACATTGATCGTCAGCCTACTGATGGTGATAAGCTTTGGGGTATCTGGACAGAGAGCGTACCCGAAGTAGAGTTGAGTCAGACACTCACCGGTTTGCCCATGGGTACCTATACCCTCACAGCCGATGTTATGGTACAAAACAACTGGGCAGGCGACAACATCACAACTCAGCGTATCTTTGCTAACGGTTATGTGCAGATGTTCTCTACCGAAGAGGCACACGAACTGAATCTTCCGAAGGATGCTCAGGCTGCAGCTCAGCGTGATATCGACTTCCCCGAAGCTTCTGTTCCCTTCCTGACCTATGCAGGCTATACATGCTTCGCTGATGACCGCACCACCGACCTTCTTCATACGATGACAGTGACATTCGCTGTTCGAGAAGATGGCGTTGCACGCATTGGTTTCCGTACCAACAATGTAAATACAAGCGGTGTATCTAAGGACGATGTATCTGGTGACACTGATGAGTATGGTGAGAATGTACGAGGCCAAGGCTGGTTCAAGGTTGACAACTTTACACTCTTCTATGATTCTGAGGAGGTTCCTTCAGCTATCAAGTGCATCGATGTAGAGTCAAGCGCTAAGGCAACAGCATGCGAATATTACACAATCGATGGTGTACGCATTGCAGCGCCTCAGAAGGGTATTACTCTTGTTAAGAGCATCATGACGGACGGACAGGTGAAGGTGGATAAGGTGCTGATCAAGTAATGCACTGATATCTATAAATTCCAAAAAATGGTGTGGGGCAATGTCTGGATAGCATTGCTCCACACTTTTTTTATATTTTTAGCATAAAAAAAGGATGTTTTGTTCCGTTTATTCGTATGTTATCCGTAACTTTGCACGATAATTATTAGTTGTAGGTATACAAGGATGAAGAAATTCGTAGCAATCATACTCTCAGCCATCATGTTGGCAAGCTGTACTCAATATGCGAAGGTACAGAAGTCAATGGATTATGACTATAAGTATGAGCTGGCCAAGGCATACTATGTAGAAGGAGAGTATAGCCAAGCAAGCTCATTGCTCGAGGATGTGCTCGCCTTCATGAAGGGTACCATCTATGCCGAAGAGTCGCTCTACATGCTTTCAATGTGCTATTTCGGTATGAAAGATTATGTGACCGCTTCACAATACTTTACTACCTACTGCAACACCTATCCTAAAGGTGTATATGCTGAGATTGCTCGTTTCATGTCGGCAAAGGCTCTCTATTTGGATACTCCCGACCCTCGTCTCGACCAATCAAGCACCATCCGTGCTATCAATGAGATTCAGGTGTTCACCGAATATTACCCCTATTCAGATTATCGTTCGATAGCTCACGATATGTTGTATGAGCTGCACGATCGTTTGGTGGAGAAGGAGTACCGTTCGGCTAAGCTCTATTATGATTTGGGCAACTACATGGGTAACAACTACCAAGCCTGCATCATTACAGCGCAGAATGCCCTCAACGACTATCCCTATACCAAGTTGCGCGAGGACCTCTCGATACTGATTCTTCGTGCTCGTTATGGTATGGCCAAGGAGAGTGTCAAGGAAAAGATGATTGATCGTTATCGCGATACCATTGATGAGTATCATGCATTTAAGAATGAGTTTCCCGAAAGCAAGTATATGAAGGAGGCCGATAAGATGTATCGTGATTCGCAAAAAGCAATAAAATAAGACAACGAATAAACAAACAAATTATAATATAGACTATGGATTACAAAAAGACCAATGCTCCTACTAACACTATTACTCGTGATATGTCTGATTTCAGAGACAAGACCGGTAATGTGTACGAATCAATCGCTATCATGGGCAAGCGTGCCAATCAAATTTCTGTAGAGATCAAGGACGAGTTGAAGAAGAAGCTCGACGAGTTTAGCTCATCATCAGACAATTTGGAAGAGGTATTTGAGAACCGCGAGCAGATTGAGATTTCACGCTACTATGAGCGTCTTCCCAAGCCCGCACTCATTGCCACACAAGAGTTTCTCGAGGACAAAGTGTACTACCGCAATCCCTTGAAGGAGAACGCTAGTCAAGACTAATCGTATATTATAGGGCTTGGCGTCTGGTATGTAAGTGTTGGAGGCTCCGCTTCTTGTCGGTAGCCATAGCACGATGCCAAACGCCAAGTCCTTTTTTTTATTAATGTTTGATCTAATTATGAAGTTCTATATCCACCATATCTATCAGGTGCTGTCAATGGTAGCACTCATTGTATGTATGTGTTGCCCACTCATTACTTTCTTCTATCAAGATAGTCCTGCTGTGGAGATGACCAATTTTGTATTGCGCCGCTATGCTGAGGGTACTGCCTCTGCGGGATCATCTGCTTTGGGCATTCTGCTCATTGTATCAGTTGTTACCAGTGTCTTCACCATGTTTGTGAGCCTCTTCCAAAACTTCTCATTGCAGAAGCGTAGCGCCATCTTCAACTGCTGTTTGCTTGCTGGCTACTACATCGTATTCTTGGCTTTTGTGCTCATCTTGCGTGTCGACACCACTCTTGTCAAGATGAATTGGCAGGTATGTCTTCCCTTGGTTTCGCTCATCCTTGCAGCTATGAGCTTCCACTCTATCCGTATGACCGAGGCTAAGATGTTGGCTCGTGCCAATAATTTCCGTTTGCGCGACTAACAAACCCTCTGCCTGACATATAGAAAGTGTGCCGCTCGTTATGAACAGCACACTTTTCTTCTTTATCGGCATCTATGTCATTACACCTTTCAGTTTGTTTTGGCATACTCGCTTGGTGTCATTCCTACGCTTTTCTTGAATACCTCGCGGAAATATTTCTGGTCAGCGAATCCCACCATTTCGCCCACCTCCACTATCTGGTATCGATGTTCGCTCAGTAGCTTCTTGGCCTTGTTGATACGGGCCTCTCTGATAAGGTCCGATGGCGTGTTGCCTGTCAGCCCCTTCACCTTATTATATAGCGTGGTGCGGCTCACACGCAGTTCGTAGGCCAGCGTGTCCACAGTGAAGTCCGCCTTGTCAAGATTAGCACTGATAACCTCCTTCAGTTCCTTCATCAGTTTGAGGTCAAGTTCCGATGTGGTGTCAGCTATGTTCTCATTGATATCCTCCAGCGATGCCAGTCGTTCTCTCAACTTTTGTCGGCTCTCCACCAGGTTGCGTAGTGTGAGCTGCAGTACCTTCATGTCGAACGGCTTGGTCACATACGCATCAGCCTTTACCGACAATCCGTTGATGATGCTCTGTTGGTCGGAGAGGGCCGATATCAGCACCACCGCCATGTGCGACGTGTCGATGTTACTCTTGATCGATACGCACAAGTCGTCGCCACGCATCTCGGGCATCATCACATCAGATAGCACGATGAGCGGTTGTATGTAATGCAGCTTGGCTAATGCCTCCTTGCCGTTCGTGGCGGTATATACACGATACTCCTTCTCGAATATCTTTGTCAGGTAAGCCAGTAGCTCCGGGTTGTCCTCTACGATGAGCAGGCGTGTACGATTATCCATGCCATCTACGGCTTCCTCCGTGCAGGGTTGCATCGGTTGTGGAGTGTTGTCCTCGTGAGGTTTCTCGATGAATAGCGTAGTGTGAGCATCGTAATGCTCCTTGCCCAAGGGAAAACGCACGTGGAAGTCCGATCCCTTGTTGAGTTGGCTGCTCACCTCAATCTTACCCTTCATGCTTTTGATGTATCGGCCTATCGATAGCAGCCCGATGCCACTTCCAGCCACCTTGGCATTGATGGCGTTGCTACCACGGAATAGTTGGTGGAAGAGTTTCTTCTGCTCCTGCTCGTCAATGCCTATTCCGCTATCAGCCACATGGAAACCCCATGCCTTCTCCTCCTCGTAGAGGGTAACCGTGATGGTGCTCTTCTCGCGGCTATACTTGATGGCATTTGATAGCAAGTTTTGGATGATAGAATTAAGTTTGCGCGCATCTACCCAAATGTTGAAAGGCGTGTCGGGGTGTATATACGCTATCTGTTGTTGCTTTATCTGTGCCAGCATCTTCCAGCGCTCTATCTGCTTGCCGATGTGTGCTATCGCCTCATGGCACTCCACGCGTAGCATACCCTTCTCTATGCTCTCTATCTCGTACCTCATCGCCTTGTCCGTCATTTCGGCCAGCGTGTTGGTGTTTCTCAGCGCCAGTGCTATCGACTCCTTTTCGTTGGTGGTGAGCGTAGCGCTTTCGCTCAGTTCCTCGAGCGGAGCCTTGATGAGTGTGATGGGTGTGCGCAGGTCGTGTGCCGTGTTGATGAAGAACTTCACCTTCTCGTCCGACACGTGCATGGCGCTCGATGCCTTGGTGATTTTGATTACGAGCACGAAGGCCAGTATCAGTATGGCAAGTTCGATGGCGATGCCCCACAATGAGAAGTAGTAAGGCGGCTTGATGCTCAGCTTCAGGCTATGCTCGTCGAGCACCTGTCCCGCCTCTTTCGATGTAGAGCGTATCGTCATCACATAGTTGCCCGGTTTCAGTCGGTTCAGAGTGATGAAGTTATCCTCGTTCAGCTCGTGCCATGTGGCATTGTTGAGGTCACGGTCGGTAGTCCATGCTATCTGGCAATCTGATGGGTATATGTGGTTGATATTCTTTACTTTGATGGCCGCGTCGCGCTGACTATGTCTCAGGTTCAGCAGTGTCGTTTCGTTCAGCGCATCGGTGAGTGGCGACTTCTTGTCGTTGGGGTTCACGCGCGTGTTTCCTATATATAGGTCGGCCAGTATGAGGTTAGCCTGGTATATGTGTGGCAAGCTGGCCTCTTCGCTTATCTCGATAGCTCCTTGGTCGCCTCCGAACAGGATGGTGTTTCGGTGTGTGCGTATGCCCGAGCGTATGCCGAAGTTGATGCCCTGCATACCCTGATCGCTACTCCATGTGGTGATGCGCTTCGTGTTCTTGTTGAATCGCACGATGCCCCCGTTCGAGCTGATGTAGAGCGATCCGTTGCGGGCATTGATGATACACTTCATGCAGTCGTCGGTGAGTGCACTGTTCTTTTTGTTGTACCAATGGTAGTAGTTCTCCTCCTCATTGTATACCAGCAATCCGTGGTGGTGCGTACCTATATATATGGTGCCGTCAGCATCTTGGAATAGCGTGTTCACCTTGAATCTCTCCAGCGGTAGCTCTATGCGGCGCTTCTCGTGACTTCTTTTGTTGAAGACGTACAATCCCTCCTTGGTGCCTATCCACAGGTGCTCACTATCTTTTTGTGTGATGTAGTTGATGCCGCCAAACACCTCGGCGTAGTTGACCCGCATGTCCGTGTCGTAGCTGATGTTGAATAGCTGGTTCTCGCCTCCCATCCATATGCTACCATCTGCAGGGTCGCGATACATGGTCTGTATGTACTTCTCCGGAGCCATCGATGCAGGCTTCACGAAGCGTGCACGGTGTGTACCCTTGTCTACGATGTATATGCCCGATGCATATCCGCCCACCATGATGGTGCCCGGCTTCACTTCACACAGGGTCAGGAAGTGATGGTTTGGGTTGGGCGATTCGTCCGCCTTTGAGAGCAGCGTGTGCCACTGCTTGGTGCTACGGCAATACAAGCTGATGCCGTTGTCGGTAGCAAACCACAGGTCGTTGCCCTTGTCCTCCAGTATGCAGTTGATGCTATTGTCGGTGAGCGTGTTGTTGCTCAGGTTTGAGCGGCGTAGCCAGTTGAATCCAGGGTACTGTCCGTTATACACTGTCAGCCCCTTGGGGAATGAGCAGAGCCATAGCTGTCCATCCTTGTCGAAGCACATGTCAGCCACGTTGTCCGTATTCATGTGATAGTCGGTGGCGAAGTCACCCTCCAGATAAGGGGTGGGCATGCACTGCTCCATCGACATACGGTACACGCAGGCCGCATTCGTTGAGAATATCACCTCATCGTCGTTTCCGCAAGGCAGGATCTTCGTCACACGCATGTCCGGCAAGGCCTCCTTGTGGTGTATCACCTCGCCTGTGTGCTCCCTAAATGCGCCGATGCCGGCATCCTCCGTGCCGATGAGCAAGGTCGCATGGCGCGCGTTGTAGTATAGCGTGTTTACATTGAACCCATGTCTCATCGTTTCGGGTATGGCCTCCAGGGTCAGTTTCCCTTTATCTACATGGCCTATGCACACCCCCTGCTTGCTACCTATGTAGAGCGTGACCGAGTCTTTGGGTACCACGGCCGAGAAGGTGGGAGCCACTCCATTCGTTTCCATTGCCAGCCTCGTGCCCTGCTTGGTGCGCACATTGTAGCTGAAGGCCTCGTCGCCAATGAGAATCCATATGTTGCCCCTTTCATCGATGGGCGATATAGCACATTCCGATATGTCCGCCTTGCTGGCACTTATGGTGGGCGAGTACATTACCCTAAAGGCATTGTCGCGTCGGTCATATTGCAGCACACGTCCTAGCCCTGTCACCACCAGTATGTTGTCATTGGCGGCATCGTACACCAGTCGGCTGGTAGAGTATTCCGTAAACTTCTGCCCCGCAATGCGTATGGTATATTTCGTCATGTTGCTACCATCGTAGCGGTCTATGCCATTGTCCGTGAGAAACCACATGAATCCCCCGTTGGCCTGCTGCACGGCATACGTGCTACGCGAACTCAGTCCATCGTCCAATCCGATGTATTTATATATCTGCCCGAAGGCCGCGGTGAATGGCAAGCATGTTGCCAATAGGACGAGTCCCAGCAATCGTTTCATGGTGTGTGATTTTTATAATAAAAACTTTCTGCCACCCTGAGCAAAGCGAAGAGATACGCAGTTGTTTTCTAAATGAGAATCTTCACTTCGTTCAGAATGACAGAAAGCATTCGTTTATGTAAGCCTATGTATTTGATGGTAGGCTTATAGGCTATCGCCAAAGTCCTCGCGGAACTTCTCCATCAATCGGTTAGGCCAGTTGCTTGTGGGCTCCAGGCCACCCATGAAGAAGCGCAGCACCTTGGGCTCATATACGAAACGTAATCCACCAATGAGGTGACGGTTGTCGTAGAGCCAGTGCATGCGGTCGATCACGTAGTTGATCTGCGAGAGTGTGAACACGCGGCGAGGTACAGCCAAGCGCAGCAATTCCACGTCGGCAGGTATCTCGTTGCCGTTCTCGTCACGTGTGCTCGATACAGTACCGCGCTCCATGCCACGTACACCTGAGATGAGGTAGAAGGCAGCGGCCAACGCACCGGCAGGGTACTGGTCCTGAGGGATGTGGCTACAGAACTCCATCGCATTCACGTGCGCACCCAGCACACCCGGAGGTGTCACCATGGGCACACCGCGCTTCTCAAGCTCTGTCACGAGGTACTTGATAAACTCGGGGCTCTGGCTGATGGCAGTCTCATCGAGTGTCTCATACATACCCACGGTCATCGCCTCGATCTCGCGCACCGAGATACCACCATAGGTCAAGAATCCCTCAAACAAGGGGATCAAAGCCTCCATCTGGTTATAGAGCTCGCGCTGGTTGGTACAGATACCACCACCACGTGATGAGGTCAGCTTACGTGCCGAGAAGTATACGATATCGGCCAGTCCTGTCATCATCTTCAGAATCTCGCCCAGTGAGTTCTCCTTCCACTTATCCTCGCGCTGCTTGATGAGGTATGCGTTCTCACCCAAGAGCGAAGCATCCAGTACGAGCATGATACCATACTTGTCAGCAATACGGCGCACGTCCATGAGGTTAGCCATTGAGAAGGGCTGTCCACCGATGAGGTTGGTCGATGCCTCCATACGGATGTAGGGGATGTTCTCCTTACCCTCGGCGAGGATCAGTTCCTCCAGCTTCTCGATGTTCATGTTACCCTTGAAGGGGTAGTCGCTCTTGAGCTCCATTGCGCGGTCGTAGTAGAGCTCAGCTACGCGTGCACCCATCTCCTGCACGTGGGCGAGGGTAGTGGTGAAGTGGTAGTTCATAGGCACCACGTTGCCCTTCTTGATGAACGCCTTAGCCAAGATGTTTTCGCAGGCACGTCCCTGGTGAGCGGGCAGCAAGTACTTCTTGCCCATCACATCCTCTACGGCCTTCTGCAGGCGGATGAACGATTGTGAACCCGCATACGCATCATCGGCATGCATCATAGCAGCCACCTGATTGTCGCTCATGGCATTCACACCACTATCGGTGAGCATATCGAGATAAACGTCCAGCGTACTCAGACGGAAAGTATTGAATCCACCTTCCTTCAACGCCTCCATACGGCGTTCGATGGGAACCAGGTGCAACTTCTGCACCACGCGCACCTTGTGCAATTCGAGCGGCTGCTCGCCACCCTTGTAAAATTTTACCTTATTCATAACGTATCCTATTTTATGTGTTATTCTAAAAAGCGCCCAAATGTACTACATATATTTTATAAATGAAATAAAATTAAGCAACTTTTTCAAAAAACAATCAAAATGTTGTGATTGTTCACATGTTGCCGAACAATTTGATTAAAAACATTACTCTCTAATCGCATATCCCTTTTGGGCTGATCGCACCTGCGATTAGGAAAAAACGCATATGCGTTCTCGCACAATCGCATATGCGATTTTTATTGTGTGTGTGGAAAATTGTACGTCCACCCGCAAAATCGTGCAGATTGCAATCTTTAAGATGGCAATTTTTATAGTTTTATGGTGAGCAAAGTTTATATATGGGTTGGCATTGGCGGCAGCGAGCTACGCTCGCCAACGATAACCTTAACGTAAACTTTCATCTGGTAGGCTAATTTTTAATTCGCGACGTGGAACGTTGCCAACGCCAACCAATTTATGAACTTCTTTCACCTAGAAAAGGTGTTTGGGGATGAAACTTGACGGTACAGGGGCGAAATCAGAAGGCTCTGGCAGATTTGCCGGAGCCTTGCGTTTGCGAAAAAGCCTTTGTCTGATAAATCTAACGAAAGGCTCTGGCAAATTTATTGCCTTTGTCCAATTTTCGTCTAGCGTTAGATTTTTAGAATCCCTTTGTAGACGATTCCTCGTGTAGACTTGTAATTTTTTTGTTACATGTATGTAAGGGGAAAATTTGATATAGAGAATTTTCTAAGAATTTGTTTTGATTTTATTTCAAATGAACAGAAAAGTCCGATGTGTTGGTGTATCGTCCTGCATGGATTTGAATGCTTGCCATGATATTGCTTGTTTTGTTAGAAAACATCTGTTATAAGCCACTCCCATATAGGGATTACCTGAATCGTATATCCATCTTCCTCAATGACTTCTCTTTCGTGGTTAGTGATTAAGAACAAATTGTTGCACTTTGTGGCTTTAGCACCTGCAATACATCCTTTGATTTCCCGCTTTCTTGTCTTCTCCTTCGAGATATCATAACTGACTTGATATACAGCAAGCGTTTTATTTCCGTCACATACCACAAAATCTGCTTCAGCATTTCTATTCTGGAAATAGTATATGTCGTTCTCTGTACCCGCTTTTCTGCGCAGCAATTCCAGATAAACGATAGTCTCCAATCTCCAGCCGAGGTTGTCTCCCGAAAAGGCATTCTCTCGTTTATCCATAAATGACACGTCTATCGCATACGACTTCTCTCCTCTCGCTCTTTCACGGCTTTTGGGAGAGTACTTGCTTATGGTCGAGGTCAAGTATGTTTGGTTCAGGTACAAAAGGTAATTGCCGAGCGTACGTTCACTCTTGATTCCCATTGTCTCTTGGAGAGTATCCTTTACGATGATTGTGGGGGTCTCGTTGAGGATGTGGTGCGCCAGCCTTTTGAGTGCATCGATGTTGCGTATTTTATAACGCTTCTTGATATCTTGAGTTATAATATTATCTATTAGGGTGCTGATATACTCCTTGGAGTTTTCTTCGCCAGAGAGCAGCTCTGGAAAACCTCCTTGTTGGAAATATTTCTCGTATGCCTTGGATATCAGTCCTTTGTTTTTGGTCGTTAATCGAGTATAATCCAGTTCTCTGATTGTGCACCAATCTTTGAAAGAGAATGGGAATAGTTCAATCTTATGATGACGCCCGGTTAGATGTGAGGCCAATTCTGTGCTCAGCAGTTTAGCATTGCTGCCAGTGATTATGATGTGGATTCGTTGTCTTAGCAAACGATTGACAAACAAGGGCCACCCTTCTATATTCTGTATCTCATCTAGAAACAGATAGTCAAACTTTCCATAGATTTTATACAATGTCTGTAGTACATCATCCAAATCTTGGGTTTGCAACTCCTCTAAACGCTCGTCATCAAAGTTGGCATAGGCATAGTGTACACCAGCTTTTCGGAGGGCATTGAAGCAAAGCGTTGACTTTCCACTTCTACGAACCCCGATGACAACTTGTGCCAACTTGCTTTTCAGATTTATCAAATCTTCTTCTGGGCGATGTATTAAGATCTCATTCTCAAGGGCCTCTAGCTCATCTTGCTGTTCAAGCAGCACTTTTTCTATTTCTGATAGTTTCATATGCTTTATGTAGAGTGGTTTATGTGCAAATATATATATGCACCAAAATGTTCGCTCTCTCGGGTGCAAATATAGTGATTTTTTTTCTTAATACGGATAAATGACAAATTTTTAATATTTCTAATACGGATAAATGGCAAGTTTTGGTAAATCCGAATACGGATAAATGACAAGTGTTGAGAGTCGGTACAAGTTCTTTTGACAGAATTCAGAATTCATTATTCTTGTTTTTTCGTACCCGCAAAGTGTATTTACTTTGTCTCAGAGAAACGAATATCTCAGAGCGTTTGCATTTGTCTTAGGCAATAAACTTGACTTTCGTTAGCTTAATTAAATTATTTATGTGGCTATAGCTTACATGTAAACAGAAATTAGATGGGCTGCTCAGAAAAGTTCAAATAAATTTGCTTTTTCGTTCGCCATACACTAATTTTGCAACATCCGAGGGGAGAAATCCTCGGTCAAGAAAGCGTTTCTTGCTTTATCCCATGTTACGAAATCGCCAATTTCACAGTAGAGGGATGAGGACAATGTAGCGCTCATTCTGTCTTTGCATATGCAGGGGCGTGTACAGTCTTCGTGGGCTGTACACTTTTATCCATATATGCGACAGCGTGGGGTATTTGTTTCTCAGTTCATTTCTACAATGGCGTTTGGCGATGCCAGTAACATGATGAGCTCGACAAGTCTCTACGCTTTTCTTGTATACAATGGCAAACACAT
>JAFZFZ010000072.1 GCA_017557005.1 Bacteroidaceae bacterium | reverse complement strand
GGTACCACCGTAGTGATGGTGACCCACAGCATGCGCGATGCCTCATACGCCACACGCACCATCAACCTCTTCGATGGCGAGGTGGTGGATAAGTTGGAGTCTCTTTAATCTCACGCAAAGATGTTTTTAAACTCACGCAAATCTCGCGAAAAACGCGAAAAACCAGGTCCTATGAATTTGTCTCACACAGATCTCACGAAACGTGTTCGCCGCCCGAAGGGGCTAAAGGCAATCTCACAGATGGCGCGTCGCTTCGCCCGCGCTTGTCGGCTTTGCCGAGTGCTCTCAGCCGGATGGTACATACGAGCGCAAGCGATGTATGCTTTCGTGAGATTCTGTGTGAGACCAAAAATCCAGCGATGAAAGAAATCTTCGCGTTTTTCGCGAGATTCGCGTGAAACAAAAAACAACGATGGAAGAAGATTTCGTGAGATCTGTGAGATTTGTGTGAGTAAAAACAAAAACAGCATTATGAGAAAAGCCAACCCCATGCAAGCAATTAACCACAAAGAAAAAGCAAAAATTTCGCGTAACCGCGGATGCGTAATGAAATATCCATGAATGCGTGATGAAATATCCGCGACTATTTAATCAAATATCCACGGATACGCAAATAACTTGACAAACCGAACAGAAAAAACAGAAGGTAACAACAAGAATTATCAAGCCTATGATAAAAATTTATCATACCTATGACAAAATTTTGTCGCAATTGTAATAAAAAATTATCACGCCTACGATAATTCTTGACAAAACTATGTAACTTTACCATTATGATACGACATTACATCAAAGTAGCCCTGCGCAACCTACGCAAATACCCTGCGCAAACCATTATCTCGGTGCTCGGCCTCGCCGCCGGCTTCGTCTGCCTCTCGCTCTCCGCCCTGTGGATGCACTACGAGAACACCTACGACACGATGCACAAGGACTATGAGCGGATATATACGTTCCAAGACGAACGATTCAAGGATAGAGCAGGAGTAACCGGATATGGTACTCGTTTGTTGTCATCGTGTGCCGTCTATAAGGCGTTACTGCAAGATTTCCCTGAAGTGGAGGCTGCAGCTGTCGCTCAGATTTCAGAACCAACGGATGCCTTCTTCGAAGGAGTAATGCTACAAGTATTGCTTACTGATAGCAGTTTTATCAAAGTTTTTGATATCCCATTGATAGAGGGAGACCTCGAATTCCTTAAACGAGGGGATCGAGCGTCGATTGCTCTTACCGAATCGTTGGCTAAGATGTTATTACCTGGTGTGACAGACTATGTAGGGCGCGGAGTTATCTTGGCTGAGGATATGCAACTCACGGTGGCTGCTGTCTACAAGCCGTTTGACGAGCACAGCATTTTTGCAGGATATGACATGATAATGCCGAATGACTTTGATTGGGGATGGGGATGGACAAATACCATGTTTGCAAAATTGTACAATGGGGTGGATGTACAATCCTTCTCCGATAAAGTATATAATATCTGTAGGGAGAATGGCGACTCATTGCACACTGCCACCATCCCTTTGGTACAAGCTCACCGCTACGGTGGCAACTACCTCAGCCTGCGCTATACACACTTGCAGAACTTTGCCCTATGTAGCACACTGCTTGTAGTGTGTGCGCTCATCAATTTCCTCGTGCTCTACCTTATCCGCCTGCGTGGCCGTCAGCGAGAGATGGCACTCCGCATCGTCAACGGTGCCACCACCCGTAGCCTGCTGCTGATGTTTGTGATAGAGTACAGTATGGTACTCATCGCGGCAGTAGCCATAGGGGCGCTCGTCATCGAGTGGCTGCGCGAGCCGTTTGTCCGCTTTGCTTCCATCGGCTTGGGCGGCTATTACATACAGTTGCAGTCTTTCTACTATATGTTGGGCATTGCTGTCGTTTGCCTTGTCGTCAGTTTGGTACCAATAGCCGTTGTGCGTCATCGCACATTACATCGCAGTCTTTCGGCTCGTCAGTCGGGCGGTGTGATGCGAAAGGCCAGCCTCTTTATCCAACTCACCACAAGCATAGCCTTCATCTTCTGCACCATTGTCATGCTGCGCCAAGTGCACTTCCTCCGCAACAACGACTGGGGGTATGCAATCAAAGGACGAGCACAATTAGGCATAGTGTCTACGCGCAATCCCAATCAGCTATTTTCCGTTGATTTCATAAGAGAGGCTGAACAGAAAATAGTGCATTTGACCCAACAGATGCCCATGGTTACGAGTGTACGTAATACGGCAAGTACTATCAATGGTATGGGCGGTGCAAGCTATACATTAGAACTGAGTTCTTCGCCCGACAACAACTATATAGAGGCCACGATGGAGGCGGGATTTTGGGATATAGGTCATCCTGATCATGGCTTTACTGCCATTGAGGGAACACTGCCTCGCGAAGAAAATTGGGAAGAAAACCAGATTGTCATTACTGAGAATATTCGTCGTGCCTTGGGATGGGATAACGCTGTAGGGCGTACAATCTATTGGAGATCATTAAATGGTCAATATCAGGACGCAAACGAAGTAGTAGCCGTTATCAAGGACATTTATGACGGGTCGCTCATGAATCAACCGACCAAATATTTTTTTCACAGCAAACAATATTATGAAAGGTTGCATGGAAGTATAAATCACCCTATATATTATATCACCATAAGTTACGAACCAGAAATGCGTAAGGAGTTTGATGTGGCCTTAAAGGATATGATGAATACGCATTTCCCCGATATCATCTATCTGATGCGTTACCAAGAAGATTTGTTGGCTGGCAAACTCAAGAGCGAGACCAATCTCACACTTATCCTCAGCATCATCACCGCCGTCTGCATCCTCGTGGCCGTGTTTGGCGTATACTCCATCGTGACGCTTGCCTGTGCCCAAAGGCGCAAGGAGATTGCCCTGCGCAAGATACACGGTGCCACGCTGCGCGACATCCTCTCCATATTTATAAAGGAGTACGGACTCATCGTCCTTGCCGCCTCTGCCGTCGCCTTCCCCATAGGCTATATGATAATGAAGGAGTGGGTGGCGCAATACGTGAAGCAAGCGCCCATCGCCTGGTGGATATATGTGAGTATCTTCCTCGCCATCGTCCTGCTCATCGCCCTCTCAGTCGGCAGCCGTGTATGGCGCACCGCCCGCGAGAATCCGGCAGAGGTGATTAAGAGTGGAAATTAGAAGAAAAGCATTTAGGACGGTGAGGATAGTGTTCTTTGAGACTTTCACCTTCTTCACCGTTCCTAACTTGCAATAGACACAAATCTCGAGAGAAACGCAAAATACAAATCCTATGAATATATTTCAAACGGATTATTTGAGTCTCACACAGACTCCACTTACACAGAATACGCATCGTTGCACTTGCGTGTGTCGGCTTCGCCGAGTGTTCTCTTGGTCTCACGCAGACTACGCAAAATTCGCAGACTTGCGAGTCGCTTCGCTCTCGCTTGTCGGCTTGCCGAGTGCTTACGTACCGGAGGCACATACGAGCGATAGCGATGTATGCTTCTGTGTAAGTCTGTGCTTAGAGTGTGAGAAATAAAAACACTCCGTGAGAAAGGAATCTGCGAAAGTCTGCGGAGTCTGTGTGAGACAAAAAACGCGATGAAAGAACCTCGCGTGAAACAATGAAAAACTTATAATTCCGTAGCGTAGCGAGAGCAATATATGCTTGCATAATATTGCCGAGCAAGCAAGGAATCTTAAATGTGTAACATTTATAAACTGAAAAACCATTATGCTATTACACTACATCAAAATAGCCCTGCGCAACCTGCGCAAATACCCCGCGCAAACCGCCATCTCCGTGCTTGGCCTCGCCGCTGGCTTCGTATGCCTCTCGCTCTCCGCCCTGTGGATGCACTACGAGAATACTTACGACACCATGCATAAGGATTATGAGCGGATATATACGTTTATGGATCCTTGGGCGCTAGGTCGTACCAAATATCTATCGCCTTTTCATCGCCTGAGAGCACGTCCACAACTATACACAACATTACGCGATGAGTTTCCTGAAGTGGAGGCTGTTACTAGTATCTTCTCCTTATATAGCAGTCCTAGGGCTTGTTGGCAAAAGGTGAATGGTATGGATGTCAACCCCATTATGATTGACAGTACATTCCTTCGGGTGTTTGACTTGCCGCTTTTACAGGGCGACTACGACTTTCTCACCAACCCCGACAAGATAGCTCTGAATGAAAAGTATGCCAAACGACTCTTCCCCGATGAAACTGATGTTATTGGACGCAAACTGACGCTCTACCGTGAAAGGGATATGTGGGGGCGTAGAAATACCGAAGGAGAGCGGGAAGTTGAAGTGGGTGCTGTTATCAAGGACTTCGGTGCGCATAGTATCTTTGATTTTGATATTGCATATACCGAGTTTGGCGCTAGAGCCACTGATATGCATCATCTGTATGCAAAGTTGTACGAAGGTGTAGATGTAGAGGCTTTTGCCAAAAAAGTAGCTGACTGGTATGTGCCCGGACTCTATAGTATTGAGGAATGGAACAAACCATACGGCACACAAACGATTCCTATTTCTGATGCTCACAAGTCGACAGGAAAGTACACGCTCAGCCTCACTTGGGAGTATCTGCGAGTGTTCTTTGTATGTAGCGTGTTATTGGTAGTATGTGCGCTCATCAATTATCTTGTACTCTATCTCATCCGTTTGCGTAGCCGTGAGCGTGAGATGGCCTTGCGTATCGTCAATGGTTCTACCGTGGGCGGACTGATGGTGATGTTCCTTGTCGAAGTAGGTATTGTGCTCTTTCTGGCAATGGCCTTCGGTTTACTCGGAGTAGAATGGTTGCACACGCCGTTCTCTCGGTTCACAGCAATTCATACAGGTTATGGCTACATTATGAGCCGTGCGCTATGGATAATGCTCATTACTGGAACTGTTTGTCTTACGCTCTGCGTTATTCCGATAGTCATTGTTCGGAATCGTACACTCACGGGGCGTACTCGTCGTAACGACACTTCACGAAAAATCAGTTCGTTCGTTCAGTTGACAGTAAGTATGACCTTTATTTTCTGTTCTGTGGTGATGATACGGCAAGTAGCATTTATGAAGCATACCGACTGGGGACATAATATCAGAGGTCGTGCACAACTGCATTTCCCCGAATTGGAGAAAAAAAGGGTGTGGAACGCCAATCCTGCTGCAAGGAAGTATAACGAAATAGCACCCCATCTGCGTGAGTTGCCTATGGTCACGGAACTTCTGGAAGGTTCTATAGACTTGAGTGTGTCATTAGAATATAATAAAGTGGCATGGAATATTCCAGACAAGATAAGTCTTTCGCCTGGAGAGGATGAAGTGTATATAGAAATCATCGAAGGGATCTGGGATGTTGCTAATCCAAGCAATGGATTTACCGTGCTCGAAGGATCTTTGCCACGTAAAGAGGAGTGGCAGGCCAATGAGATTGTTGTTACCGATAAGGTGTGTCGTGACCTCGGAATAGATAATCCCATAGGCCAAACGGTATATACAAAACGTACATACGGAAGTACTAGAGACCCTAAAGACCGCCGAAATGAGTTCACTATCGTAGCCGTTATAAAAGACATCTACTATAATCCTTTCAAGGCTACGGAGGCTACCGCAATTCTTTCTCAAGGATGTTTCCTTGCCAATTACAACAACGAAAGCGATTACCTCACCATCACCTATATACCCAGTGAGCGACAGGAGTTTGAACACCGCGCACACGAGATTATGAAGACAAAGTTTCCTGACGTGGATTATGATTTGATTTTCTCTGAAGATATCTTTGATAATCAGTTGAAAAGCGAGACCAACCTCATGCTTATCCTTGGTATCATCACTCTAGTGTGCATCCTCGTGGCCATATTCGGTGTGTACTCTATCGTAACACTTGCCTGTGCCCAAAGGCGCAAGGAGATTGCCCTGCGCAAGATTCACGGAGCTACGCTGGTGGATATCCTCTCCATATTTATAAAGGAGTACGGACTCATCGTCCTTGCCGCCTCAGCCATCGCCTTCCCCATAGGCTATATGATAATGAAGGAGTGGGTGGCGCAGTACGTGAAGCAAGCGCCCATCGCCTGGTGGATATACGCCGTCATCCTCCTCGCCATCGTCCTGCTCATCGCCCTCTCAGTCGGCTCGCGTGTATGGCGCACCGCCCGCGAGAACCCGGCTGAGGTGATTAAGAGTGGAGGGTAGAGGTTTTTTGGAGTAATGAGTTGCACTATGTGAAAATGAGACACCGTCGGCGCAGGTATATCGCGTCGGCGGTGTTGTGTTTGATGTAAATCTTGGAGTGAACTTTAATAATATCGAATCTCCGCCACGCTCAGAAAAGAATATGCAAGCATTTTCTATACTTTCGCTCGTTGAGATTTGTATTTCGCTCGGTTTGACTTCGTCTTCTTCCTTTTCGCTCGCCGCAAGAGTTCAAGCGAGCTTGATTAGTCCAAGAAACTTAGAACTCCTCTGGGAAACTTAAAGTTTCCACCGTCGCAAGCAACGCTTTCATACCGCGTTGCCGCTCATGCGTCAGTTACACTACCTTTAGTCTGCTTCGCAGCTTGAAATTAGGCGGCGGCTCGGAAAACCACAAATTAAATTTGCGTTTTCGCTCGGTTATTCGTACTTTAATCAGTGCTTGCACTGCTTGAACCTTTAGGTCGCCGGCCGATAGGGAAAGGCAAGGTACTTGAAACAGCAGAGCTGCACTCCTCGGAGGAACTAAGTTCCTTTCGTCGCAACCGACGCTATCATACCGCGTCGGCGCTGAGAAATATCAAAGTAAACTTTGTATTTCGCTCGTTTATTCGTACTTTAATCAGTGCTGCGCACTGCTTGAAATTAGGCTGCACCTCGGAAAAATGCAAGTAAACTTGCTTTTTCTCTCGGTTTGCACTAATTTTGTACCCAATTTGGAAAATTGTATAAAACATCATATATATTATGGAATTAGCAAGCAAATACAACCCGTCAGATGTTGAGGGTAAATGGTATCAGTATTGGTTGGACAACAACTTGTTTCACTCTGAACCCGATGGCCGCGAGCCTTACACGGTGGTGATACCTCCCCCTAACGTAACGGGTGTGCTCCACATGGGACACATGCTCAATAATACGATCCAGGATATCCTCGTTCGTCGTGCTCGTATGCTCGGCAAG
>JAFZFZ010000071.1 GCA_017557005.1 Bacteroidaceae bacterium | reverse complement strand
GGTCGGTGCGTTTTCCGTTGGTGTGTTGATGAGCTGCAGTACATCGGTGTTAATCATTTGATTGTCATTCATATCGGTCGAGTTTTAAGGTTTGTGCATCAATAAACATATATATAGTGGCGGAATGGCGGAATGGCGGAATGGCGGAAACTCGCGGGAATATCCAGTGTCCGGTGCGCGGAGGCAGCGGGCGAAAAATCGCATAGGCGATTCCTAAAAAAGGGATATGCGATTCGGCAAAAAGGGATATGCGTTTTTTCATAATGGCAAGTGCGTTTTTGGGGCTATTGGCTTTTGGCCGTTGGCTGAGAGTTGAGGGTTGAGAGCCAACTACAAAAATACTTCAACGTGGGCAGTCTTTAAAGCATCGGAAAGGAAAGTCCGTATTCGAGTCTGCATTGCCATTTTTGCTGACAAACATAGAAAAAGCAGACCTCCAAAAGTCTGCTTTTCCTACTCTATTTTCTTTATGAAAAATGACGGATATTTCATAAATAGTTTTGTCTTCGCGCCATCGACATTATCTACCAATCCTTAGAATCTGTTTGGATTTTATCGCTAATAAGTCTTTCATAGTATATATTAAGGATTAGTGTCCCCATTAGTCGTGAGACTGGTGGGGATTTTCTTGCTTTATAAAAATCACGTCCCTCACTTGCTGAGCAGTGAGGGACGCTGTTTGATGTAGACCGTAGGGCTTACGCTTCGTTCAGGGCTTGCCATCCTTGGGCCTTGAGCTCCATCTCGCCGCCATCGCGGGTGACGAGCATGCAACCCAGTTCGGGCTTGGTGATGTGACCTACGAGGCGGATGTCCTTGAGCTTGCTCACCTTGTCGTAGTCGGCCAGGGGCACGGTGAAGAGCAGTTCGTAGTCTTCGCCACCATTGAGGGCGCAGGTGCTGACGTTCATATTGAACTCCTCGGCCATGACGGCGGTTTGGTAGTCGAGCGGGATGTGCTCTTCGTATACGCGGCAGCCGGTACCACTCTGCTTGCAGATGTGCATGAGCTCTGATGAGAGTCCGTCAGAGATGTCGATCATGGCGGTGGGCTTCACGCCTGCCTCGGCCAAAGCGGCTACGATGTCGCGACGTGCCTCGGGCTTGAGCTGGCGCTCGAGGAGGTACTCCTTGCCGGAGAAGTCGGGCTGGGCATCGCTCTCGCCCATGAACACGCTCTTCTCGCGCTCGAGTAGCTGCAAGCCCATGTAGGCGGCTCCGAGGTTGCCCGATACGCAGATGAGGTCGGTCTCTTTGGCTCCGTTGCGGTAGGTGATCTTGTCTTTGGGGGCGTCGCCAATGACGGTGATGCTGATGGCAAGGCCGGTGTATGATGAGGTGGTGTCGCCACCTACGATGTCGACGTGGTGTGCCTCACAAGCCAGGCGCATGCCGGCATAGAGCTCCTCGACGTCCTCGACGCCGAAACGCTTGCTGATGGCGAGCGATACGGTGACCTGGCGAGGGGTGCCGTTCATGGCGTAGATGTCGGAGAGGTTGACCATGATGGCCTTGTATCCGAGGTGCTTGAGGGGCACGTAGGTGAGGTCAAAGTGTACGCCCTCCATGAGGAGGTCGGTGCTCACGAGTACTTGGCTGTTGGGGTACTCAAGTACGGCGCAGTCGTCGCCAACACCATATTTAGATGAGGCGTTCTCGAGGGTGATGTTTTCGGTGAGGTGGCGGATGAGGCCAAACTCGCCGAGTGATGATATGGGGGTCTTCTTGTTTTGTTCCATTGTTCTTTATTTATAGGGGATTCGGAGTTCTCGGAGAACTCAGAGAACTCCGAAACTGCTGGTTGGTAAATCAGTTGGCATCGTTGATCAGTGTGCGCATGATCTCGGTCATGAGGGGCTGTGCCTTGTCGGCTGCTGCCTGCACCTCTTCGTGGGTGACCTCTACGATCTTGCCCTCTACGCCGAGGTCGGTGATGACTGACATGCCGAAGACGCGGATGCCGCAATGCTTGGCCACGATGACCTCGGGCACAGTGCTCATGCCTACGGCGTCGGCTCCGAAGGTGCGGAACATCTTATACTCGGCGGGGGTCTCGAAGGTAGGGCCGCTGACGCCTACATAGACGCCCTCGACTACGCGGATGCCCTTCGCGGCTGCGATGGCTTTGGCTTGGGCGATGAGGCCGCGGTCATAGGTCTCGCTCATATCGGGGAAGCGGGGGCCGTAGTCGATGTTCTTGCCACGCAGCGGGTGCTCGGGGAAGAAGTTGATGTGGTCAGTGATGATCATGAGGTCGCCAATCTCAAAGTCGGGGTGCATGCCTCCTGCTGCGTTCGATACGAAGAGGGTCTTGATGCCCAGTTCGCGCATCACACGCACGGGGAAGGTCACCTCCTTCATGGAGTAGCCCTCGTAGTAGTGGAAGCGGCCTTGCATGGCCATGATATCCTTGTCGCCGAGACGGCCGAAGATGAGCTTGCCACTGTGTCCCTCAACGGTAGAGATGGGGAAGTGGGGGATATCCTCGTACTTGATCTCGTACTTGTCTGTTATCTCATTTACAAGACTGCCCAGACCGGTACCCAGGATGATGGCGGTCTCAGGATTTGTGTGCATGCGTTCTCTGATGAACGATGCGGTTTCTTGAATTTTTGCTAACATAGTCAATGATATAATGATTGAATTTCTCTTGTTGCTCTTGCAGGAATTCTACCTCGATGGGGAGCACGTAGGTGTTGTGGACGAGCGTGTCGGTAAGGGTGTAGCCGCATAGGCGGGCGGCATCCTTCTCGGTGGTGATGATGAGCTTGTCGGCCGCATCGATGGCATCGTAGGTCAGCTCGATGTGTTTCAGCTCGGCACGGGTGAAGTTGTGATGGTCGCCATACTCGAGGTGGGTGATATGCTCGGTGTACTCGCGCAACTTGTCCACCAGGGGGGCTGCCGAGGCGATGCCGGTAACGAGCACGATGTGGGTGTCGGCGGTGAGGGTACTGAGTTCGCGTAGCTCGCCGGTGGGGGCAAAGGCCTTGAGGCTTCCGTAGGCGAAGGTGGTGAAGTAGAGGCGCTGGTAGGGGCGCATCTCAAGGTGCTTGGCCACGATGCGGAAGTCGATGGGCTTGATGTCCTTGGGGCACTTGGTGACGATGATGACCTGTGCACGTTGTAGGCTCGAGGCAGGCTCGCGCAAGCGGCCAGCGGGAAGGAGCGTGTCCTCGTAGATGGGACGGTTATAGTCCATGAGCACGATGTTGATACCGGGAGTCACGTAGCGGTGCTGGAAGGCATCGTCGAGTAGTATCACCTCGGTGTCTTGTGAGGCGGGCTCGGTGCATAGCTTTTGGATTCCGTGACGACGGTCGGCATCCACGGCTACATGGATGCCCGGGTATTTGTGCTTGGCTTGATAGGGTTCGTCGCCAATGTCGCGCGAGGTGCTGGCGTCGGAGGCAAGTAGGAAGCCCGAGCTCTTGCGCTTGTAACCTCGGCTCAGCAGGGCCACTTTGAACTTCTTGTGGAGCAGACCGATGAGGTACTCGGTGTGCGGGGTCTTGCCCGTGCCACCTACGGTGAGGTTGCCCACAGAGATGACGGGTATCTCAAACTCCTCGGAGGGGAGTATCTCCCAGTCGAAGAGTTTGTTGCGTAGCCCTATCGCCATCCTATATAGAATGGAGAGAGGCGCGAGGTACCAGTGTTTCTTTGCGGGTGCTTGGCTCATGTGTAGAACGGATTAGTACATCAGGTGTATCTCGTAGGGCATGCGAGCCTGGAGATGGCTCCAGTTGTCGATGTTGTAGAGGAGGTTGAGCTCCTGCTTCAAATCGCCGGCAAGCTTGCCGATGCGTGCTTCGATGTAGCTCTCTTTGGTCTTGTCGAGCAGCGTGGCGAGCATGTTCTGCTCTTTGGGGTAGCTGATGAGGGTGTAGCTCTCGATGCCAGCCTTCTCGGCTGCTATCTCCTCGGCCAACTCGATGTCGCCCAAGAGGTCAACGAGACCGATGTTTTGCGCCATCTCGCCGGTCCATACGCGGCCTTGAGCTACGGCTTCAATGTCGGCATTAGCCATGCCACGACCATCGGCACAACGCTGGATGAAGTTGGCGTAACCCTCGTTGATGTAGCGCTGCATGATGGCACGCTCGGCGCTACTGAAGGGACGGCCCATAGCACCGAAGTCGGCAAAGCGGTTGGTCTTCACGGTCTCGATGTTGAGCTTCAACTTATCGGTGATGAGCTTGTGCGGGTTGGGGAACATGCCGAAGATGCCGATAGAGCCAGTCAGTGTGTTGGGCTGTGCGATGATGGTGTCGGCAGCGCATGAGATGTAGTATCCGCCCGATGCGGCGAAGTCGCCCATTGATACGATGACGGGTTTCTTGGCCTTGAGCTGCACGATCTCGTTCCAGATCTGCTCTGATGCGTAGGCGCTTCCGCCCGGTGAATTGACGCGCAGGATCACGGCCTTCACATTGTCGTCGTCGCGCAGTTTGCGCAGGTCGGTGCACACCTTATCGCCCACAATCTCGGGAGAGGTGTTCACGCTTGTAGAGGGACTGTCTACAATCTGGCCCTCAGCATAGTACATGGCGATGATGTTGCCGCTCTTGTCGAGGGGTACGTTCTTTTGGATGTTCTTCACATCGTCGAGGGTTACCACTTCGAGACGGTCGTCCTCGTCGGTATTCATGAGTTGTTTCAGGTAATCCTTGGTGGCATCCTTATATAATAGAGTGTCAACCAAACCTGCGGCGAGGCACTCCTCGGTGGGGCAGAAGGCCATGTACTGATCAGCATAGTAGTTGAGCTTTTCAGCGCTGATGCCGCGTGAGAGCGATACGTTCTCCACCATATTGTCCCAGATAGAGGTGATGTAGGCGGTGATCTGTTCGCGGTTTTCGGCGCTCATCTCCATTGAGGTGTAGGGCTCTACGGCCGACTTGTAGGTGCCGACTTTGAATACCTCCATCTCTACGCCTGCCAGGTCGAGCAGGTCTTTGAAGTAGATGGTTTGCGAGGCCAAGCCATGCCAGTCGACGATACCTTTGGGGTTGAGGATGATCTTGTCGGCTACGCTGCAGATGTAGTAGTCTGACTCGCTATAGGTGTCGCCGTAAGCCACGATGAACTTACCCGTCTGCTTGAAGCGGAGGAGTGCATTGCGGATCTCCTCGGTGCTGGCGGGCTGGGCGCTGATGTTGCCTGCCTCAAGGTAGATACCTTTAATGAGGTCGTTCTCGGCAGCCTTCTCGATGCTTGCAAGGATGTCGTTGAGACCAAGGGCGCTCTGCTTCTCGCCCATGAGAGCGGCAAAGGGGTTCTCTACCACACGTTCGTTGACTGTGCCCTTCAACTCGAGCTTGAACAGACTGTTCTCAGTGATGGTAGTAGTGGTGGCACTGCCAGCCGATGCGGCTATGCCTACGATGGATACAATACCGATGACCGATAGGATGATGGTGCAGGCGATGAGGCCCACGATGGTGGCCAAGGTGTATTTCAAGAAATCTTTCATATATAATATGTGTTATTGGTTATACTTGGTTGGGGTGTCTCTTAATGTGGTTACAAAGATAAATCATTTGCCTCGAAAAATACACAGATAAACTGGAAATAAATAAATTTATACACCCAAATGTTTTCAAAAATCATAAAAAGTGACGTTTTTTTGAAGATAAAAGGAAAAATTTATGGTCACAACAAAAAAAATGAATACTTTTGTAGCTGAAAATGGTGTGGATTACAGAATTTATTTGTAATTTGCACCCGTTTTCCGAGGCCCGTCATTGAAATGGTGCCATGGAAAGGTGCTCGAGTGGTTGAAGAGGCACGCCTGGAAAGCGTGTATACGTCAAAAGCGTATCAGGGGTTCGAATCCCCTTCTTTCCGCACGGAGCAATGATTTTGAATGATAAGAAATAGAGTAATAATTTTAAATAGTATTAATTAAAAGTAACACACAATGAAAAAGATTTTTGCAGTAGTTGCAATGTTCGGTATCCTCTCAGTAGGATTTACACAGACAGTGGTTGCTCAAGACGCAGCAGCTCCACAAACAGAGACAGTTGATTCAGCAGCAGTTGACTCAGCAGCAGTTGACTCAGCAGTAGTAGATGAGCCCGCTGAGGTTGCTCCCGTTGAGGAGGAGACTGTAGGTATGCACAAGGCTCTTAAGACAAAGTTCATCGAGGGTGATGCAAGCTTCATGTCATTGGTAGCTATCTCTTTGGTACTCGGTTTGGCATTCTGTATCGAGCGTATCATCTACTTGAGCCTCGCTGAGGTTAACACCAAGAAGCTCATGGCTGCTATCGAGGCTGCTTTGGCTAAGGGTGATGTAGAAGGTGCTAAGGAGATTTGCCGCAACACACGCGGTCCTGTAGCTTCTATCTGCTATCAGGGTCTTTTGCGTATCGATGAGGGTCTCGACGTAGTTGAGCGTTCAGTTGTTTCTTACGGTGGCGTTCAGTCTGCTGCTCTCGAGAAGAACTGCTCATGGGTAACTCTCTTCATCGCTATGGCTCCCTCACTCGGATTCTTGGGTACTGTGATCGGTATGGTTATGGCGTTCGACGATATCCAGAAGGCTGGTGATATTAGCCCCACTGTTGTTGCCGGCGGTATGAAGGTGGCTTTGATTACCACTATCTTCGGTATTATCGTTGCTCTCGTTCTTCAGATTTTCTACAACTTCATCCTTTCTAAGATTGAGTCTTTGACAACTGATATGGAGGATTCTTCTATCACTCTCTTGGATATGATCATGAAGTACAACTTGAAGAAGTAATTAACATTAACTGAGAAAATAACAATGAAAGCGAGTAAAATAGCATCCATCGTATATTACCTGCTCCTTGCCATCTCTGCTGTGGTATTGGTGCTGTTCTTCTGCGTTGGATTCGGAAATCAAGAGTCGCTCCCCAGTGGCCTCTACAAGTCACCCCAGTTCACCGATCTGTTGATGTACTGGATGTATGCACAGGCTGCAATCTGCGGTATCTGCACATTGGTAGGTGCTGTGACTGCTAAGGGTGGTAAGATTGACTCTAATATGCCTGGCTGGGGTGTTGCCCTTGCTAAGGTTGGTTTGTGGTTGTTCCTCCCCGTATTGGCTATAACATGGTTCATGGGTAGCACGTCTCCCATCATGACTGGTACAGGTCTTTATGAAGATGCCTTCTGGTTGCAAGCTACAGATGCAATCATCTATACTATTTATGTATTGCTTGTTGTAACTGCACTTGCATTGGTTGCTAGCCTTTCAGGAATTTTCAAGAAGTAAGTCATAATTTAATAGGAGATTTCAATTATGGCAAAGAAGAAAAGAAAAGTTCCTGGATTGAATGGTAGCTCATTGGCCGATATCTCGTTCATCCTGTTGATCTTCTTCTTGATCACCACTTCAATGGATACAGATACTGGTTTGGTGCGCCGTCTGCCGCCTCCACCAGATCCTAACCAATTGGATGAGGATGTAAAGGTGAAGGGTAGAAACGTGTTCGTTGTATCAGTAAACATGAACAACGAGATCATGTACTACTATGGTGACGAGTCAAAGCGTGTGTCTAAGACTGGTGTTCAGCCCGAGGACTTGCGCGAGATTGCAAAGGAGTTTATTGCCAATCCGGAGAATAAGGCAAACATGCCGGAGTTCCATCCTGCTGATCCCCCCCTGCCCATCCTTGGTGCATATCCGGTGACAAAGAACCATATCATCTCTGTGCAGACTGACCGTAGTACAAGCTACGAGGTATACTTCCAGATTCAGAATGAGTTGATGGCAGCATACAACGAGTTGCGCGACGAGTTGGCACGCGAGAAATTCGGAAAGTACTACAGACATCTTGATCCCGAGTCAGATGAGGCTTTGGCTATCAGAGGTGTGTATCCGATGAAGATTTCAGAGGCTGAACCCAAAAAGTATGGAGGAAACTAATCATGGGAAAATTTAATAAGAATGGTAGCAAGGAAGTTCCTGAACTGAATACCTCGTCACTCCCTGACTTGATCTTCAGTATCCTGTTCTTCTTCATGATGGTAACTTCTATGCGTGAGGTAACCTTGAAGGTAGAGTTTGATACTCCGAAAGGTACTGAGATTGAGAAGCTCGAGAAGAAGTCATTGGTGTCTTACGTTTACATCGGTAAGCCCACCAAGGAGTTCCGCGCTAAGATGGGTCTCAGCAGCCGTATTCAGCTCAACGACGACTTCGCAGAGGTAGGTGATATCCGTGATTACATCTACATGGAGCGTGAGAATATGCCTGAGCGTGATAAGCCCTTTATGCGTGTATCTATGAAGATCGACCAGGAGACCCAGATGGGTATCGTGACCGACGTTAAGATGGCATTGCGTGAAGCATGGGCATTGAACGTAGTTTACTCAGGTGGTAAGCGCCAGTAATCTGTAAGAGTAAATCTTATATATGACAATAGAAGCGAGCCTTAGGTTCGCTTCTGTTGTTTTAAATTGTTCGCAAGCTTAATCAGACGGAGATTAGGAATATGTTAGTAGATAATATTCATTTTGCGGACAAACTATCGATATTTTTACTTACTTTGCACTTCGAAACAGGCGATGCTCGCTTGATGGAGAATAATAATTTGTACAAGCAATGGGTATGAACGTAAAACATTGGATGATGGCGCTTGTGATAGCGCTTGTAGGTACTGCGGTAGCAGCTGCCCAAGAGGGTGAGTCTACCATGGAAGGAGTGCCCGTAGTGGAGGAATTGGTGACCGATGTCGTAGCTCACGATGATTCGGCTGCAACCTCAGTGGCTGCCACCGCTCGCGTCGGGTCATGGCACATAACTGCCTACTCAGATGATAGCTTGATGACGCATAGGACAATAGAACTGACCGAGGAGATGATGGATGAGTTCTTCGGTGATATGCCTGGCTTTTTCAAGGGGTTGCTGGGGTTGTCGGGATTGGGCATGGCCTCGGGTGCTATCTTCATGGTCATCGTAATGCTGCTATGTATCTTTGGATTGCCTCTGTTGCTGCTGGCCTTGCTGCTATACCTGCTCTTCCGACGCCGTCGCACTGACGACCAGCCTCGTGCTACGACTCCCAACGAGGGCAGTGCTCCATCGCGCGACCGCACTCTTTTCAATAAGGGTGTTAAGAATATCTGTCTGGGCATTGGTCTGGCCATCTTCCTCGGTATATGGATGGGCGACTTTGGTGTAGGCATAGGCATACTCATCGTGTGTATTGGCATAGGCGAGGTGCTGGTCGATTATTTAGGAAAGAAGTAGAAAGCACCTTGCAGAATTGCATATAACGGATTTTATACCTAATTTCGCAGTCAGAAAAGACATAACAATATATATATGAAGCAATACTTAGACCTGCTCAACCGCATTATGACGGAGGGCGTAGAGAAGAGCGACCGCACAGGTACAGGCACCATCAGTGTGTTTGGCCATCAGATGCGCTTCAACCTCGAGGATGGATTTCCTTGCCTCACCACCAAGAAACTGCACTTGAAGTCAATCATCCACGAACTGCTGTGGTTCCTTCAGGGCGATACCAACGTGAAGTACCTGCAGGATAATGGTGTGCGCATATGGAATGAGTGGGCCGACGAAGATGGCGACCTCGGACATATCTATGGCTACCAGTGGCGCTCATGGCCCGATTATAAGGGCGGACATATCGACCAGATTGCTGAAGCCATTGAGACCATCAAGAATAACCCCGACAGCCGACGCATCATCGTTTCGGCTTGGAACGTGGGCGACCTTGATAATATGAATCTGCCTCCTTGTCATGCTTTCTTCCAATTCTATGTGGCCGATGGCAAGCTCAGCCTGCAACTCTATCAGCGCAGTGCCGATACCTTCTTGGGCGTACCCTTCAACATTGCATCCTATGCGTTGTTGCTCATGATGGTGGCACAAGTGACGGGCCTCAAGCCGGGTGAGTTTGTGCATACCTTGGGCGATACTCATATCTATAGCAACCATCTCGAACAGGTGAAGCTGCAGCTCACACGTGAGCCGCGTCCCCTGCCCAAGATGAAGATCAACCCCGACGTGAAGAGCATCTTCGACTTCAAGTTTGAGGACTTCGAACTCGTTGACTATGATCCACACCCCCATATCAAAGGAGTAGTAGCTGTATGACGACACTTGACAATGTATCTATCATCGTAGCAGCAGCCAAGAACGGCGCTATCGGTCTCCGCAACCAGTTGCTCTACCGCTTGCCCAATGACCTGAAGCGCTTCAAGGCGCTCACCACGGGTCACACCATCATCATGGGGCGCAAGACCTTCGAGTCGCTCCCTAAGGGTGCGCTGCCCGATCGACGCAACATCGTGTTGAGCCGTCAAGAGGGCCTGCACTTGGAGAATGCTGAGTGTTACCGCAGCCTCGAGGAGGCATTGATGCAGTGCGATTATACCGAGGATGTGTATATCATCGGTGGTGGCGAACTCTATAAGCAGACCGTCGGATTGGCCAAGCGTGTACATCTCACCCTCGTGGATGACATACCCGCCGAAGCTGATGCCTTCTTCCCTGATCTCAACCCCGAGGAGTGGACAGAGGTTGCTCGCGAGGAACATGCCCCCGACGAGAAACATGCGCAGGCATATGTCTTTATCGATTACATCCGCAAGTAAGTTTGGGAGATAACCTTTCGTTCTCACTCTTGCACTTGTCAATCTCAATGAACCAATCTCAATGAACCTACCAGCCTCTTTTGAACATACGATGCGCAACCTGCTGGGCGAAGGCTACGAAGTTTTTCGTGAGGCTTTGTTGGGCGAGCCTGCTGTGAGCATCCGTCTCAACCCGGCCAAGTGGCACGAAGCCGTGAACTACGAGTCGGTGCCCTGGGCTACCCATGCCTATTACCTGCAGGAGCGTCCCGCCTTTACTTTCGACCCGCTGCTGCATGGTGGATGTTACTATGTACAGGAGGCATCGTCGATGTTTGTGGAGCAGGCCGTGAAGCAGCACCTCGGTGAGGCGCGTGTGGCACTCGACCTTTGTGCTGCACCCGGAGGTAAGAGCACGCTGTTACGTTCTCTATTGCCCAATGACTGTGTGTTGGTGTCAAACGAGGTGATGCGTCCTCGTGCGCAAGTACTGGCCGAGAACATCACGAAGTGGGGCCATGGGCGCTGTGTGGTGACATCCAATTATCCGGCAGACTTTACACCGCTGGGCGAGGTGTTTGACCTCGTGTTGGTAGATGCCCCGTGCAGTGGGGAAGGTATGTTTCGCAAGGATGAGGTGGCGGTGGCCGAGTGGAGTCCCGAAAATGTGGAGGCCTGCTGGAAACGACAGCGCGACATACTCACCGATATATGGCCCACACTACGACCGGGCGCATTGCTGATCTATAGCACCTGTACCTTCAATACGGAGGAGGATGAGGAGAACGTGCGCTGGATGGTGGATGAACTGGGGGCCGAATTGCTGCCCGTAGCGACCGAGGAGGCGTGGGGTATCACACCGAGCTTGGTGCCTGGCGTGGAGCATGCCTACCGTTTTCTCCCGGGACGTACACGAGGCGAAGGCTTCTTCTTGGCGGTGCTCCGAAAGGGTGGGGAGTCTTGCTCTCACCAAGGTGTAGCGCTGGATGGTGCGATGAAGCGTAAGTCGGCCGATAAGAAGGCCAAGGGTAAGCAGCCCGTGATGGCCGTGCCTGCCACATGCAAGGCTTGGCTCAAAGACGGTGGATATATATATAAGGTAGTAGGTGAGGAGGTGGTGGCCGTGCCTGCCGATATGGAACCGCTGATGGAGATGCTGGCAGCGCGCCTACACTTGGTGCACTGGGGTATCCCACTCGCTACGCTCAAGGGCCGCGACGCGATACCTGCCCATGCGCTGGCCATGAGCACGGCACTCAGCGCAGAGGCGTTTGCTATGTGCGAACTCTCGTATGCCGATGCGCTCCGCTACCTGCATAGAGAGGCCGTGACACTTGCAGCTGACGCGCCTCGTGGCTTTGTTATCGTCACCTACCGTGGCATACCGCTGGGATTCGTGAAGAACCTGGGAAACCGTGCCAACAATCTCTATCCCAACGAATGGCGCATACGAAGCGGCCACTTCCCCGAGGAGGTGGTGGCGGTGGTGTAAACCATGCTGGGCATACCGCCTTTAGAAGGATTAAGCATCAACTTTTTTTGAATAAAATTGCTTAATTTTTCTTTATTAAAAATAAAAAGTGGTAACTTTGGCGCCTAAACTCGCTGGTGTCTTAGTCAAGACGGTGGCGAAAACTCTAAAAACTATGTCAAATACTAATGGAAAGTTTAAGCGTTCGATGCGTCCCGTAGATGTGTGGGCATTGGCATTGGGCGCTATTATTGGTTGGGGATGCTTTGTGCTCCCAGGTAACGCATTTCTTCCTAAGGCTGGTCCGTTGGGCACAGCATTGGGTATGCTCATCGGTGCATTCCTTATTATCGTGATTGCACTGAGCTACGGATATCTCATCCGCAAATTCCCTGTCAGCGGAGGTGAATTCATCTACACCAAAGAGGCGATAGGCAAGCGCAACGCGTTCGTCTGTGGTTGGGGTATGATCCTGGCCTATTGGAGCCTTATCCCGCTCAACGCCACGGCATTGGCACTCATTAGCCGCTACCTCTTCCCTGGTATTGTGCAGGTAGGCAAACTATATGAGGTGGCCGGATGGGATGTGTATGCCGGTGAGGTGGCGCTGGCGTCGGCCTTCATCATCATTATGGCCCTCATCAATATCAAAGGTATCAAGCAGGCTGCATGGTTGCAGACAGCCATTGCACTCACCTTGGTAGGCTGTATCTGTCTCATCACCTTCCTTGTGTTAGGTAAGGCCGATTGGAGCAACCTCGCTCCTGGCTTCCCCGAGGGTGTAAGCTGGTGGAGTGGCGTGTTCAGTATCGTAGCCATGGCTCCATGGGCCTTCATCGGTTTCGACTGTATCCCGCAGAGTGCTGAGGAGTACAACTTCGATCATAAGAAGTCGACCAAGATCATGATCCTGGCCATCTTTATTGCGGCTCTCCTTTATATAGCCATGTGTACCGTTACGGCTGCAGGTCTTATGCCCTGGCAGGAGCTGCTTGCTTTAGGCAATAATTGGGAGACAGGTTATGTGGTGCGCAACACATTCGGACTATTCGGTCTTATCTTCCTTGGTATTGCCATGTTCTGTGCCGTAGTGTCAGGTATGAACGCATTCTATATCTCCACTTCGCGTCTCATGTACGCTATGGCCGATGAGGGCAGTCTGCCCGCATTCTTCAAGCAGCTCTCTCCCAAGCACGGAACTCCTCGCAATGCCATCCTTTTTGTGATGGTGGCCAGTTTGTTTGCACCCTGGTTTGGTCGTGAGATTTTGTTGTGGATTGTCGACATGACCAGTGTAGGTGCTGCTATTGTGTTTGCCTATACCACTGCCTCGGCAGCCATTATGGCACGCAAGGTGGGTGATAAGCGCCAGATGTGGATTGGTGTGTTGGGATGCCTATTCTCATTGTTCTTCCTTTCACTATTGCTCATTCCCGGTATGCCTGGCTATCTGTCGTTCCAGAGCCGTGTGATATTGTTGGTATGGATACTTGTCGGATTTGCTTTTTACTGGATAATTCGTAAAAACTATGGAGAAATACAACGAAAGAGAAAGCTTGTTCGTAGATATCAATAAGATATTAGGCGCCTGGCCTCGCAATAAGTTTTTGCGTAAGTTAGTTGCAGGCTTCCTTAAGCGCCGTCTACATCAGGAGCAGGTCAATGAAGCCATCATGACGGCTGAGCACCCTGTGGGTGTAGGTTTCTTCGACGATGCTTTGAAATATCTTAACATCACCTTCCGAATCCGTGGCGAAGAGCATCTCCAAGCCGATAAACGGTATATCTTCGTGTGCAACCATCCGCTCGGTGGTCCCGAGGCTCTCATCATTGGCTCGGTGTTCAGACAGCTGTATGGTGATGGCTTTAAGGTGCCTGTAACCCCTTTGTTGGCACATCTGAAGCCCCTCACAGAGTTTTTCGTACCGGTCAACAACCTCTCTTCGAAGCAGAGCCGCGACCTTGGCGAACGCATTGCAGCGATGTTTACATCAGACAAGCAGGTGTTGGTCTTCCCGGCTGGATTGTGTGCCCGTAAGATCAAGGGTAAAGTCACCGAGATGCCTTGGAAGAAAATGTTTGTGACTCAGGCCCGTCGCTACGAGCGTGATGTAGTGCCCATACACATCTCGGGACACAACTCACGTTGGTACTTTTTCCTTGCTAAGCTTAGCAAGTTCCTAGGCCTGAAGGTTAATATCGGTATGCTCTACCTGGTAGACGAACTGTTCAAGCAGTGCGGCAACGAGTTTGTCATCACCTTTGGCGAGCCCGTTCCCTACACTACGTTCGATAAGTCAAAGAGCGATCGTGAGTGGGCTGCCGAGATGCAGGAGCGTGTGAAAGCACTCTCTGTTGGCAATGGATGTGAACCGAATATGTAAAATCAATTTACAATTTGACGATTTACAATTTACTATTTATTGTCCAATTGAGCTATTTATCAATTATCACGCCAGGGATCTTGCAAGTCGCAAAATAGTAAAATATAAAAGTCGCAAAATCAATTGTAAATTTGTAAATAGTAAATTAACAATATGCTTCCCCCTATCATTCCCCCTGTAGATGTAGAGTTGCTCAAGAGCGAACTCAATGAGAACACCTTCCTCCGTACCACAAACCGCGGAGACAACGAACTCTATGTAGTGAACAATGAGACAGCACCCAATGTGCTGCGTGAGATAGGCCGCCTACGCGAGGTGTCGTTCCGCGCTGTAGGCGGTGGCAGTGGCACCGAGTGTGACCTCGACCACTTCGATCTTGAGGATAAGGCATGCTTCCAGCTCGTAGTGTGGAACCCCGAGGCTGATGAGATCATCGGTGGCTACCGCTTCACCCGCTGGAAAATGGCATCGTTCCATGAGAATGGTCAGCCCTATGTAAATACCGAGCACCTCTTCGACTTCTCGCAGAAGTTCCTCGACAATGAGTTTCCCCACTGCATCGAGATGGCACGCGCCTTCGTGCAGCCCAAGTATCAGAGTGCAGCAGGTGGCCGCAAGGCGCTCTTCGCACTCGACAACCTGTGGGATGGTATTGGTGGACTCATCGCTACCGACCCCACCGTGAAGTACCTCTCAGGTAAGGTGACCATCTATAGCACCAGCCCCGAGATGAGCCGCAAGGCTATGGTGTACTACCTCGATATGAGCTTTGGCGATCGCGAGGGACTCATCACCTCAAAGAATCCCGAGACCTGTACTCCCGAGCAGGCAGCCTTCTTCAAGGAGATGTTTACCGGTGCCGACTATAAGGAGAACTATGCCATCCTCAACAACTATGTGAAGTCGTTGGGCGATACCATTCCTCCGTTCATCCACCTCTATATCGGTCTGTCACCCACGATGAAGACCTTCGGTACCACCTTTGATCCCGACTTTGGCGATTGCTACGATACAGCTATGATCATCACTGCTAAGGATATCTACCCTGATAAGTACAAGCGCTACGTAGAGTCGTACGAGAAATGCAAAATAAAGCCGGGGGCTTAATAACAGTCTACGGTCAACCGACGCCAAACCGAGAGCAATTAAGCTCGCTTTAATTGCCGAGGTGCGAACCGACGAACGAAGCGAGAGTAGAAACAAAGTTTTACTTTGATTTTACCAAGCAAGGAGGAGGAAACGCAAGTCGTAAGGAGGAAAAGCCTGCGTAGCAGGATTAATAGTCTACGGTCAACCGACAACTTCGCGATGAATACTCATCCGGATGTCAAGTCTGTTGACCGTTTTTTCTTATTCAAACAAACGATACGTTGTGCGCAGCACGCGGAACTCCGTGCGGCGGTTTTCAGCATTGCATATCTCCTGTTGCTCCTCGGGCAGAGCGAGGATGTAGTCCTCGGTGAGGGTGTCGCCCTCCTTCATGAAGGGATGTCGCTCGGCCATCTTCTTGTTTACCAGTTTGGGCGTAGATTCGCCGTAGCCCTTGGGTACGAGACGGTCGCTTTCGATGCCTTGTGCGATGAGGTAGTTGACTACCGACTCGGCACGGCGTTGTGAGAGCCGTTCGTTGTATTCGTCGCGTCCCTTGTAGTCGCAGTGCGCACCCAGCTCTATCACTGTGCTGGGATTGTCGGCCAGCAGGCGCACCAGTTCGTCGAGTGCTGCGGTAGAGGAGTCGGTCAGTTCGGCCGAGTTGAACTTATAGAAAATATTGTCGATGAGCACCGGCTTGGTGATAGATGCCAAGGGGAACTGCAGCGTGTAGCTGCGATCTTCGGCAGTGCTGTCGGCCACGAGCTCCTGTTTGTGGTTGAGGTAGCCTTCGCAGGTGCCCAGCAGCACGTAGCTGGCACCGGGGTTGACGCGCCATGAGAACGAACCGTCGGTCTTCACGCTCAGTTTCTCGTTGGTGCCATCGTTGCCGATAAGGTACACAGTGCCGTCGGTGAGTTCATAGCCATCTTTCTCGTAGAGCCAGCCAGTGAGAGTGTGCACCGTCTCGGGCAGATAGAATGAGTATATATGATCCCAGCCGCGGGCATCGCCACGGTTGCTGCTGAAGTATCCGCGCATGTAGTGTCCCTCGAAGGTCATGCCAAAGTCATCGTCCGGTGAGTTTACCGGAGCCTGCAGATTGGTCACCGTCCAACGATTGTCGTTGCCCAATGTGGCGCAGTAGATATCGAGTCCGCCCATACCCTGGTGCCCGTCCGAAGAGTAGTAAAGTTCTCCATTGGGGCGGAAGGTGGGAAACATCTCGTTGCCCTGTGTGTTGATGTCGCCACCCAAGTTTTCTACACCGCCAAAGCCATCCGAGGTGATGGCGATGCGCCAGATATCGAGTCCACCCAAGCCACCGCTCATGTCCGACACGAAGTAGAGCCAAGCCCCATCGGGCGACACTGCGGGGTGCGCAAAGGAGGATAGCGTGTCCTTCATCAGTGTGCAGAGCGTGGGAGCACCCCAGGCTGCATCTGAGCGGGCCGATTTGTATATCTGTGCCATGCGGGGCGACTCGCTATCGATGAGGCAGCGTGTGAGATACATCGTCTTGAAGTCCGGGGTGAAGCAGCAGGCACCATCCTCAAACTCACTGTTGAGTTCGCCCTCCACGGGCTCGGGCTTCTGCCATACACCCTTCTCGTCCTTGGTAGCTACGAAGATATCGGGAGCCTTCAGACCCGTGATGAGACTCTTCTCGTCGCCCAGCGCCTTGTCGCGGGTAGAGGTGAAGAAGAGCTGCGAGCCATCTTCGCTTCCAAACATGGGTGAGTATTCGCTACGGCGCGAGTTAAAGAGGGTCTCCTTCTTTACCACAAATCGTGTGGGGTTCTTCTTCCATTGCGGAGCCGTGGTGCAAGCCTTGCGTCCGTTGATGGCCGTGGTGTCGGTGGGGCAGTAGCCCAGGTAAATGTCATAGTTGGCCATGGCACCCTTGTAGTCGCTGTTCTGCAGCTGCAGGTCGGCCATGTGCTTATACATCATGCTGTCGGGGTATCCGTATCGTATGGCATTGCGGTACGAGGCCATCGCTTTGGCATTCATGTTGATGTGGCGGTAGCATTCGGCCGTTTTGAAGGCGCGTTCCGCTCGCTTCTCCTTCTCCTTTGCCTCCGTCTTCGAGTATGCCTTTTTATATAGCATTGCCGCCTCGTTGTATTCGCCCAGTTCATAGCTTTGGTCGGCCTTGCGCAATATGCTTTCCACGCCGCAGCTTGTGAGCAGTAGTATCAACGATAACGTTAACGTTAACGATGACGAAAATGAAATCAATGACGTTAACGATGACGGAAATTTCTGTGACAATATTCGTTTCATATACTATCATTAAACGTCGAAACGCGCGATTTATTGTAATACGCCGCTAATTCGCTGTTATGCTGATAGTATGTCCCCTTACAATGCATCCAGCATGCTCTTCAGTTCATGTTCGTAGTATTCGTCCATTACATCCCAACTTTGCATGATGACAAGCGCGATGGCTCCGATGCCTAAGACTTACCTCTTGCCTTTTCACTTGTCTTAATAGGGCATATTTTTAATATTTCGATTTTTTTGATTTACTTTTGCCTTAGTTTTGCTACCTACCAATAGAAACGGATGAGTATGGAGAAAGGTGAGTTCGAGATATTGGCCACGAGGGTTAGAGCCAAGTTGCTTGCACTGGCGCGTGACTTTGCGCTACCCTCGGGTATAGAACCCGACGATGTGGTGCAGGAGGCACTGGTGTCGCTTTGGGAATTGGCCGATAGTGGCTACCCCATCAAAGATGCCGAGGCGATGGCCGTGCGGATGACAAAGAACATCTGCGTGGGACATTATAGGAAAGCGCGCGTAGAGATGCAACCTCTGACGCACGACAACTACACAGGAGGTTTTGAGGCAACGCTATTGACCGACAAGGAGGACCTGAAGCGAATACGCAAGGAGGTGTACGGCGCGCTCACCACTACGCAGAGAGAGTATCTGCACCTGCGCAACGATGAGGGGCTCTCGCTCGACGAGATAGCCTCGGCCACAGGGAAGCCGAAGACGAGCATCAAGTCGACCCTTTCGAAAGCACGCAAACAGATGTTAGACCTATTAAACAAACAACTATGATAAATATAAAGGATAAAGAGGTGCGCCTGCAACTGATAACCAAGTATCTTGAGGCCGAAACGACGGTAGCCGAAGAGGCTATGCTTCACACCTACTACATGGAGAATAAGGCCGAGGAGGACGAGCAGACCATTGCGCAGATGATATGCATGGAGCATGCCGATACCAACTTGCTCTCCGTCAAAGGTGCTGAGGAGTTTGATCGCATCGTAGCAGAGGCTAAGGCGAAGCCGCAAAAGGCAAGAGTTCGTCGCCTCTGGATTGGGGGATGGGCAGCAGCCATCACCTTGCTCCTCGTACTCAACGTGGTGACCCAGCGCAGGGAAGAACCCAGCGCAGTCTTCAATGCCGTAGAGATAGCAGGGTGCATACAGCAACTGATGACGGTAGAGGGTGTCACATCCGTCACGGCATCGCCCGTGAAGGAGTGTGTGCTGGTGACGGCTCAGCTTGCCGACGGCACCACCAAGATGTATATCATGAACAAAGGTTCAGAGGAAGGAAGCACTTCCATGTTAGCAATAAATTAAAAACAACTTATAAACATTTTTTATCTATGAAATCAATCTTAATAGCAGCGCTTTGTGCCGTATCGTTCAGCACACAAGCCGAGGTCGTAAAGAGAGACACCATCCACAAGTACACCATCGACAAGCAGGCCGTGGAGCATTTCGATGGCTCGCAACTCGAAGGCAAGCATATCGCCAAATATATCATTGCCTACAAAGAGAATGGTAATGTGGTGGAGAAGCATCATGTGATATATACTGGGAATGAAGATGCGAAGATTGTAATGATTACGAAGGACAATGACAATCTATCTGGGGTTGAAGAACCGCTTATCATTGTCGATAAAAAAGAGATGTCTAAGGACGATTTTGCAAAATTGCCTCCCGAAGAGATTACGCATATCTATGTACTTAAGCCCGAGTCACAAGCAGCCATTGAGGTATATGGCGAGAAAGGAAAAAATGGAGTAATTGAGGTGACAACCAAGAACGCTACTACTGCCAGCACTCATGACCCCCTCATCATAGTAGATAATAAAGAGGTTACCAAAGAAGAATATGAAAAGATTGCTCCCGAGAAGATTGACCATATCGACGTACTGAAACCCGAATCGCAGGCGGCGAAGGAATTGTATGGCGACAAGGGTAAAAACGGTGTGATCGTCATAACCACCAAGGCTGCTCAAAAGAAGAAAAAATAAGATGCAGGGCGTTGAGGCCCTCAGTATACTCGACATGAAATGGCGCATGGCACTCGATGGTGCGGTGCGCCATTGCTTTGTATCGGAGGTGTGGTGCGGCTCTTGCTCATGTGGGAGATTCTTTCTATTTTTGCAAAAATAAAAGTGGATAAGATAGGACCTATGAGAAAGAAAGAACTGTACGAACGCACCATCGCCTATTTCAAGGAGGCTATGCCGGTGGCCGAGACGGAGCTCGACTACGACTCACCATTCAGTCTGCTGGTAGCTGTGATTCTTTCGGCCCAGTGCACCGACAAGCGCGTCAATATGGTGACGCCGCGTCTCATGCACGACTATCCCACGGCAGAGGCGATGGCACTGGCTACTCCCGAGGTGATATTCGAGTACATCAAGAGCGTGTCGTACCCCAACAACAAGGCCAAGCACCTCGTGGGCATGGCACAGATGCTGGTGAAGGACTTTGGTGGCGAGGTGCCCGACACGCTGGAGGAGTTGGTGCGTCTGCCCGGCGTGGGGCGTAAGACGGCCAATGTCATCCAATCTGTTGTGTGGGGAAAGGCGGCCTTTGCGGTCGATACCCACGTATTTCGCGTGAGCCACCGCATCGGACTCGTTCCAACGCGTTGCACTACCCCTTATAGTGTAGAGATGGAGCTCATGCGCCACATCCCCGAAGAGTTGGTGCCCATAGCCCACCACTGGCTCATACTGCACGGACGCTACACCTGCATGGCCCGCAACCCGAGGTGTGGTGAGTGCGGACTTAAAATGCTATGCAAGTATTGCAAGAAAATGAGCCTTGTAGACAAAGAAAGTAAAGGCATTGCGACAAATATAAAGGAAATTTGATATTTCACGGTATTTTGTGTACGACTTAACAAACCTTTTGTTAACTTTGCAGAGAGCTGTGAAGATACACTGCACTCGCTGTGAAATATTCAAGCAAGCTTGATATTATTTCGCTCGTTTGTTTGTATCTTTGCGAAGATTAAGTCATAGACTGCGAAATAAACTATCACTTTATAATAATACAAGTATTATGCAAAACATTGACAATTTCAACTTTGCCGGTAAGAAGGCAATCGTGCGTGTAGACTTCAATGTACCCTTGAACGAAGAGGGTAAGATCACTGACGACACCCGTATCCGTGGCGCTCTCCCCACCTTGAAGAAGGTGTTGGCTGATGGTGGTGCACTCATCATCATGTCACACATGGGCAAGCCCAAAGGCAAGGTGAACGCTAAGTACTCACTCAGCCAGATTGTTGACGCTGTAGCTGAGAAGCTCGGTGTACCCGTACAGTTCGCTCCTGACTGCGCTAAGGCTGCTGAGGCTGCTGCTGCTCTCAAGGCTGGCGAAGTATTGTTGCTTGAGAACCTCCGTTTCTACCCCGAGGAAGAGGGTAAGCCCGTAGGTATCGACAAGGCAGATCCCGCTTACGAAGAGGCTAAGAAGGCTATGAAGGCTTCACAGAAGGAGTTCTCTAAGACTCTTGCTTCATACGCTGACTGCTACATCAACGACGCATTCGGTACTGCTCACCGTAAGCACGCTTCTACCGCTGTAATCGCTGACTATTTCGATGCTGACCACAAGATGCTCGGTTACCTCATGCAGAAGGAGGTTCAGGCTGTTGACAACGTATTGTCAAACATCAAGCGTCCCTTCGTTGCTATCATGGGTGGTTCTAAGGTATCTTCTAAGATTGGTATCATCGAGAACTTGTTGGGCAAGGTTGATAAGCTCATCCTCTGCGGTGGTATGACCTACACCTTCTCTAAGGCTCACGGTGGTGAGATTGGTGAGTCAATCGTTGAGATGGACAAGCTCGATGTTGCTCTCGGTGTTGAGGAGTTGGCTAAGAAGAATGGCGTTGAGTTGGTACTCAGCACAGACTGCACAGCTACCAACGGTCTCGACTTCGGTACTATGAGCGTTAAGGAAGGTGCTGAAATCATCAGCTGCCCTTCTGACCAGATCCCCGCAGGTTACGAGGGTGTAGATGCTGGTGCAGAGAGCCAGAAGGCATTTGCTGCTGCTATCGAGGGCGCTAAGACCATCCTTTGGAACGGTCCCGCTGGTGTATTTGAGTGCGATGCTTTCACTGCTGGTTCACGTGCTATCGGTGAGGCTATTGCTAAGGCTACTGCTGAGGGCGCATTCTCACTCATCGGTGGTGGTGACTCAGTAGCTTGCGTTAACAAGTTCGGTTTGGCTGATCAGGTATCATACATCTCTACTGGTGGTGGTGCTCTTCTCGAGGCTATCGAGGGTAAGGTACTCCCCGGTGTAGCTGCTATCCAGGGCTAATAAGAACATCGCATTGCGATATAAAAGAGAGAGACAGCCAAGCTGTCTCTCTCTTCTTTTTTTGTATCCTTATATTTACCTGTTCCGAGATTTAATACATCAAGAACTGGTGTTGAGGCTTGCTAATCGTAGAGGAAGAAGATACGGTCCATCATCTTCCACTTCTCATCGGCCGTGTCGCCCTCGTTGCACTGTTGGAAGATGGCCATGTAGTCCTCCCATTCCTGTTGGCGGGGGAGGGTAGCAAGACGTGCCATGGCGCTGTCCCAGTCGAAGTCGACAGGAGTCTCTACTATCATAAACAGGCGGTTGCCCAGGAGGTAGATCTCCATCTCCAGTATGCCTACGCTGCGTATGCCCTCGCGTATCTCGGGCCACGACTCGCCTTCGCTGTGGCGGTGCACATACTCGCGGATGAGTGCATCATCGGGTTTCAGCTCCATGGTGCGGCAATAGCGCTTCACGGGCACGGGGTGCTGCTTTGCTTGGTATCCTTTCATTGTATTGTGTTGTTAAAGTTGATGATTCTATTGCAAAGGTAGTGTTTTTTTTTAGAAATCAAAATGGTCTTAGCTTTTATGTCCGAAGCGGCGTCGGTAGTCTTTGGGCGTGAGGCCTGTGGTTCGCTTGAAAAGGCGTATGAAGTAAGAGTGGTCATCGAAGCCCAAGCGGAAGGCTGCCTCCTTGATGCTGAGATGTTCGGTCATGAGCAACAGTCGCGCTCGTTCTATCTTCTTGCGGTTTATGTAGCGTATAGGTGATATACCCAATGCGGAGGTAAACAGACGTATAAAGTACGACTTGGATACGCAGGCGAAGGTGGCAAGCTCCTCCATGTCGATGCGCTGGTTGATATGTTCGCCGATGTATTGTATGATGCGCATGATGCGCTCATCTTTGGTCCATAGGCGTGGACGTGCTTCGGCAAGGAAGCGGGCCACAAGCATAAGGGTGAATCCGCGCAGTGCCATGCGCTCGTGTAGCGGCAGACTGCTGTATTTGCCTACATAGTCATGGAAGTGCGAGTCGTTATCGTACGATATGGGATTGCTGGCGGGCAGTCCGGCGTCGGGGTTGGCACGGCAGGCCAGGGCAAAGAGCGACTCGTACGTGGCATCTACCTCTACTTCGGAGGGGAACTCATAGAGCTCAAATATATCGGTTACGTTCTTAAATCCCTCGTGCACATGCAGATAGTATAGCGCAAAGGCACCGTCGCACTGGTAACTGTGTATGGTGTGTGCTGGTACTATATAGGCGCATCCAGGGCGCAACTCCACTTTGCCTTGAGGCAGGTGCAACCATGCGCGCCCCTCGGTGACGAGGAAGATGCGCGTAAAGGGTGATGACACATTCTGCCAGTTCCAGTCGGCATGGTGGCGGGCAAATCCCACGTTGAGGGTCATCAGGTTGAGTGATTCGATAGGAATATTTATCATACGATTGCAAATGTAGTCATAAAATGTCAATATTGTCCTATAATTTGATAATTTTGTACGCTTCGAGTACAAGTTTTTTTTTGTTCCTTTGCTGCGTCAAATTTTATAATAGAACGAACAAATGAATAAAAAAAACATGCAGCGTCTGGCTTTGGTGCTGATGGGAATGTTTTCGTGGAGTATGTTTGCTGTAGCGGCTACTAACCCCACCCATCTGAAGGTTTGCGGACTGAACGAACCACTATGTATTGATACGCCTTTGCCTACGTTTAGCTGGCAGATTCAGAGCGGCACACGTGACTACTACCAATCAGCCTATCGCATAGTGGTGTGCGATGATAAAGGTCTGCAGGTGTGGGATTCGGGTGTTACTCCTTCTCGCCAGCAGAATAGCATTGTTTACGGAGGTTCTCCACTTGCTTCTCGCTCGCGCTACACCTACAGTGTAACCCTGTATGACAAGGATGGCAATGCCTCAGAAGAGGCGGTGTCGAGCTTTGGTACGGCTTTTCTTGATGCATCGGAGTGGACTGCTCAGTGGATTACACGTAGTATAGAGAACCGTCATACATGTATGAGCATTGAACTTGATAGCGTGCAGGCACGATACGTGAAGCTCGATGTGACCAAGCTGGGTATACCTGCTTCGTCAGAGTCGCACAAGTATTACCTGCAGTTGGCCGAGATGGAGATCTATAGCGGTGGGGTCAACGTGGCTCCCCAAGCGCTGTTTGTGACTACGAGCGACAACTACCAGGTGGGCTCCTCATGGAGCAAAGCCTTTATCAATGATGGCAAGATCATGCCCAGCGGTCCGCTCGGGTATACCACACACGACTACCCCAATGCCAACCAATCGGTGTATGTCATCATCAAGCTCGACGACATCTACGACATTGACCGCATCGTGCTCTACCCCCGTCAGGACGAACATGCCTATACTGATGCCACACGCGCGGCCAACTTCCCCGCATCGTTCACCATCATGACCTCGAATAGCGGCGCATCAAACAGCTATGAAGAGGTGTATAGGGCCGAGAATGTCGAGGCTCCGCTCATCGTGAAGAACAACACCAACGTGCCTTACTACGGGAAGAGCATCCGTGTGGACAAGCCCGTGAAGCGTGCCACGATGTTTGCTTCTGCTCTGGGCGTGTTCACTATGCGCATCAATGGTAAGCCCGTGACCGAGAACCTGCTCGAACCGGGCGAGACACAGTATACCCAAACGGTGCTATACACCACGTATGATGTGACATCGCTCCTCACCGAAGGGGCCAACAGTCTGGTGGCGCAGGTGGCAGGCGCACTCTTCGACATCAGCTACCTGGATGGCATAGGCGGACTCACCCAGCGCTACTCAAAGCGCACACTCACCAACGCAGGACCCGCCTCGCTCAAGGCCGAGCTGCTGATCGAGTATACCGATGGCACTACCGACACTATCGTCACCGATGGCACCTGGCGCACCACCGCATCGCCCACCACGGGCAGCAACTGGTGGGGTGGCGAGGACTACGACGCCACCTGCGAGATTGAGGGTATCGATGATGCCAACTACGACTTCAGTGCATGGGATGCGGTAGATGTGGTGATGCCAACCTTCACTGGCACCATCGAGAGTGGCCCCATAGGTACGCTGCGAGCCAAGATGAATGAACCCCTACGCGTGGTGGAAACATGGAATGCAGTGAGCGTGAAACCCCTAAAGGTGGACGGCAAGCAGGGCTACCTCATCGACTTTGGTCGCAACTTTGCCGGACAGTACACCTTTACCTTGAAGGGTGAAAAGGGGCAGATTATCACCCTGCGTCCTGGCGAGAAACTCAACACCAACGGCACCGTGGTGGTGGACTTCTGGAATACGCCTCCCTTTGACAACTACGACTCATACACCTTTGCCGGCAAGCCCGAGGGCGAGACCTGGGGGCCTACCTTCATGTATCACGGTTGTCGCTACCTGCAGGTGCTGGGGCTTACCGAGGTGCCTGAGCCTACCGACTTCACTGCCTATCGTATACGCGCCAATATTGCCCAAAGTGGTCAGTTTACCACCTCCAACGACCTGATAAACAATATCCATACCATCTGTCGCGACGGCATACAGAGCCAGCTCTATAACACCGTCACCGACTGTCCTCACCGCGAGAAATTGGGCTGGATGGACGTACCCAACCAACTGTACAACTCTATCAACTATAACTACTACGCTCATACACTCATGCGTAAGATTGCAGATGATTGCATTGATGCCCAGATGCCTAACGGCATGATGCCCTCTACCGTTCCCCACTATATGACCGATTGGGACGACGATGCCAACTGGGGCGGTGCGGCTATCCTCGTGCCCTATCGCACATGGAAGCTCTATGGCGACCGTGCCCTCATCGAGAAGCAGTACCCCACCATGGTGAAGCTTATCGACTACTACACCTCGCGCACCAAGGATGGTATCCTTCAAGCCACCGTATCGCTCAGCGACTGGGGACAAGGCTCGGCAGGATTGGCACAGCAGACAACGGCCAACTTTACCGTTACCACCACCTACTACTATATGCTCAACGTCATGAGTGAGATGGCTACCGGACTGGGTCACGTGGCAGATGCCGACCGCTTCGCTGCACAGGCCCAGGTAGTGCGTACTGCCTTTAATAGCAAGTATTATAAAGCAAATACAGGCGTGTATGAGTATGGTAACCAAGCCAATTATGGCATGCCTCTCTATTACGGATTGGTAGACCCTGCCAATGAAGAGGCTGTAGCTGCCAAGTTGGCGCAATCGGTGCGTAATGCAAACTACAAGATCAAGACCGGTGAGATAGGCCTCAAGCCCGTATTCATGTCGCTCGCCAAGTATGGTTACAACGATGTGGTGTATCGTATGGCTTGCCAGACCGATTACCCCAGCTATGGATACTGGGTGCTCAAAGGGGCTACCACCACGCCCGAATATTGGAATATGGACTTCTCGCAAAACCACTGCATGATGAACCATATCGAAGAGTGGTTCTTCTCTCAACTGGGTGGTATCAGCAACGCGGGATATGCCTACGACAGCATCAGCATACGCCCCTATATCCCTGCCGACCTCACGTCGATGACAGCCTCGGTGGGAACCTCAGCGGGCGACGTGGTGTGCGAATATACCCGTGGCGACGATGGCCTGCTCAGCTACCATATCGTGGTGCCGGCCAACACTACGGCTCGCATAGAGCTACCTCTCGAGGCAGGCTATGAACTGTACGAGGGCGAAACAGCCGTTACCGACGCTACCGATGGCGTGCATAGCATGGAGCGCACAGCTACCTCTGTGGTGTTGGTTGCTGGCAGTGGCGACTACCGACTGGATGTGAAGGCCACCGACAATGCCGTGTGCACAGCTACAGCGCATGCCGAGGTGAGCTATTATAGCCTCGGAGGTGCCAAACTCGCTACCATCATAGAACCGGGCATCTATGTCGTGAGCAGCCATGAGGGCATCAATAAGCGATATGTGAAGTAACGTGTATTGCGCGTATAGACAAGACGTCAATCCTATTCATTAACATTAAAAAAGAGAGATTTATGAAGAAACAATTACTCTTTTCCGTCATGCTGGCTGCTGCACTGAGCACCAGCGCACAAGGTGTAGCTCCTATCTACTCAGGTTGCGAGGACATCACCGTAGAAAAGTTTCATGAGGCCGACAACTTTGCCCGTACCGAGGCTACACTCAACAGCGGCCGTTTCGGTGCACCTAAGTATTGGACCGTTGAGAACTTCGGTTTTGGCGATCAGGCAGGTATTGATAATGCTACTGGCACCGATTGCCTCCACTTTGAAATCTGGTGGAATGGCAATGCTTTTGCCGAGCATGGCTACGACATTCAGAATGTGCGCATCTATCAGCAGGTGACACTGCCCGCAGGACGTTACTACTTTGGTGCTGTATACCCCTCAACCGAGGCTAATGATGACAGCTACCTCTTTGTCTCTGACACCCTCGTGAATACCTGCGACATCCCCATAATGAGCATCGGTTGTGAGAAAATCAAGGGCGCTGTTGCCGATGGCTCGTTCTATGGCTTCTACTTCACCCTCGATAGCGAGAAGAGCCTGTACTTCGGTATTCAATCAGATCTGAGCAGCTCTACTACCAATAGCGTACGTGTGCAGGCTATCAAGCTCCTGTCATATGGCAACATCAACCATGCAAAGCTGCAAGAGTTGGTAGGTACAGTAGAGGAGCAACTTGCTGATCTTATCGTCAATGAAAATACCGGCTTCTATTCGAAGCAGATGTATGACGAGGTGGTGGCTATCGTAGCTGAGGCGAAGAATGTAGCCGAGGATGCTGACTATGACACCATCAAGAGCCTCTACGACGGTGTGAACGCTGCATTTGACAACCTTATGCAGAATGGTAAGAACGTAGGTGCTGCACCCGAGGAGACTGATGCTACCGACCTTACCATTGAGAAGCTGAGCGAGGCCGACAACTTTGCCCGCACTGAGGCTACCCTCAACAGCGGTCGCTTCGGAGCTCCCAAGTACTGGACCGTTGAGAACTATGGCTTTGGCGACCAGGCAGGTCTCGACAACGCTACCGGAACCGATTGTCTGCACCTCGAAATCTGGTGGAATGGCAATGCCTTTGCCGAGCATGGCTACGACATCCACAATACACGTATCTATCAGAAGGTGTCGCTGCCCGCAGGACGCTACTGCTTCGCTGCTATGTATCCCACAGCCGAGTCAAACGACGTAAGCTACATCTTTGCATCAGAGAACGTGCTTAATACCAATGATATATCCACGCAAAGTATTGCATACGAGAGAGTTAATATGGCAGCTGCCGATGGCACTTTCCGTGGCATCTACTTCACCCTCGATGAGGCTAAGGAGGTATACCTTGGCTTCCAGGCTGACTTCAGCGCTTCAAATACCAACAATGTCCGTGTGGAGGCAGTTAAACTCCTTTCTTATGGTTCTGACGCATCCATCGAGGCTCCCGAAGCAGCAACCCTCGACGGTGCACAAGAGATTTACACCATCACAGGTCAGCGCCTCACCACCCTTCCCGAAAAGGGCATCTTCATCGTAGGTGGCAAGAAGGTGATACTGAAATAATCGAAGAGAGAGAGTCGAATTCCACAATAATGGTTACCTTTGCTATATGTAAAGGTAACCATTATAAGCTATAAAATCAAATACCACACCCTATGAAGAGACGTTGTTTGACGGTCTTGTTTGCTATACTATGCTTTACGCTACCTTCGGCAGCCCAGCGCCGAGTACTGTTCATTGGCGACTCGGTCACCGATGGCGCTTGGGGCAACAGTGCAGGTTCGGCCAAAGCCCCGAGCCAGCGCAACCATTGGGACAAGAACCATATCTTCGGGCATAGCTACATGATGCTCTGTGCCGCTCACTTCATGAGCGAATATCCCGAGCAGGGTCTCGAGTTTATGAACCGCGGCATCAGTGGCGACGATCTCACCCGCCTGGAGGAACGCTGGGGGAAGGATGTCATCGCTCTGAAGCCCGATGTGCTCTCCATACTTATAGGAACGAATGATGTGCACTATCATCTGGCAAACGGTGCGGCGGCGTTCGACTTCGACGGATGGGAGCAGCGCTACCGTAGGTTGCTTAGTCGCTTGCGCGATACTAATCCCGAAGTAAAAATCGTGTTAGGAACCCCTTTTGTTGCCAAGGTGGGCAAGGTAGGAGCAGCCTCCGATTATTCCTTGCGCGATAGCCTCATCCATCGCGTCACGGCAACCTGCAGTCGCATCGCCCGTGACTTCCACGCCATAGTGGTTGACTACGATTCACTCTTTGCTACCTTGCGGAACGAACATCCGTTGGTGCCGATGAGCCATTGGGTCTGGGATGGCATACACCCTACCGCCGCAGGCCATCAGCTGATGGCTAATCTATGGATAGCGAATTGCCAGAAGTTGCTGCTCACCGATAATCGTGTGACGATACCCGTCAGTCGTGAGTCATTGAAGAAATGTCCCGAGGGGCCGTACGAGGCCACCTGGCAGTCGGTAGCCGAGCATTACCGTACGCCCGAGTGGTTCAAGGATGCTAAGTTTGGCATCTTCATCCATTGGGGTGTGTATAGCGTGCCTGCAGCAGGTAGCGAGTGGTATCCCAAGCATATGTACAACGGATTGGGCAAGGCACATCGCGAGCGTTGGGGACGCCAGTCGCAGTTTGGGTACAAGGATTTCATTCCCATGTTCAAAGCCGAGAAGTTCGATCCCGAGGCATGGGCCAAACTTTTTCGTGAGTCAGGTGCCCGCTATGTCATCCCCACGGCAGAGCATCACGATGGCTTTGCCATGTATGACAGTCGGCTGACACGATGGGATGCCAAGGAGATGGGGCCACAGCGAGATGTCATTGGTGAATTGGCTGCAGCCGTGCGTGCCGAGGGTATGAAGTTTGGCGTCTCAAACCACCGCATTGAGCATTGGGACTTCATGTATCCACTCTCCATGCCTAAGGATTCTACCGACCTCTTCCTGCCCGAGTATGCTGATTTCTATGGACCTCCCCAGATGCCTACCTCGCAGAGCGGTATGGGTCCCAAGGCTCTTCCCAAGGCTGCCGATGGTGGTGCCACCGAGGCTATCATCAATGAATCGGCAACCGAAGGTCACCACCCGCAGAGCGATGCCTTCCTTGCTGAATGGTTGCTACGCACCATGGAGATTATCGACAATTACCAACCCGACCTGCTCTATTTTGACAACGGTATCAACTACCGCTCGCTCGATCCGTGGAAGCTGCATCTCGCCCGCTACTACTACAATAGCGCCTGGCAATGGGGCAAGGAGGTGAGCATCCAGTCCAAGGCACAGGCCTACCTGGCTGGCAGCATCCAAGAGTTTGAGCGCGAGAGCCGTGCCCCACGCAAACCCTACGGACGCTATTGGCAGGTCGACGACCCCATAGGTCACAAGTTTGGCTATGTTGAGGGACTGAGGCTGCAGAGTGCCGATGGCATCATTCGCAACCTTGTCGATAATATCGCTTGCGGTGGCAATCTGTGCCTGAATATCTCTCCCAAGAGCGATGGTACCATTCCCGATGATCAGCAACAGATACTGAGCCACATAGGCCAGTGGCTGCAGACTTATGGCGAAGCCGTCTACGATACTCGCCCCTACAGCCCCTTCGGTGAGGGACGCGACGTTCGATACACCTGCAAGGGCGACTGCCTCGTCTATGTATTCGTGAAACAGTGGGATGGAAAGCCATTCACACTCACTAGCTTGCCCGCTCATCGTGTGAAACGCATCGTTTGCCTCGCAGATGGTAAGCGAGTCAAGCATAGCATCACCTCCGAAGGTATACGCGTAGAGGCCCATGCCAATAGTGCGACATCCTCAGCCGTTGCTTTTAGAGTGGAAATGAGAGAGTAAACATCCCGTTTCACCATATTGTCCTATCAGTTATGTCAAATATAATAAATTATCTTATGAAGAAGTTGTTTCTTGTGCTTCTCGTTTTTGTAGTAAGCCAATGGCAGGGAATGGCACAGACGTTGGTGTCTCCCAATGAGAAAATTTCAGTAAAGGTAGAGACCAATGAGGGTAAGACTGGCCTTAGTGTCCTATACAATGGGCAAGTAGCCGTAGAACACATCGCACTGGGCCTCACAGTCGATGACACCGACTACTCGCAAGATGTGACGATAGATGCCGTAGGCGAACAGTCGCGTGTGACTGAGGCGTATACCATGCCTCATGGCAAGCGCACCACACGCAACAACGAGGCCAACGCGCTCGTTGTCACTCTTGTCAAGGACGACACACATAAACTGGGCGTAGAGATTCGTGCCTATAACGATGGCCTATGTTTCCGCTACCTGATAGATAATGCCGAAGGCAAGGCACTCACCTTCTCTGGTGAGCATACAGCTTATACACTCCCCGCCGATGCACCGCGCTGGTTGCAGCAGTTCGTCACCTCCTATGAGGGCGACTTCCCCTTACAGCAGGGTGCTGAGCGCCAAGGAGCGTGGAACTATCCGTTGCTAGTGGAGGTTGCACCTTGCTTCATGCTCATCACAGAAGCCAACCCGAGTAGGGAGTATTGCAGCACCCACGTGAGCAATGAGGCAACAAAAGATACCTATCAACTGGCCTATCCTTACCAGTGGGAAGGCAATGGAAAGGGTGCAGTGAACCCCGTGAGTGAGGCTACAGCGTGGCAGTCACCCTGGCGTGTGGTTATCTTGGGTAGCTTGGGCGATATCGTTGAGAGCACGCTCGTCGAGGATGTATCCGATGCTACCATCATTACCGACACCGATTGGATTGAGCCGGGCAGCGCCGCTTGGGTGTACTGGGCCTACAATCATGGAACCAAGGACTATAAGATTTGCTGCCAGTATGTAGACCTGGCTGTCGCTATGGGCTGGGAGTACGTACTCTTCGATTGGGAGTGGGACTCCATGACCAACGGTGGCAAACTCGAGGATGCTGCAGCCTATGCCGTGTCGAAGGGTGTAAAACCGCTCTTATGGTACAATTCAGGCGGAGCACACAACAACGTGAGCAGCACACCGCGCGACCGTTTCCTTACCCATGAAAGCCGCATGAAGGAACTGGCATGGCTCAAGGGACTTGGCTTTGCGGGAGTTAAGATCGACTTTTTTGAGAGCGACAAGCAGAGCATGATGCAGTATTACCTCGACATCCTGCAGGACTGTGCCGATGCGCAGATGTTGGTCAACTTCCACGGCAGCACCCTACCTCGCGGATGGAGTCGCACCTTCCCCAATCTTGTGTCTATGGAGTCGGTCTATGGTGCCGAGCAGTATAACAACTCGCCCACGATGACTGATATCGCCTCGCGCCTCAACTGCACACTGCCCTTCACACGCAACGTGGTGGGTGCAATGGATTACACACCAGTGGCCTTCACCAACTCGCAACATCCTCATGCCACGACCTATGCTCACGAGTTGGCCCTCTCTGTCGCTTTCGAGTCGGGCGTGCAGCACTGGGCTGACCGCCCTGAGGGCTTCTATGCGCTTCCTTATGAGGCCAAGCTGCATATGCAGACCGTGCCCACTGCATGGGATGAGACTCGTTTCATTGACGGTTACCCTGGCACCCACTTCGTGGTGGCACGCTGCAGCGGCACCACATGGTATGTGGCAGGTCTCAATGGTGACAAGGTTGCACGTGATATCGCCCTGTCGCTCGACTTCCTCGCTGAGGGAGAGCACCTAATGACCTGTATGGCCGATGGTGAGCATGGCTCGCAGTTTAGCATCACCCATCGCATGGTGGCTGCAGCTGATCAACTCACCATTTCGTGTTTGGCACAAGGTGGCTTTGTACTCAAATTCGCAAAGGCATCCTACGCCGAACTTAAGGAGCTAATCAGTCAAGCCGAAACGTTGCTATCAATCGCAGAGGCTAACAAAGGCACTGAGCCTGGGCAGTATGCCGCAGAAAAAGTGGCTGCCTTGCAGACTGCATTGGCAACAGCCAAAGCTCTGAAGGAGGATGTTTCAGCCCAAGAGGTGAACCTCGTCTACATAGCCCTTGCTGATGCCTTCTCATCGTTGCAGACAGCAGGCATCATCGAGGAACGCTACACCCGTGGTGTCTGCGTACAACCCAAGGGAGGCGGCACCGATGTCACCGAGCTGTATCTAGGCGAGGCTAGAAATTTCTCGCGCAGCGACGAACCCAAGGAACTTACCTACTCTCGCTTTGGCCTATTGGCAAGCCCCTGGATGGTGACCGATAACATCTTGAATCAAGACAATGGCACGCATGGCGGTTTCGACAGCTACGAGAACGGCCGCTACATCAGCATCGAGAAGTGGGACGATGGACTCCCAACCATCACCGAGGGTGCCATCTATCAGACCACCTCTGCTGCTCTCCCCGCGGGAAAGTATCACCTGCACCTACCCATGACCACCATCTGGGACGCGCTCGACGATGGAGAGATTGTAATGCAAGTAGTTGAGGGCGCTGATTTTATGGTAGGCGATGTCTTGGCCTCTTATGACATGCAACCGCGTAGCAATAGTCACAACTTCACTCCGCTGGACGCATGCCATTTCGAACTTTCTGAGCCCACCACGGTCTCTATCGGTTGGAAGGTCAATATCCCAGCCCATCATAGTCGGCGTGGCATGCGCGTGCAAGCCATCTACCTCTACGAGGGCAATAACAACGTGTCGGCAACGTTCATGGGTAACTACGAGAATATCCAACGCTGCGACGAACCTAACAGACTTGCTTACTACCGATTTGGTAAGCCTACAAGCTGGACCGTCGAGAACTACGAAATTGACAATGGCGGCAACGGTGTGAAGCGTGGCATCGATAACTTTACTGGTGAAAACTGCTTGCAGCTGGGTCGATGGGAAGAAAGCACCACAACCTTGAAAGGTGCCAATCACGAAAATTCACGTCTCTACCAGCACGTAATACTTCCCGAAGGACGCTACTACTTTGGTGCCTCCTATCATTACATCGAGCCCAATCGCATCGGCAACAATGCCTACATCTTCGTTTCCGATAAGGTGATGAACACCACCGATGTGTCTGCTGAGGCCATTGCCTATGGCACACTGAGCAGTGCAGGCGGCGGCAGCACCCTCTATGGTGTAGAGTTCCAGCTCGACGAGCAGCAAGAGGTCGTGCTAGGTTGGCAGATGGACAGCAATCCGCAGCATTCTGAGTTCCGTGCCCAGCAAGTACAGCTCATCTACTATGGAGCACCGATTGGTGCAGGCATCGAAGAGGTGCAGAATGCAACTTCGTCTGCTGAACTGCAGATATATACCCTCACCGGTCAGCGCCTCACCACCCTTCCCGAAAAGGGCATCTTCATCGTAGGTGGCAAGAAGGTGATACTGAAATAATCGAAGAGAGAGTCGATTCATAAATAGTCATGTCTTTTTGTACGTATTAGCGTGTTTCGTCAATATTGTCCTATCATTGGGTAATATTGTGCGATTCGTTTAGGTGGATTTTAGGTGGATTTTCTGTAATTTTGCAGCGTGAAGTGCTGACGAAAAACTAATATTATTCATAAACAACAAGAAGGACCTATGAAAAAACGCAATTTCTTAGCCATATTGGCTATGGTGGGCCTCTCGGCTTATGCTCAGCAGAGCAACGTGGAGGTGATGACGGGCGACTACCGCCCCGAGTGGAAATCGCTCAGCGAGTGGGAATGCCCCGAGTGGTTCAAGGATGCCAAGTTCGGCATCTGGGCACACTGGGGACCGCAGTGCCACGCCGAGGCGGGCGACTGGTATGCCAGATTTATGTATTATATGGGCTCGGGGCAACAGAACTGGCACTGGGACCACTTTGGTGACCCTGCAGAGTTTGGACTCAAGGAGCTGTGCAACGACTGGAAGGCGCAGAACTGGAATCCTGAGCAGCTCATCAACCTCTATAAGAGTGTGGGCGCACGCTACTTCATGGCATTGGGTAACCACCATGATAACTTTGACCTCTGGAATAGCCCCTACCAGGAGTGGAACTCGGTGAACATGGGGCCCAAGCGCGACCTCTTGAAGGAGTGGAGCGATGCGTGTAAGAAGGCGGGTCTGCCTCTCGGTGTGAGTATGCATGCCAGCCACGCCTGGACTTGGCTGGAACCCTCGCAGGAGTATGATGGTAACCTCACCAAGGAGGATGGCTACAAACTCAATGCCGACGGCACCGAGAAGTGGTGGAAGGGTTACGACCCCCAGGAACTTTATGCGCAGAACCATATCCCTAGTGATGGATGGCGCAACTCGGGTACCATACATAGTCAGTGGGAGTGGCAGAACGGCGCCAGTCTGCCCTCGGAGGAGTACAAACAGAAGTTTCAGAACCGTGTGCTCCAGTGCATCAACGACTATCAGCCCGATATGATCTACTTTGACGACACAGCCATGCCCTTCTACGGATGCGACGACAACATCGGTAAGAATATCCTTTCGCACTACTACAACACCAGTGCTGCACAGCATGGTGGCACACCCCAGGTGGTGGTGACGGGTAAGCAACTCGATACCGACCAAAAGAACTATATGCTGTGGGACGTGGAGCGCGGTATTCCCGACCGCATGCAAGCGAAATATTGGCAGACCTGTACCTGTATCGGTAGCTGGCACTACGATCAGGCTGTGTATAACAACAACGGTTACAAGAGTGCAGCCCAGGTGATTCGTATGCTAGTCGACATCGTATCGAAGAATGGTAACCTGCTACTCTCAGTGCCTGTGCGCAGCGATGGTACCATCGACGAGAAGGAGGAGGCTATTCTTGCCGACATCAAGGCGTGGATGGATGTGAATGGCGAGTCAATCTACGGCACTCGCACTTGGAAGACCTTCGGTGAGGGTCCCTTGGCGGAGGCCAGCAATCCGCTCAACTCGCAGGGATTCAACGAAGGCCAGTCATACTCGTCACGCGACGTTCGCTATGTGCAGAAGGATGGCAAGGTGTATGCCACCATCATGGCATGGCCCACTGCTGATAGCTTCACATTTGAGAGCTTCTCGGTGACATCGAAGTACTATAGCGGCAAGGTGACCAGTGTGAAACTCCTGGGTGTAGGTGATGTGCAGTATACACAGGGCATCGAGGGACTCACCGTGGCTATCCCCGCTACCCACTCCGATGCCATTGCGCCCGTGTTTGAGATTACCACCGAGGAGGTGGCCGTGTCGCCCTACGAGGAGTTTGAGGCTATCGTAGTCTCTGTGGAGGCCTATCTGGTTAAGACCGAAGGTGAGGCAAGCTTTACCAACACTGGTAAGCCTAGCGTGCTGAAGTTGCCGATGCTGAGCGAGGCTATCGCTAAGGCAAAGGAGGTGAAGGCTACCGCTACGGATGCGGAGATTGCCGAGGCTAAGGAGGCACTGCTGGCTGCCTATAACAATTTCAAAGCCGAGGGCATGAACAAGGGTGGTAGGTTTGATGGTGTCATCAGCGACGATATCACCGAAGAGATGCTGGTTGAAGGTTCAGCCTTCACACGCGAGGAGGGCGACGGACAACGATTCGGCAAGCCCTACTACTGGACAGTGGAGAACTTCTACATACCCAACGGTAACGATGGTATCAAGCAGGGACTCGACAACTACGAGGGCCGCGATGCTTTGATGCTGGGCGTGTGGAACGATGCTGGCAGCAATGAGCAGGGCGATTTGTCGAATGCGCGCATCTACCGCAAGATACACCTCGAGGAGGGTAAGTACTATTTCGGTGCTGCCTATAACGCTTGCTACCAGCTCAGCGCCGATGCTTATATGTTTGTGTCACCCACCCTATGTGGAACAACCGAGATTCCTGCCAAGTCAATCGCCTACTACCCCTTAGCCAAGGCTACTAAAGACATGCAACTTTATGGTTTGTGGTTCGAGATTGAGCAGGAGTGCGACGTGTATCTCGGATTCCAGGTCGACCTGAAGAGCGGTTCTACCACCCAGGAGTTCCGCGCCGAACAGGTGGCACTCTATGTGTTGCCCGATGAGGATGTGTATGAACTGCTCTACGAGATGGACGAGAAGTTGGTCGAGATGGAGGATTTCATTGGCGATAACACCGGCTACTATGATGCCTCTGCCTGGCAAGCTATGCGCAACCAGTGTGATGCCTGGATGGAGGGCGACTACACTGATGAGGAGTTGAGTAAGTTATACTACGAGGTGAAAGAGGCGTGGGAGGACTATCTCGCTAATGCCCGCATTGCAGGTGGTGCTCCGGCCAATGTGCCTTACGAGGATATTACGATTGAGATCTTGAGCGAGGATAGCAACTTTGCACGTACTGAGGAAACTGATGATGGTGACCGTTTTGGTGCACCGCTCTATTGGCTGGTGGAGAACTTTGGCTTTGGTGACCAAGCGGGTATCGATGGCATCACGGGTACCAACTGCCTGCATCTTGAGGTGTGGTACAACAATGGACAGTTTGCTGAATATGGCTACGACATCAGCAACGTGCGTCTCTACCAATTAGTGACGCTCCCTGCTGGACTCTACTATTTCGGAGCTTCGTACCCATCGGCTGAGGCTCCCGAGGAGCTCTATATATTGGCTGCAGAGAATGTGATTACCACCGATGAGATACCTTATTCCAGCATCGCCTACGACAAGGTGAACCTCGCTGCAGCCGATGGCTCATTCCGCGGTATCACCTTCCGCCTCGAGGAGGAGAAGGAGATCTTTCTCGGCTTTCAGGGTAGCTTTGCTAATGCTTGGGCTCACAACTTGCGTGTGAGTGGTGTGAAATTGCTCCGATACGACGAGGTGACCTTTGAGAAACTCGCTGCACTCATAGCTCAAATAACGACCGCGGTGGAGGCACTGCCTGTGAGCACCAACACCGGTCATTATAGCGAGGAATCGTATGCTGCCTTTGCCGAGGTGCTGGAGCAGGCCCGCGCACTCAACGAGGGTAGCAGCATCGAGGAAGTAGCTGCGGCCTATGATGCCTTGTCGACTGCCTATACACACTTCGTGAACACGGGCCGCAATGTAGGCGGACGCTACGATGCCACCGATGCTACCGATATCACCGAAGAGTACCTCGTGGAGGCTTACGCATTTACCCGCGCTGAGGGTGGCAACGACCGCTTTGGCACACCGCTCTATTGGACCGTGGAGAACTATGGCATTCCCTCGGAGACCGAGGGCGTGCGTGGCGGACTCGATAAGTGGCCAGGCAGTGATCATCTCACTATCGGTGTGTGGAACGATAAGCAGTATGCCCCTGAGGAGTCTGACCTGACTAACGTGCGTCTCTATCGTCGTGTGGCACTTGATGCGGGAAGCTACTTCTTTGGAGCCTTGTATGAGACCATCTACAACCAGACTGCTACCTACGTGTTTGCCGCTACCGAGACCTTGTCTACTACTGACATCCCCAACCAGGCTGTGGCCTTCATGCCCGTGAACGAGTGCGCTTCGGATGGCGAGTATTGGGGCCTCCGCTTCACTCTCAATGAGCCTCATGAGTTGCTGCTGGGTTGGCAGACCGACTTGCTGCATAGTGCCGCTACACAGGAGTTCCGTGCCGAGAAGGTGAAGTTGGCCATGTATCCTGCCGCTGATATCGAGTACACCGAACAAGAAGAGGTGGCAGCTCCCGTGGGCATCTATACCCTGCAGGGTGTGCGCATCGACGCCTCATTCTCATCGCTCCCCCGTGGCTTGTATATCGTGAATGGAACTAAGATGGTAGTTAAGTAAGGCATCACCTCGCTTACACACCACCCCATAGAGTGCCTCTGCATTGGTTCATGGAAATGGCAATGCAGAGGCACTTGTTGTCTATACCCTCATTTTTCTCCCGATTTCTTTGCGTGGTGACAGATGTTTTGTATCTTTGTAGGTAATTGCAAGGCAAGGCTCACTCCTGCCTCCAAACCATGAGTACAAATTCATAACACACAAATAGCATTTATCATGAAGAAATCTTTACTTTTAGGTTGGTGCTTGGTAGCTGCCATGGCAGTGCAGGCACAGGTGTGGACCGCTCCCGCAGTGCCGGGTGAGGACCTTACTACATTGGGCTCGTCAGAGGTCGTGTATGTCTACAACGTGGAGGCCGATGCCTTCCTTATGTATGGTATGACCAGCGACACGCAGGCTTTAGCAGCGCGTCTGACCAACGGTGACTATGCCTCTACCATCCCCAATCAGTCGTATGTATTCTCTACTGCCGACGGACGTTTGCGCATGCGCAACAAGGAGAAGGGAAACAGCTACTACATCGCATGTCCCAGCGACAAGGCCTACGATGTGGTGATCAACAAGAACACAAACGCTTACTTTACCTATGCTGAGGTAGAGGAGGGTAGCCACGTGTATACGCTCACCAACGAGACGTATGAGAAGATGCTCGACGTGTCGTGGACCTATGGTGGCCACCTCACGCTCGTCGACGGCTCAGGACAGACCGCATGGGCCTTCATCAAGGAGAGCAACGTGACCAACGGTGCGTATGCCCTCTACAAGAGTCGCAAGCAACTCTATGCCGTATACGAGGCAGTGGTAGCTGCTGGCAAGGCCGATGTGCACGCAGCAGCCCTCGATGAGGCACTGGCTGCCTACACAGCAGCTAATGCTACTGTAGAGAGCATCACCAAGGCTGCACGTACATTGTTCAGCGCCGTGTGTGTTGATATCACCGAGCCCCTCGAGGTATCGTTCATGCTCGACAATGCCGACATGGTGGGAACAGCTTCGGCCAAGCCTTGGCACAATGGTTCGCCCGCCTTCGGATGGGAAGAGTTTGAGGTATACCACTCAGCCTTCACCTTGGAGCAGGAGACTACACTCCCCTTGGGTACCTATGACCTCGGCTTCCACTCACTCTACCGTGAGGATGGCTCAGGTAGCGCACCCACACTCACCGTTACTACCAACAAGGGTAAGTATACCGGTAAGACCCCCCTCATGGGCAGCATTGACTATGCAGTGACCAATGCTACTGACAACAACTGGGTGTCACGAAACGGAAAGATTGAGCCCAACGGCATGAAGTCGTGCGGTCAGGCTCTCGCACATGGCGATGCGATGGCATGGGCCAAGGACATCGTGGTAGATGCAGCAGGCAATATCGCCATCAAGTATGCCGTGACCAGCAGTGCTCAGTGGGTCAACTGGCAGGGCTTCCGCCTCTTCTACAAGGGCTTGAGCCGTGATGAGTTGGCTGCAAGCTTGAAGTCGGTGATTGATGAGGCTACCGCCCTCTATGCTGATGGCGCGGGCATAGGTGCTGCCGACCTGCAGGCTGCTATCGATGCAGCTACTGAGGTGTATGGCAATGCCGAGGCTACCAACAAGAATGTGAAGGATGCATCCGATGCCTTGTTGCTGGCTATGAAGACCTACCGCTATGCCAATGCATCAGTGGAGAATCCCATCAATAAGACTGACCTCATCGTGAACCCCAGCTTCGAGAAGCAGAAGGAGGGTTGGACCGTTGTGGATATGGCTACACAGGGCAACGATGCCTTCAAGCGCAAGGCCGGTACCAACTACTTGGAGCGATGGACCGGACGTGGTGGTAAGGTAGGCAATGGCTCGGCACTGCAGGTGGTGCAAGGCTTGGATATGGGTATCTACCAGCTCGTGGCAGGTGCACAGAATATCCAGGAGGACACCCCCACTGCATCACAGAGCGGCGCATGGCTCGTAGCTAATGATACCAAACTGGCTGTTGACAAGACCGATGACTATACCCTTACCTTCGTTAATATCGAGAGCAACGCTACCATCGGCTTCGTGGCCGATGGCGCTACAGGTAACTGGATCTCAGTGGACAACTTCCGTCTCTACTACGTAGGTGGCAGCGATGCTGACTACACCGCCGAGCTTCAGCGCTACATCGATGCAGCTGCTTCGTTGGTAGATATGAAGATGCACACCGCTACCTTGGAAAACCTCCAGGCTTGCATTGCAGCAGCTCAGGATGAGTTGACTAAGGGCTCTACCGCAGGCTATATCAAGGTGTCTACCCCCTTGCGCGAGGCAGGCGAGGCTGCTCAGGTATCTATCGATGCTTATGCAGCATTGCTCGATGCTATCGCACTGGCCGAGACCCAGTATGGCGACGGACAGGGCAATGGTGCTGAGGAGTTCCTTGCTGCTATCAATGCAGCCAAGGCTGCCTATGCTGATGGTGCTACTACCTTCGAGGAGATGACCCGTCAGATTGAGGCGCTCGATGCTGCCGCCTTCGGCTACATGCTCAACGAGCCTACCGGTCCCATGCCCATCATCACCAAGACCGACAGCCGCTATGCACGTGGCTCGGTAATGGCTTTGGGTCGCTTCACCTATAACCTCAACGGTGCTAAGTTGCGCGAGGCGGGCTTCTGCTACTCTACAGAGAAGAACCCCACCGTCGAGGGTCAGCGCTCTACACGCTACTTTGAAAGCAATGGACGTCTCTATGTGATGGAGAATATGCAACCCTCTACTATCTACTATGCACGTCCCTACGTTATCACCGACGGTTACCAGGTGGCCTATGGTGATGAGCTCAAGATCATCACCCTCCCCAAGGGCGGCATGACCTGGTCATGGAACTATGGCGGTAGCGCTGAGGAGAACGATCGCGTGGTAGCTTCTATGGGTTATGGTATGGACATCTGGAACAGCTTCATGAGCCTCCACGGATTCCACCTCACCGGTAACTACGGTTCGGGCACACCTACCGCCGACTGCTCATATGGCGGATGGATGCGTGTAGGTCCCAACGCTTCGTACCAGCGCACCGGTACTATCCTGCACGAGGCAGCTCACGGTGTAGGTGTAGGTACTCACTGGACATGGAGCACTCTCTTGCAGGGTGGTCAGTGGACAGGTACTCGTGCCAACCTCTTGTTGCAGTTCCTCGAGAACAATGCATCGTCCATGATGAAGGGCGATAGCATGCACATGTGGCCTTATGGTATCAATGGAGCTCACGAGGACAATGGCTCTGACATGCTCTACTATTTCCAGGCAATGATTGTGCAGGCCATGCACGAGGATGGATTGCAGGGTACTAACGGAACATTCGCAGCACCTGCCTACACCTTCGAGCACGACGATGAGGTGAAGTACTATATCAAGAACGAGAGCGCAAGCTACGGTCTCAACACCTCGTACCTCACCATCGATGGTGCTTCCATCAAGTGGAGCGAGGCCACCTCGGCCGAGGTAGCAGCTGACGACAACTACGCATGGTACCTCAGCTTCGATCCCAAGACACAGTACTACTCATTCCGCAATGCTGCTACAGGCAAATACATCACCCTCAGCGGCTCTTCATTCAAGACCATTGAGCGTGAGACTCCCACAAGTGCAGAGAAGTTCCACCTTATGACAGGTCGTCGCGATGTGAAGGTCGGTAGTGGTACTTCGGCAATGAATGTACGTGGCTACTGGGTGCTCCGTCACAATGGTGGCGACTGGGCCAATGCGATGACCGCTTCGGCTAATGGTAACGTATCGCTTGTAAACTTCGACCTCGGAGCCGATGCCGCTGCTCAGCACTGGTTGATCCTTACCGCTGAGGATACAAAGGCATTCGATGAGGCTGCTCGTGGTTCAGTGGTTAACGAACTGAAGGAGCTCATCAAGAACTTGCGTAATATAGCCAAGACAGCCCATACAGAGGATGTGGCTGGTGCCGATGCTGCCCTCGAAGAGGCGCTTGCTGCTGCCGAGACCGTGGCTGCCGATGCTGCCGCTACACTCGAGACATTGCAGGCTGCATATAAGACACTCCGTCAAGGTGGTATGGACTTCCTCGGTAGCGTGACTCCCGCAAGCATCGAGAATCCGTTCGACCTCACCTTCTTCATCGCCGATGCTACTATCACCACCGGTGAGGGATGGGCAGGTGCAGGCTACATTGCCAACTCTGCAATGGAGTTCTACGAGAAGACATTCGATTGCAATCAGACCATCGCAGCACTGCCTGCAGGTACCTACGACCTCCATGCTAAAGGCTTCAACCGTCCCGGTACATACGCTGATACATATGCCGACTATCAGAACGGTAAGAACAACGTAGTGGCCTACCTCTATGCCGGCTCGGCCAACACCAAGCTTTGTCACTTGGCTGAGGGCGCAAGCAAGTCGCAATTGCATAGCGATGACAAGAGCGTGACATCTCCCGCAGGCTATGTGCCCAACACCATGGCATCAAGTGCCACCTACTTTACCAAGGGATACTACGAGAACTCGCTCATGTTCAACTTGGCAAATGCTACCGACCTTAAGATTGGTGTTCGTCAGACCAGTTCAGCAACATACTACTGGACTATCTTCGACAACTTCCGCCTCTACTACTACGGTTCAATGTCTATTGACTATATCATGAGCGTAGAGCAGGTAGTGACTGAGGGCGCTGCACCCGCTGCCGTATACAACATCTATGGTCAGAAGGTGAGCGATTCACTCGAAGGACTGCCCAGCGGCCTCTACATCTGTGGTGGCAAGAAGATTCTTGTAAAGTAACGACATCGTTACATCTTGACAAGCAAGGCGGGTAAGGATCTTACCCGCCTTGCTCTATTATGAGAGGGTGCCTACGATGGCGGTGAGCACGGTGATAAGTAAATGAATTTTCGTCCACTCGTTTGCGCAACAACTCAAAATTAAATGCTATCTTCGCAGTATGAAACTGCGCACCATGATATATAGCCTTCTTGTAGCCACCTTTTGCATGGGGTGTGGCGGTCGCATCGGTATGCGCCAGCTGCAGGAGCTGGAGGCTCGTGTGAACGATGTGCCCGACTCCGTGTTGCGTGTACTCACCGCTGCCGACATGCCGCGGTGGGGTGAGGCACGTGCGCTCTATGCGCTGCTTACCGTGCAGGCACAGGATAAGAGCTATATTGATGTGTTGGACGATTCGCTCATCCGCGTGGCTACGCATTATTACGCCACCTCGCGCGATGCACGTCACAAGATGCTTGCATATTATTATCACGCGCGTGTACAATATAATATGGGAGCCTACGCACAAAGCATTGTTTCTGCCTCTCGTGCCGAGGAGGTGGCTGTCACCATAGGCAATGATTACTACCTTGGACTTATCTATCGCAGTATGTCGGAGAGCTATAATCAAACATATAATGCAACCGAGGAGTTGCACTATATAAGCAAGGCTCGCGAGTGTTTCGAACGTGCAGGCTACGACCTACATGAGCAGTATGCACGATTAAGTATATGTAAGGCATATTTGGGAAATGGAATGTTCGAAGATGCGATGCGAGTATCTAAAGTCTGTATGAATGAATTCTCTAAAGCACAAGATTCTTTCCTTTATGCTTATAGTTTACGATTATATGCCCAAGCTTGTGTTTTTGTCGGTGATTTCTCAAATGCAAAAGAAGTATTACTTCAACTGTCTACAATGAATCAGTATCAATTTAAAATAGATGATTATTGCAATCTTATCGAATGCTATACCAAAGAGCAACAGAGAGACAGCACTCTATTTTATCTTGATAAGGCAAGATGCTTAGTACAATCAGAAATGGATTCGGTATATATTCATCGTGTACTATATGAGATAGCACTTTTTGAAAACGATGCAGAAACAGCTTTGACGAATTATTTAAAGATGGTATCTCTTCAAGATTCTATCACAAATGCAGTGCTTCGGCAATCCGTAGCCACTACCCATCGTGACCATTATCGTAACGAAGCTTTATTGGCATCTGAGCGTGCAGTACGTGACAAACGCTTCTTTCTTGTTTGTCTCATAAGCCTATTGAGTGTATCTACCTTTGGTGTTCTCTATTACCGCGAGGGTAAAAGACGAAAAGAGGAAGAGTTGACTCGTACATTAGAGACTGCGTATGAGGTGGCGCTTACCGTGAAGCGTCAGCGCGATGACCTTACCGCTATGCAGCAGCGTATTGATCGTCTTTTCGGTGAACAGTTCACTACACTCGAAATACTTGTCAATACCTATCTCGACCATGAGGGAACCGATAAAAGTTCAACGCTTATACTCCATAAGGTTGAAGCTTTGATTGAAGAGTTCCGAAATCCGAAGAAGTTGAAAAATCTTGAGAGCATCATCAATGAAAGCAAGCACAATATTGTAGCCCGCTTTCGCGAGCAAATACCTTCTATCAAGGAGGCCGATGTGCAGCTTTTTATCTACCTTTGTGCAGGTTTTTCACTCCGAGCTATCAAATTATTTATGAAAGAGAAGTTGGAGAATATCTATAATAAGAAATCTCGCCTCAAGAACAAAATCCAACGTTCCAACGCAGCTGATGTAAAAGATTTTCTTGAATATATTGCGTAAAACGCTGATAGTCAAATATTTGTTTACCCCCCCCCTAAAATCGCCATTTAACTTGCTGATATTCAGTATGTTTTTATAGTGATAGGTTTTTAAATCTATCACTATTTCTTATGTCTCATTATCAAGGAGTTATAAATCGTAATGATAGGATTCTGTAGCATTGTTTCTTTGGTTACACTTTCAAAGTAATCTATCTTTGCACCATGTTAAACCCTAAAAAATGATGCAATATGAGAACTAAGTTTTTAGCGACCATTCTATTAGTTTTTGGTCTCAGTATTTCGATGGTAGCGGCTACCGATGATAATTCTACACCTCGACTACCTATTGAGATTATTAAGAAAGAGATTCCAAACCAACCTCGTCACCTTACATCCAATTTCCTTGAGTGTTATTATTATAGTGGAGTACTATATTTTATGTTTAGTAGCGATATTGGCGATGTGGAAATCTCGGTAATTTCAGAGACGAACACTTGGATGAAAACTATGGAAACATCCGATGGAATGGATGAAATTTGTATTGCTAATGGTGGTGCTGGTAGCTATTCGGTAGAAATCGTTACCGAGTATGGCGAGTGCTTTACTGGTAACTTCGAGTTATAATCAAGGGAGGTTTGTATACTTCCCTCCTTAACTTGTAAATTCACAAGAAATGATGATTCGTAGATTTTTACTATTATTCATATCAGGTGTATGCTTCCTCTCGTGCAGCGCAAATGATGATATAGAACAAACTCCCGTAGGCATTGATGGTATTTCTATCAGTAATTTCCCAGTTATTGACGGTTCCGATTCCACCGAACCGCTACGCACTCTTTTGATGTGTAAATTGTTAGGGTTTGATTACACATGGGAACGAAGTCCGTTTGTGCAATATGCAGGTCCTAAAAGCGTGATGCCTAAGTATACTTGCCCAGAAGAGGAATGGCGACATTTGGAAATTAATTGTCTACAAAGGAACAACACGCATCCATCCTTTGTCAAACTCATAAACAGCGAAGTAGAGGTGATATTTACTGCTCGCAGTATCTCACGTGATGAAGCGGCATACGCCGAAGAGAAAGGCGTGGAACTAATAGAGAAACCTATCGCCAAAGATGCCCTTGCCTTTTTGGTAAACCCTGTCAATCCTATAGAAAGCCTTACCATAGCACAGATTCAAGGAATCTATACTGGAGACATCACGCATTGGAGTGAAGTCGGTGGTCCTGATAAGGCAATTACCCCCTACGTGCGCAATCGCAATTCGGGCAGTCAAGAGAAGTTCGAGACGATGGTAATGGCTGGACTCACCATCAAAGAATTTCCCGAACTGCAAATTGGAAAAGTGATGATGTCGCCCTACTATCAATTGGAGGTCGATGAAAGCGGCATTGCTTATTCTCCTTTTTACTATTACAGCGTCATCGTAGATAATGATTCTACAAAAGCTATCGGTGTCAATGGTATTGGCATGACCAAAGAGAATGTGCGCAACAACACTTATCCTTACGTCACCGATGTATATGCAGCTGTACGCTCAGATATCGACAAGTCGTCAATGGCCTATAGACTCTTTGAGTACATCACCTCGGAAGAGGGACAAGCTATTGTAGAAGAGAGTGGTTATATTTCTTTGACAGCTTTTTCCAACATCAAGAAAGTTGAAAAAGGTAGGCTACTCGAAGCATATTACGACCCGCAAGGCCGCCCTGTAGCAGCACCTACGCGTGGCATCTATATCATGGATGGGCGTAAAGTTATTTTCAAATAACTTCACAACGATGACGATAACGATGACGCTGACACGCTATGCGTGTACGATGACGAAAAAGACAACCAGAGGTTGTACGATAACGAAAACTATCTTATTCCAATAGCGCGTCGAGATAGCGCTGCTCAAACTCACGCGACTCTTGCGCTGTATGATACTCCCTCATGCAGCGCAGGAGCCTGATGTGTACCATCACGGAGTGGCGTTTCCTTTAAGGAGACTGTAGTAGGTAACGCGACTTATGTGAGCTTCTCGGCAGAAGTCCACGACACGTATGCCCAGCGCTATGCGCTCGGCAGTGATCACCTCACCGATGGGTGATAGCGTTTGCATTCTCTTTTGCATGATGTATTGGTATTTATATGTGAATAAAAAATCGCCCGATGATGTGTATCGGGCGATTGGTGTGTCATTGAGGTATGTGGTGTGTCAACACCTCAATATATCCTTGACGGAGTATATCTTACTGAGGGTTTCGAAGGAGAAATACTGATTATCCATAATCATATAGTCCTCTCGTTCGGCTCGTGACAGACGTTTGATGTCGGGAAACATAGATATGGGCACAATCACTTCACGCCCATCGGTTAGGTATACAGCCATTGCTCCGCGTTTTACACCGAAATCTAGTTTCTTGATTCCTAAATCCGTATCTTTGAATCTACACATATCTGTTCCTCCTATCATTTAATTTTCTTTATTTTGATCTTCTTTCCTGCAAAGATGTCATCAATACGATGATTAAACTCTTCCCAATGTGCATCAATGGCTGCAAGGATTTCTGCCTCTTCCGATGCGGTGAGTTCAGACCAAGCAATCTCAATCTTCTTCTGTCCATTCTCCTCAATCCAAATCTTGGCGACGGTATCTCCACGATGCGAGTTTTTGCTGCCTCGACGCACGATATGAATGTGTCGGCGATTCTCAAAAGCATCCGCAGGGAATACAGAGAAGATGAAACATAGGAATAACGCCAGTTTGCCCATAAGGTTTATGCTTATTTCTGCAAGCAAAGTTATTCTTTTTTTTTATCTCTTCCAAGATGTTCCGATAAATTCACTTACGACGACGTCTTTTTCTCTTAAATAATGTTAAAGTTGCATGCAGAATGCCTATCCTTGAGTAGGCACACGTTTATTTTTTATTGGCTTACTTTGCAAGGTGAACTAATCAACGATGACGATAAAATCAACGATAACGTTGACGTTAACTTACCGTCCGGCAGGCATGAAGGCGACGTAGTCGCACTCCTTAGTGAAGCTAAGGCTTCAGTCGTCGCAACCGACGCTCCTTCCGCGTCGGCGTCATCGTTATCGTTAACGTTAAAAACGCAGTTTTTATTATGCAAGTAAGTCTATTCAACGGCTTCGCCGACAAGAACCCGAAGCCAATTACCATCCGTGAGGTGGTAGAGATCATTCGCGCAGACCAGCGTCTGCAAGTGTTAACCGAGAACCACCGCCGCTACCGTGCCATGGGCGACACCGCCCGTGCCGATGCCGAGAAACAGCACATGCCCTGCTACTCCGTAGCGGTGCTCTTCAGCGGTGGCAAGCAGCAGAAGCATATCGTCGCCTACACGGGACTGAGCATCGTAGACCTTGACCATATACCTAAGGAAAACATACCTTCTGTATTGGAAAAGGTGCGAGGTGATGAACATACGCTACTCGCGTATACGACGATAAGTGGGGAGGGGGTGCGCGTCTTGACGAGATACGAAGCCCCCCTCTTATCCCCCCAACCGAAGGTCGACGCCCGAAGGGGCCAAAGTCAAGGGGGGAAGATCCCGACAGCGATGACAGGACCCCTCCCCATTGGGGGAGGTTGGGAGGGGGCCGCTTTTTATAAGCAAGCCTTCCTCACCATCAACGAATACTACAAACGCCTTACGGGTTGCGACTACGACGAGAAGTGCAAGAATGCCACGCGCATCTCGGGCATGGCACACGACCCCGAGGTATACTACAACCCCGATGCGGTGACTATCGTCGTGGATACGACGAAGAAGCCCGTAGGCCGCCCGAGGAAGAGGGTTGAGGGTTTAGGGGTGAGGGGCGAGAGTGTCCGTTCGCTCACCCCTCGACTCATCCGTCAGGTGCTGGCTAAGGTTGAGGCGCAAGGTATCCGCTACGAGGCTGGCACCTACAATAAGTATGTGTGCAGCGCCTGCTACGAGATGAACCGCTATGGGGTGCCCGAAGAGGAATGCCGCGAGTGGGCTGTGAACAAGTTTGATGACTACGAT
>JAFZFZ010000070.1 GCA_017557005.1 Bacteroidaceae bacterium | reverse complement strand
TGGCGTGTGGAACCAGCACGTGGAGGAGCTCCTTAAGGAGATCGACCTCGTGTTGCTCGACGTCAAGCAGTTCAACCCCGAGCGCCATCGCCAGCTCACTGGCCGTAGCAACGAGCAGACCCTGCGCACTGCAGCATGGCTCGAAGAGCACGACCACCCCTTCTGGCTCCGCTACGTACTCGTACCCGGCTATAGCGACATGGAGGAAGACATCCGTGCCCTTGGCGAAGCACTCGGCAAGTACAAGCAGATACAGCGCGTCGAGATACTCCCCTACCACCGCTTCGGCGTACACAAGTGGGAAGCCATGGGCTGGAAGTATGAGCTCGACCACGTGAAGGAAAACACCCAAGAGCAGCTCCAGCGAGCCGAAGAGCTCTTCAAGGAATATTTCCCCACGGTGATTGTCAACTAACACTCACCCACCACAAACAAAAAAAGAGAAGCATACCCCACACGGAGTATGCTTCTCTCTCATTTAGGGCTATGCCCCACTGATTCTACTGCTTATTGTCAGAGGTGAGCTTCTTACCCTGATACTCACCCGTCAGCGTACGCATGAAAGCTACTATCGATGCCACCTCCTCATCGGTAAGCACCACATCGCACTGATACAGCGCCATATCACGCACAGCCTCCTCCATGGTAGCACGTGTGCCATCGTGATAGTAAGGCCATGTCAGCTCAATGTTGCGCAAGCCAGGCACCTTGAAGCGATGACGGTCGCGCTCATCCTGCGTCTGCTTGTAGCGTCCGTTGTCCTCCTCGGTAAGCTCTGTGCCTCGTGCCTCGAAATAGTGCTGACGCAATCCCATCAGCTCGTACGACTCACCACCCAGGTTAGCACCCACATGGCATGTAGCACAGTTGTTGGCCTTAAACAGCTCATATCCGCGCAGCTCATCCGCACTGAGCGCTTCGCTATCGCCCAGCAACCATTGGTCGAACTTTGAGTTGGGAGTCACCAGCGTGCGCTCAAACTCCTCGATAGCATCCGTGATGTTTGCCTCGGTGATGCCATCAGCATACAGCGCATCGAACTCCGCCACATACTGCTTGTCCTCAGCGAGCTTAGCTATGATCTCGTCAAACGAGGTAGAAGCCATCTCCACGGGATTGAGAGGAGGTCCGGCAGCCTGCTCGGCCAATGTCTTGGCACGTCCATCCCAGAACTGTACGAAGTTGTACACGGCATTGTAGGTAGTGGGAGCATTCACTCCGCCCATATTGCCAGCCACACCCTTCGAGTATTTGAGATTGTCCACACCACCCGTGTTGAGTCCGTGGCAAGTAGCGCACGATACGGTGTTGTCTACCGACAGGCGTGTGTCATGATACAGGTTATAGCCCAATGCCACCTTTCTCTGATCCACATCGGCATTCGCCACGATGGGACGTACAGGCTCACCAGCGCGCTCACCCACCAGGCCATCATGGTAGTATGCCATGCGGTAGTTGCGTGCCCACTCGGCAATCACAGCCGCCTTCTCGTCGGTCATCTGACTACCCCAGTGCACCAGGTAATACTTGGCCATGGGCATGCGCTTATCCTGCGCCACCTTCTCTATCTTGGCCACGTCTACAGGGTTTAACACGCCACCCTCCTTGAGCTTAGCCATCGCATCGTCGATGTCGAACGCACGATAGCCCTCCTCGATGTCCTTCATCACCACATCGCCTGCTACGGGGATGTGAGCATAGAATGGCACCTTCGGGTTTGCACTGTGGCAGCTTGCGCAACCACCCTCTTCCAGTATTGCCAACACACGTGCCTCGGGAGCCAACTCCTCAGACGGCACCGTAAGCATGGCACGATAAGTGATAAAGCCACCTACCAGCACCAGCAATGCGGCAATGATCAAGTACTGAACACTCTTTTGCTTTTTCATAATCTCTTGCTTTTATTGGTTAATATTTAAGTTTTTCGCTTAGCCAAAAGCCAATAGCTTTAGGAGTTAAAGGGAGTTCTTTTTTGGGGGGAGTTAAAGGGAGATAAATGAAGATAAATGGAGTTAAATGCCAATACCGCAATTATGCGAGAGCAAAGATTGCTTGCAGGCTTTGCCGAGCTGGCGCGGTATCAACAAAGTTAAATGTTCTTACGCGCGAAAAGACTATCGGCCTTTATCTCCCAAGCGCGGAGCGCTATCTCCTTTTGACTCCATTTAACTCCATACATCCAGTCTTTATCTCCATAAAATCATCTCCATTTAATAACTATGTACGCTTGTCGCCGCCGAAGGCAAGTAGTTGATGCCATACCAGCACATCTGCAATGCCACGAAGCCCAGCAGTATGACGGTATGATACAACCCTCTGCGCTTTGTATTCATCACGCTTGGCGCCAGGTGTATGGCAATGAGGTACAGCGCCCATGTGGCAGCCGCCCATGCCTCCTTCGCATCCCAACTCCAATAGGCTCCCCATGCCTCCTTCGCCCACAAAGCACCTGTGAGCATACCCGTGGTGAGGAAGGCAAGGCCCGCATACAAGAGTCGCTCTATCGCCCTATCCATGTCGGTACTTTTCCGTACCAGCGCAACCACCGAGAGCAGCGTAGCACATCCGAGCAGCGAATAGGAAAACATATAGATAGATACATGAGGCACAAACCACACACTCTGCAAGGCAGGCATCAGCGTCTGGTCATGAATCTCCGGCCTGGCTATATTGATGATGATGAATACACCCGCAAGCACCGTAGAGAACAGCATGATCCATCTGTACTTCCACCGAGCATAGGTAAACAGCCCCGCTACAAGGATGAAAAACGAGTACCACAAGCGCGTCTCACCCATCGTACGCATGGGTGGTCGCCCCAGCGTAGCCCATAGCATGGCTATGAAGCCACCCATACCAAGAATAGCTATCAGCATCGTCACTATCGCCACGGTGCTACGCTCTTTCTTTATCGATGCCCATGTGGCCGCCGTAGCTGCTATCAGCATCACGATACCTGCCCACAAGGGGAAAATGTTCCAAGCCATGTTTTAGATTTATGATTTTTGATTTATGATTTCTTTGCTTGCATCGCGGAGCCAAATTGTCCAATAATCAAATTGTAAATAAATAGTAAATAGTAAATTGTCAAATTGTAAATCAAATAGGATTTTCAATTCTCCCTTTCCTCGGTCCTTGTATAAACAACAGCATAGCACCGGCAATGAGTAGGATGATGCCTGCCGCCGATAGCCATTGCCACGGCTCGCTGACAATCTCCACGATGGCATACCGCTCACCTTGGGGCGAAGAGGAAAAGCTCACAAGGTATATCTTTTCGCTCAGCGTCCGAGCATAGGGGTGGTTCACACGCAGAGTCACCCTCTCGTCGTCCACCATGATCTGCGCCTCGTAGTGAGTGGGCGTACCATTCTCTGCCTGCTCTATGGCGAAGTCCTTCAGCTCCAGGGTATAGGGCAAGCGCCTCGGCTCCCCCTGCATTGTAAAGGCCTCGTTTGACGGGAAGTTATGCACAGGCATACGCCATTGCTCACGATCGGCCGCTCCCCAGTATCCAGCACCCAGTGCCAAGAGCAAACCGATGTGTGTCAAGCAGAAGCGCCATCGGACACCTCCCTTGTTGCGCCATCCACGCATCACCACCAGTAGCAGATGGCTTTGCACGAACAAGAGCGACACCACCATAGGCCATGCCGTAGAGGCAGGCTTGCGTTGCAGTCCCAGCGTAATGCCTATCACCGCCACCATGCCGAGCGACAGCCAGGTAGCCTCGCGCGAAAGCAGGAAGCGAGTCACACGATGCCCCCTACCCCTATACATCATCGCCATCAGCATCATCCACAATGCCATCACCAAGATGTTGAGCGGAAAACGGAATATCCCCACAGGAAAACTCCCCCAGCACATCTCCACAATAAAAGACAAAGCAACCACCGCGCCCACCATGCAGACGCCCCACAGTTGCCACTTTCCTTTACCTGTCGCCATAGTCTTCATATTCGGGCATAAAGTTACTTCTATTTTTTAATTTTTCATCATTTGCAGAGGTAAAAATAGAGGTACCGCATTAATCGTTCAACGGTAATCGGTAATCAGCAAAAAAACAACGCAAATGTTACGCAATTTCGCATAGGGTTATTGCGCTTTGGTTCTGAGCGTTAGACATCAAACAACGCAATTCTTCGTTTCGCTATATATTTTATATTATTCGCGTCCGAAGTGTCCCGGTGTGGGACGATAGCATCCCTTGATGCGAGGCACGCGCTCCATCTCGCCATGCGCCACATAGTCGTTGAGTTTGGCGTATGAGGTGCTGGTGGCATAGTGACTGATGCGGGCAAACTCGCGCACGCTGATGTCATCGTGTGTCTCGAAATACTCATACAGCGCATCGGCCAATTCGGGAGCTGCAAGGGGTTGACGCACCTTGCCTTCAACTTTGAACTTCACATCGGCAAGACGGTCGAGCAGGTGCTTGTCGGGGCGAAAGCGGATACCGCTGATGCATACATCCTTGCCCGTGGGTGGTGTAGGTCCCATGTGACTGCTCAGCTCCATGGTGAGCGAGCCCAGTCCGTCGAGCTGCACGCGGTTGCCATGGCTCAGCGCATCGATGATAGTTCTGCGCAGTGCATCCCACACAAGTTTCACATCAGTGGGCGTGGCGGTGGTGGCATTGCTAATGTCGTATGCCATCTGCTCAATGTCCACCTTCTGCGGATGGGCAACCCCCACGGCTACACCTTGCATATCGGTCTCGGTGCCGCAAAGGAGGCGGCGACTAGTCAGTTTGCAGTTCACAACAGGAGTGTAGTCTCTCTCATGATGCACATGTTTAGATTTCTTGATTTTCATAGGATATCAGTAGTTTTTATATGGTTCTAAAAGTTTTTCTATTCGCGGTTAGAAACATTTCTACTCGCGAGCATAATGTTTTCTATTCGCAGTCAGAAACCATTCTATTCGCGAATAGAAATATTTTTCCCTTTGTAGAACAAAGATAATGAATAGTCCGAAAATATGCAACAGAAGGCTCGTTTTTATTTTCAATCACACTGGTTATCAGGGTATTGATTTAGGAATTTTCAGATATTATCTTTGCAAAGAAATCAACAGAAGTCTCTCCCCACGAAACTCGCAAGCGAGACTCCTTTGGAGAACTAAAGTTCTCGTCGTCGCAACCGATGCTCTATCGCATCGGCACCGAAGGGAGGGAGCTTGCAGACATCGCGAAAATGAAAATTGTAAAATAGCTAAATTGTAAATAAATAGTAAATAGTAAATTGTGAAATTGTAAATAATAAAACGATATGAAAGAATTCAATGTTAATGAAACCCAATCCTCCTATGCCGACATCCTGCGTGAGACCCAACAAGAGGAGTTTCCTCTGCTCAGCGAAGTGACGAGCGGGATCGTAGATAACCCACTAACTCTGATGAGCGCCCACACCGACGATGACGGTGTGACAGTGCCCTATCCCCTACCCGATGCGATGATACAGTCGCTACCCCAGATGATGAGCGAGCCCCTCTCCTTGTACGATGATGCAGACCTCCACCATCTATGACCGTCTGCGCCGTGAAGAGAAAGAAGAGGAGGAAACGAAACGTTCATACCTCAGCGCCTTGGCCTTCCTACAGATGCTACCCAAGCAGTTTTCCACTGCTGAAGCCATCCGTCTGGGCGAAGAGTTCGGAATCAAGCAAAATGGCATAGCCAAGAAACTGACCCGCCTGACCAAGGAGTTCTACATCGCCAAAATACGCCAAGGCGTATTTGTAAAAACCTCGAAAACAGAAAGAGAGCAGTGGAAAAAGAATAGTACACATCAGACAGCGTAACCCACTGGTCACATTATAGTTAAGCCATGAATTTGTACACTAATTTGTACACAAAACGTATACAAAAAGTACACTTTCTTGGCTTACATCTCGCTCTTTACGTACTCTATCGCTCTATTGACGTAGTTCAAGAAGGGTTGTGCCGATTGGAATAGGATGGCTGCACGTTGTGGCAAGCCATCGGCACAGACGAAATCATTGCTGGGAGTGTGTATCAGGCAGAAGGCTTTCAAGCGCAGATAATCTGTGTATAGCGTCTCCTGCTCGAATCCTTTGGGATTGCGCTTCAAGGCTCCTTCACGGTCTAGGTCGAAGGTGGGTTGTGCTTCCTTCACGATAGCATCGAAATCGCCTCCGCCTCCTACGATATCTTCGCGCAACACCTGCAACACCTTCGGGTCGAAGCAGTAGTCGCCTGCAGCCAACATATGGGCATAGGGATATCCCTCGCCACCCGTACCGATGTGGAAATAATAGCCTGAGTAGCCTGATTTCTTGCCTCCACGACAGATGAAGGCGCCCATGTGTGTCTTGTACGGACTCTTGTCGGCACTGAAGCGTACATCACGATAGATTCTATAGGTGCAGTCCTTGGCCGTGAGCCCTGTCACCGTGCTATCATAGCGGGCAATCTCCTGTATCAGCTCGTCAACAATCGCGTTGAAACGATTGGCGGCAGCTACATACCTTGCCTTGTTGGCCATGAACCATTCACGATTGTTGTTGGCCTGCAAATCTTTCAGGAAATCAATAATCTCATTCATGGTTGTCAGTCTTGTTTGACCTGAGAGTGTTTATCGCATATCAACGACCTCATCGGCAGGGAAGGCCTGCTCAGAGTAGGTGAAGGTCTGCTTGGGAAAGGTGAGACCGCTGCGCATGCTGCGTACGTCGACCTTGTAGATGCGGTGGTCGGGGAAGATGAGGTGCATGGCACTGAGGCTGCCGTCGCCCTTGATATATACATGGAGGGCCGAGAGCTCCTGACGCTCGTCTTTAGCCGTGAGGATGACCTCGTGTACAGGCTTGCCGCCCATTGTCTTCTCGGTGCCGTCGCTGGCAGTGAAGTGGTTCTTATAGTTCTTGAGCACAAGGTAGGGGTTGATGCTCTGCTGGTCCTCGAGGGTGGGATTGCTGATGTAGAGCTCGGCGTAGTCGTCGGCAAACTGCATGGTCCACTGGGTGGTGCCATCGTACCACACCTTCATCTCGTCGGTATCGAAATGGTAGTTGTTGCCCTCCATGAGGAGCTTGCCGCCAATGTTGAAGCCCTCTTCATTGATGCGAAAGACAACCTCTACACCTTTGTTCTGAAACTGCTCGACGGCCTTGTTGAGCCATACCTCGGCTGTACCTTGGGCCATGGAAGGGAGGGTGAAACACAAGAGGAGAAGGGTGAAGGATATGGATTGGAAACGTCTCATTATTTACTATTTATCTACAATTTAACTATTCTGCTATTTTACGCTATCAATTCTCATTCAACGCTTTGAGTCTGAACTCGAGGTCCATCTCGTCAGCGCAGAGCACCTGACGGGGCTTGCTGCCATCGACGGGACCTACGATGCCTGCCTTCTCGAGCTGGTCCATGATGCGGCCTGCACGGTTGTAACCGATAGAGAACTTGCGCTGAATGAGCGAGGTAGAACCCGATTGGTGTACAACAACGAGGCGAGCGGCATCTTCGAACATGGGATCGAGACGCTTGAGGTCCACATCATCGAGGTTGTTGCCATCGGCGGCATTCTCATCTACATACTCGGGCAAGTAGAAGGCAGTGGGATAGCCTTGCTGCTGACTGATGTAGCGGCTGATGCTGTCAACCTCGGGAGTGTCAACAAAGGCACACTGTACACGTACAGGATCGCTGCCCTGAAGGAAGAGCATATCACCTTTACCAATCAATTGGTTGGCTCCGGGACGGTCGAGAATGATGCGCGACTCTATCATAGACGATACACGGAAGGCGATACGGGCAGGGAAGTTAGCACGGATGCCACCTACGATAATATTGGCAGAAGGACGCTGTGTGGCGATAATCATATGTATACCTACGGCACGAGCGAGCTGGGCAATACGAGTAATGGGTATGATGACATCATTACCCGCTGTTATGATAAGGTCACCAAACTCATCGACGATGACCACGATGTAAGGCAAGTATTTATGCCCTTTCTCGGGATTGAGCTTGCGGTTGACAAACTTCTCATTATATTCGCGCAGGTTGCGCACACCAGCTGCTTTAAGCAGGTCATAGCGAGCATCCATCTCTACACAAAGCGACTTCAGAGTCTGCACCACCTTGGCAGTATCAGTGATGATGGCATCTTCGCCATCGGGGAGCTTGGCAAGGAAGTGCTTCTCGATGGGAGCATATACAGAGAACTCCACCTTCTTGGGATCGACGATGACAAACTTAAGCTCGGCCGGATGCTTCTTATATAATAAAGAGGTAACAATGGCATTCAGACCAACTGACTTACCCTGACCTGTAGCACCGGCCACAAGGAGGTGAGGCATCTTGGCAAGGTCAAACATGAAGATTTCGTTCGTAATAGTCTTACCGATAGCTATAGGGAGTTCATAGGTGCACTCCTGGAACTTGCGGCTGGCGATGACCGAGTGCATAGACACTATCTGCGGATTGGCATTGGGTATCTCAATACCGATGGTACCCTTACCCGGTATGGGAGCAATGATACGGGTGCTGAGAGCCGAAAGACTCAAAGCAATGTCGTTCTCAAGGTTCTTGATCTTCGAGATACGCACACCGGGTGCAGGGGTTATCTCATAAAGGGTGATGGTGGGACCCACGGTGGCCTTGATAGAGGAGATCTCGATACCAAAGTCGCGCAACACCTGTATGATGCGGTCCTTATTGGCATTCTGCTCATCGCGGTCGACCATCAGCAACTCTTCGTTGCCCTTATTGAGCAGGTCGATGGTGGGGAACTTATAACGTGAGAGGTCGAGACGGGGATTGTAGGGCTCTACAATCTTTTCGGCCTCCTCCTCTTCGTTGAGCTCGATGGTGAATTCGGCTTCGCTTGCCTCCTCCTTGTCTGCAGCGGGCTGTGGCTCCTCTTCGATGGGCTGCGCTACAATCTCCAGCTCCATCTCATCGGTTGCAGGCTGGGGCTCATCGGGAGTGTCGGTAGGGTCCCAAGTGAGCTCGGCTGCAGGCTGCTCATCGATGGTGAAATCCACATCGGCAGGGGCAGCAACGGGCTCCTCGGCGGGAACCTCCGCAAGAGCTTGCTCCACCTCATCCTGACCCGGAAGCAGCGACTTGGGATGGAACAGCTTTCTGATGACCTCGATAGTGGTACGTGTGAGGTAGATGCTGAAGATGATGGCAGTCACCAGCAGCAAGATCACGATGCCGGGCATACCAAACTGGCCAATAAGCCACTCGGTGACATTGTGGCCATGGTAGCCTCCCCAGTAGATGCCTGAGCCCGTAAACCAACGGTCGATGGTGACGCTCAGGAAGAGCGATCCCCACACAAGGATGGTGGCACAGCAGATACCCCAATGCTTGAGATCGAACTTGTAGCTGCGGATGCGCATGAGATTGAGACCCAGCACAAGCAGGAACACGGGGATGCAGAACGACGACACTCCGAAGCTGTTGTTGATGAGCTTCTGAGCAATATGGGCACCTCGCTTACCGGTGCTGTTCTTCACCACATCGGGGGCATCATCGGCCACGCCCTCGAACTGCTCTATTGCAGTAGCAGGCTCCAACGCACTTTGGTCGGCCCCACCATTGAGCACAAATGAGCAGAAGGCAAGCACCATATAGAGTGCCACCATCACACACAACAAGCCTATGACAAACTGTGTGGTATCGTTCTTCAGCGTGTTGCGCAATGTCTGCAACCACTTTATCTCTTTTTTCTCAACCTTGTCTTTCTTGGAGTTTTTCTGTGTCGCCATATCGTGTATCTTCTGTTTTCGTTTCTTGAGAGGTATAGGTAAAATGCAAACTACGCATTTTAACTGCAAAGGTAGAAATTGTTTCGATTTTTCCACAAGATTTTAAACTTTATTTATATTGACTGGGGAGAAAGACCAATTATTCGCGCTTTTTTTGTAACTTTACGGCCGCTTACGAAAACACGCTATGAAACAACCATCACAAGTGATATTTGAACGCAACACGGTAGAGTTTGTGACCGTAGCTGCCGAGTATTGTGCCTTCATAGAACGCTGCGAAGGACAAAAACGCTCCGAATTTGTAGACACCCTGCTCAAGATACTACCTCTATTATATATCAAGGCATCCATGATGCCCGAATGCGAGGTGATGGGCGACGACGTGCTTGAGGCATTCGTCAACGAGGAGGACTACGAGGTGATACGCATCAACATGCAGGAGATCATGGCCGACCGTGATGACTACCTCGACGTATTCGTAGAGGACATGAAATATAGCGACACCCCCATACGCAAGAGCATCGCTGAGGACCTGGCCGACATCTACCAAGTAGTGAAGGACTTTGTATGCCAGTTCCAAAGCGGACTGAACGAGACCATGCACGATGCATTGGCACAATGCCGCGAACACTTTGCTGCATACTGGGGACAGACGCTGGTGAACACCATGCGTGCATTGCACGAGGTGAAGTTCAGCAAAAACGACGACGAAGAAGAGGAAGAATACGATGATTGAGATACAAAGCGACATAGCTAAAGCCGACGTAGCGCAGATGCCTGCTGCCCTATTCCAGGGACGCATCATCGTGATACACTCCACCTCCGATGTAGAGAAGGCTGTAAACTACCTGAAAAGCTTCCCCATCGTAGGTATCGACACCGAGACACGCCCCAGCTTTGCAAAAGGACGCACCTACGACGTGTCGCTACTGCAAATATCTACCGAGGACACTTGCTTTCTCTTTAGACTCAACTACATAGGCATGCCTCAAGCACTGATCGACCTGTTGCAGGATGCACGCCAGCTCAAAGTGGGACTATCGCTCAAGGACGACATACACAACTTGCACCGCAAACATAGCTTCGAACCGCAGGGATTCCTCGACCTTCAACAATATGTGAAGACATTGGGCATCGAAGCACAAAGTCTGCAAAAGATATATGCTCTGCTCTTCGGCGAAAAGATATCAAAATCGCAACGCCTCACCAACTGGGAGGCCGATGTGCTCACCGACCGCCAGAAGGGCTATGCAGCCACTGATGCTTGGGCTTGCATTCGCATCTACAAGTACTTGGAGGAAGCAAAGGGCAAGATGAGAGTCGTAAAAGTTTAGAGTTTAGAGTTTAGGG
>JAFZFZ010000069.1 GCA_017557005.1 Bacteroidaceae bacterium | reverse complement strand
TTCTACCTATTCTATAAGTTGCTGTGCAGTCGCGATACATGGCACCGATTCAATCGTCGGTTGCTACTCTTCATACTTGCCCTTTCGGCCGTCATCCCCTTCTTGTATATTGATATAGATGTGGCGGTGCGCGAGGCCAGTGTGGTGGTAGAGGAACTTGCTTCGGCTTTGGTGAATGATGGGGCAGACGCTGATGGCGTGATTGCTACCGCTGAGGCTACACCTACGCTATGGCAGCGCATTCCCTGGCAACAGATTCCGTGGCGCGGATCGCTCGTCATCATCTACCTCATCGGTTTGCTGGCTTGTGTGACTCACTTTGTGGGTTCGCTCCTCTCTATCAGACGTCTTATCCGCAGTGGAAAGCGTAGCGAAATGGCTGATGGCATCGTGCTCATTGCGCATGACAAGGCTTACGGACCCTTCTCGTGGATGCGCTATGTGATGGCTTCGGTGCAAGACCTGGATGAAAACTTCGATATGATTCTCGCTCATGAGCGTGCTCATATCCGTCTGCACCACTCGTGGGACCTGCTCTTTGTGCAGTTGTGTGCTATAGCGCAGTGGTTTAACCCGGCGGCATGGCTCCTCAAACGCGAGTTGGAGGCTATCCACGAATATGAGGCCGATAGCGCTACCCTCAGTCAAGGCTTCGACGCACGCCAATACCAACTGCGTCTCTTTGAGGAGGCTGTGGGCGTGAAGTTCAATACGATTACCAATAATTTCAATAATTGTTCCACTAAAAAACGTATTATTATGATGATGAAAAGACAAACCAGTCCGTGGGCACGTCTGAAAGCTCTCTTCGTGCTCCCCGTAGCATTTGCTACAGTAACCGTAATCTCTTGCACCTCACCGAAGGAGAAGAAGGCCGAGGCCAATCAAGAGCCGGCAAGTGCTCCTGAAATGCAAGTAGTAAGCTATGCTCCCCAGCCTAAGGAGGCTGAGCAGGGCGATGTGTTCCAGGTGGTAGAAGAGCAACCTATGTTCCCCGGTGGTATGGGAGAAATGATGAAGTTCTTGCAGCAAAATGTGAAATATCCCAAGGAGGCTCAGGATCAGGGTGTGCAGGGTCGTGTGATTGTGCAGTTTGTGGTAAACAAGGATGGTAGCATCAGCAACGACACCGTGGTGCGCTCCGTAGATCCTATGCTCGATGCAGAAGCCATACGCGTGGTTCGTAGCATGCCCAACTGGACACCCGGTAAGCAGAAGGGTCAAGCTGTGCGCGTACGCTTTACATTGCCTGTAACCTTCCGTTTGGATGGGGGAGAGGAAAGCAAACCTGCCGAGGTGAAGCAGGTTGTCAAAGCTTCCACTCAGGGCGAAGAAATCTTCAACGTCGTAGAAGAAATGCCTATATATCTCGGCGGTCATGAAGCTTTGATGAAATATATACAGCAGAATGTAAAGTACCCCAAGGAGGCTCAGGAGCAGGGTAAGCAGGGTCGTGTGATTGTGCAGTTCGTAGTAGAGAAGGATGGTAGCATCACGGATGCCAAGATATTGAAGTCTGTAGATCCGCAGCTTGATGCAGAGGCCTTGCGCGTAGTGAATGCTATGCCCAACTGGACACCTGGTAAGCAGAAAGGCAAGGAGGTGCGCACATACTTCACGATTCCCGTGGCCTTCCGACTTTCTAATTGATAAATTCCACTAATCAAGTGACATTGTTAAAACAATCTTCTTCATGATGCAATGTCAATATGGGCGGGTATATCAGGATTGATATGCCTGCCCTCTTATCCAAACCAACCCATCCGATGAAATACAGTATAACCTTTCTTTCGTGTATTCTTGTATCTCTTTGCTTTGCCTTCAAGGCTCAGGCAAGTGAGGATATCTCCGAAGCTCAGATTAAGTCGCTTGTGGCGCAGGGCGATAGTTGTAAGCAGCAAAACAACCTTTATCGGGCGCTTGCTCTGTATGAAGAGGCGTATAGGTACGATGCTTCGGCCGAAGTGTTGAGAAAAATCATACAATGCCATTACGAAAGAGGTGGTTATCAGCAATGTCTGAATCTCTATCAAACCCTTCCTGCAGATAGCTTGACCCTTGGAGATAAAAAGATGAAGTACTTCTGCTTCTCTAATGTGGCGGCTGTGGATAGTGCTCTATACTATGGCCGACTGGCTAATAGAGAAGACCCCTACGATAGCAGGGTGGTGTCGAAGCTTGCCAGCCACTACAATAAGGCGCAACTTCCCGATACGGCGCTCCATATCGCCAATGCTTATTGTGAATATGACTCTACGAATGTTTTTGTCAATCGCCAAAAGGCGCATGCGCTCTATCAGATGGGTGATTACAAAGGGGCGATGGACGAATATGAACGGCTTGAGCGGTATGGTGATATCAACGAATCTACTCTCTACTATTTGGCTCTTTGCTATGCCAAGTCTAACCAACTCATGAAGGCCTACGATACCTTTGTGAGGGCCGCTGAGATAGGTGGGTATGAGAATCCGCACGTGATATCACAAATGGGTATTGTGGCCATTGAAATCGGGTTCGTTGAAGATGGAGTAGGGTATGTGGAGCAGAGTATGGAGATGTTGCAACCTGACCAGAAGTTGATGTATGCGCTCACCAATACCTTGGCCGAGGGGTATTTCAAATGGATGGAATACGATAAGTCAATCGCTCATATGAAGCAGAGTATGAAGTATCCTGACAGTAATTTCTACGTGTATTATCGCATTGCGCAGGCTTATGCGATGAAGAAGGACTTGAAGAATGAGCGTGCATATTATCAGAAGTTTGTAGATGAAGCGCTGAAGGTGACCTCTCCGTCAGAGAATCTGAAAGAACTGATTGAATATACTCAGCAACGTATTCATGAGATAACAGAAACACTGTTCTTCCAAGGAGAGCATTGATGATTTGTAGATGATAAAGCCAACAGGGCAAACAAAAAAGGAGATACTCGCGTGAGTATCTCCTTTTCTTATGATTGGTAGCAGGGGCGCTTATTACTTCTGGTAGCGCTGTTGCTGTTGTTGCTGGAGCTTCTGTTGCTCTTCGAGCTGTTGCTGCATCGCTTCGAGACGAGCCATCATACCGCTCTTCTTCTTGGGCTGATGCTGAATCTTGGCATAGTTGGCCTCAAGCTGTACGAGCAATTGCTTCTCGTCAATGGTCTTTCGCAACACGAGCATGATGATGATGGTGGTGAGCGTAGATACGAAGTAGTAGTAGTTAAGACCTGCCGAGTAGTTGTTCAACGCGAAGATGAAGATGAGGGGCATCATGAGCATCATCCACTTCATCATCTTCTGTTGCTGGGGATCGCCACCTGCAGGTTGTTGCTTCATGGTGTACAAGGTGTTTACGATGTTCACGATGCTGAAGAGCAAGCAGAAGAGTGAGATGTGGTCGCCCAACAAGGGAAGGTTGAAGTTCCAGTGCAGGAGGTCATCGTATGCCGAGAGGTCGTTAGCCCAGAGGAAATGCTGGCCGCGGAGCTCAATGGCATTGGGGATGAAGAAGAAGAGCGCCATCCATACGGGCATCTGAATCAGTGTGGGCAAGCATCCGCTCATGGGGCTCACACCGTACTTGCTGTAGAGCTGCATGGTCTCTTGCTGCTTCTGAAGGGCATCTTCTTGGTTGGGGTACTTAGCGTTGATCTTGTCAATGTAGGGTTTCAAGGCACGCATCTTGGCAGTAGAGATGTACTGCTTGTAGGTGAAGGGGAATACGATAGCCTTCACGATGAGTGTGAGCAGGAGAAGTACGATACCCATGTTGATACCCCATGAGTTGAGCCAGTCGAAGAGGTATACCACGAAGAAGCGGTTGACCCAACGTACGATAGGCCATCCGAAGTAGATGAGCTTGTCGAGGTGGAGGTTCTTGCCGCTGGTAGAGAGCTTGCTGCTCTCCTTCAAGGTTTGGTATTGGTTGGGGCCAAAGTAGAACTGGAACTGTGAAGCCTTCTCGCCTGAGGGGTCGAAGAATACGGTGGCCTCAGCCTCCATGTTCTTGAGGTAGCCGCTACCCTCGTTGATAGATGATGAGCTGAGCTCAGCGGTCTTGAACTGCTGGTCGGCAATGAAGATGCTGCTGAAGAACTGATCCTTGAAGGCAATCCACTCGAGCGCAGCTACGCTCTCGCTCTGTGTCTTCATCTCGCTCAGCTTCTCGGTTTCCTTCTCAGTGTGGTAGGTGAGGGTAGTGTAGCGTTGCTCGAAGGTGTAGCCCTTCTCCTGCTGGCGCACACGTTGTGCCCAATCTACGCTCATGGTCTTCATTGATGAGGGGAAGAAGTTCTGCAAGCCGTGTGCCTGTACGGTGAAGTTGAGCATGTAGCTCTCGGGGAGCAGGCTATAGCTGAAGTCGAGGTGGCCAGCGCCTACGGGCATGCGGAATACGAGGGTGCTATCGGTTACTACTGCGGGCTGGAAGTAGAGCTTCTCGGTAACGATGTTCTCATTCTTACCATCGAGCATGAAGTTGATGCTCTCGTCGTCCTGATTGAAGAGCTCCAAGGGAAGTCCCTCCTGGTTGGTATACTCCTTGAGGATGGCCGAGGTTACGCGGGCACCACGGTTTGAGAAGGTGAGGCGCACCAACTCATTCTCGAGGGTGAAGGTCTGCTCTTCGCCCTGTGCGGCTTGGTAGAGTGCCGATGTGGTGTCTTGCAATAGGGTTTGGTTGTAGCGAGCCTCTGCCAAAGATTGGTCGAGCTCTTGCTGTGCTTGTACCAAAGCGATAGAGTCTTGTACGGCTTTGAGGCGAGCCTGCTCGGCCAGTTGCTCTTCGCTGGGCTTGTTAATCCAGATGAATCCTACCATCACGGCGGCTATCAGGACCCAGCCGATAATTGTACTTTTGTTGTTGTTCATTCTTCTTGTTTTGTTACTTTCTATTATTAAAACTAATAGTAAGCGCAGACAGCGTCTGCGCCTACTATATCATGTTTCTTAATCTCTTAACTCTCAACCCTCAACTCTCAACCCTCGATGGCTGCCTTGATGAACGAGAGGAACAAGGGGTGGGGCTTCAGTACGGTGCTATTGTACTGGGGATAGTACTGTACACCGATGTACCAGGGGTGCTCTGAAACCTCTACAGCCTCTACCAACTTGGTGTCGGGGTTGATACCCACGCACTTCAAGCCAGCTGCCTCGAACTGCTCTTTGTACTTGTTGTTGAGCTCGTAGCGGTGGTGGTGACGCTCCTGGATGCAGTTGACGCCGTAGATCTCCTTGAGCTTGCTACCATCGATGAGGGCGCAGTCAAAGTTACCCATACGCATGGTGTCGTTCAGGTGTGCCTTTGCCTCCTCCATGATGTCTACCACGTTGTTGGGAGTGGTTTCGTTCATCTCGCGTGAGTTAGCATCAGCAAGGCCGAGCACGTTGCGTGCAAATTCTACTACCATGCACTGCATACCGAGACCGATACCGAAGGTGGGGATACCATTCTCGCGGGTGTAGCCTGCAACGATGTTCTTACCCTCGATACCACGCTGGCCAGCACCGGGGCCGATGATGATACCGTTCATGCCTGCGAGCTGCTCGGCAACATTCTCCTTAGTGATGTTCTCACTGTTGATGAAGTGCATCTTGAGCTTGCGGTTGTTGTAGGTAGATGCCTGTGATGATGCCTCGAAGATTGACTTGTAAGCATCCTGCAAATCGTACTTACCTACGAGGCCGATGTGTACCTCTTCGGTAGCCTTAGCACGAAGATCGAGGAACTCCTTCCAGGGGCCGAGTGTGGGCTTGGGACCGGGAGTGATACCGAACTTGCGGAGGATGATATCATCCATGCTCTGATTCTGCAACAAGATGGGCACCTCGTAGATGGTAGATGCGTCGATTGACTGGAATACGGCATTCTCGTCCACATTGCAGAAGAGGGCGGTCTTCTTCTTCAAATCCTCAGACAACTCATGCTCGGTGCGCAGTACGAGTACATCGGGCTGAATACCGAGTGACTGCAACTTCTGTACAGAGTGCTGTGTGGGCTTGGTCTTGAGCTCACCAGCAGCAGCGAGGTAGGGCACATAGGTGAGGTGCACGCACATGGCGTTGCGGCCGAGCTCGAACTTGAGCTGACGTACGCTCTCCATGTAGGGCAATGACTCGATGTCGCCTACGGTACCACCAATCTCGGTGATGATGAAGTCAAATTGTGATGTAGTGCCCAATGACTTTACGTTGCGCTTGATCTCATTGGTGATATGAGGTACTACCTGAATGGTCTTGCCATGATACTCGCCACGACGCTCGCGGTCGATAACACGCTTGTAGATACGTCCGGTAGTGATATTGTTGGCCTTGGTCATGTTCACTCCGAGGAAACGCTCGTAGTGTCCGAGGTCGAGGTCGGCTTCGTGTCCGTCAATAGTCACATAGCACTCGCCATGCTCATTGGGATTGAGTGTGCCGGGATTGATGTTGATGTACGGGTCGAACTTCTGGATAGTTACATTGTAGCCACGGGCTTGCAGCAACTTACCGATTGAAGACGAGATAACTCCCTTGCCGAGTGAAGAGGCTACGCCTCCGGTCACGAAGATATACTTTGTTTCAGCCATAACACAAATTAGTTTATATGTATTGTTCTATTAGTTTTTTCCAAGCTGCAAAGTTAGTGTTTTTTGGACAAAACAGCGAATAAAACCTGCTTTTAGTTGCTAAAAAGACGAAAAAAAACGAAACGAGGCGGTTGCTATTGTAAAAATATGTAACTTCGCGGTAATTTTAGTTTGCATATCAATATAAATATTAAGAATAGTTGTTTATGAAAAGATTGTTTTTGCTGGGTTCCCTGTTGGCATCATGCTGGGTACTCGGCGTAGCTCAGGTTGCCGAGACCAATCAGGTCGAAGGCGTTGTGGCCAAGCTCGACTCGGTACAGGTTGTTGTTGCCGATAGTGCGGCTCTTGTGGTTGAAAATGTAGCTGATAGCGTAGCTATGGCTGATAGCGTTGCGGTGGCCGATAGCATTGCGGTGGCCGATTCGTCTGCCGTGATGTCGCTTGTGCCCGATTCGCTCCCCATCGCGTTGCGTGTGCTTACCGATGTGGACTCTACCGCTCTGATTATGGAGAAGGTAAAGGCTGTGACCGATATGATTTCGGCTAAGTCGTTGCTCGATGCTCAGTTGGTGAAGGAGGTCTTCTCTGATACCGCTATCGTAAACAAATACAACCGCTTGCTCGACAAGATGGTGCTCGACTACGAGGTGGCAGTGAAGGAGATTGATGGTAGCGACTCTACCCTCTTCAATCCCTACTTCTTCCGTCTCTTTGCACCGCTCACCCTTTACAAGACTCCCGTGACCAATGCTATGCAAGCAGGTGCAAAGCCCGCCATCGAGGCTGAAGACAGTGTGCGCCTGGCATCTATGAGTAGTGGCCGCGACTTGCGCCTGCTCAATGAGATGGATCGCATCCTCATGTATGCCTACTTGGCTACTCCCACTCGTGTGCAGATGACCGAGGATGTTCTTCGTGCCAGCCAGAGCGTGTCTGAAGAGGCTATGAAGAGCACCGCTAATCATGTAAAACTTGATGTGCCTACCAATCTGAATATCGCACAGGCCGCTGGCGAAAAGGCAAGTCTGACTACCGATATGGTGGTGCAGAAGCCCAACTTCTGGAAGACCAAGGGTACCTTCTCTACTCAGATGACCGAGTCGTTCTTCTCGCCCAACTGGTATCAGGGTGGTATCAACAACATCAACTTGCTCTCTACCATGACCATGGAGGCCAACTACAACAATCAGAAGAAGACCCAGTGGGACAATAAGTTGGAGGCACGTATCGGTTTCTATAAGAATCAGGGTGCCGCTATCCAGTCAAACCAAGACCTTTTGCGCTTGACATCGAAGCTCAACCTCAAGGCTATCCGCAGTTGGAACTATGCTATCGAGGCGCAGGGTAACACACAGATGATGAACCACTTCGATGGCGATAAGTTGAAGTCACGTTTCTTGGCGCCTATGGATGCTTCGCTCACCGTCGGTATGGACTATAAGAAGAATTTCAAGAATGGTAGCATCTCAATCTTCCCCGGTCCGCTCTCATATAAGATGTCATACGTTGCAGTGCCCGAGTTGGCCACACGTTATGGTATTCAGGAGGGTAAGCAGTCACGTCACGACGTCGGTTCGAAGTTGGAGGTGAACTTCAGCTACAAGTTTGCTAAGAATATCAGCTATAAGACACGTTTCTACTACTATACTCCGTACGACTACGTGCAGCTCGATTGGGAAAACACCTTCTCATTCCAGGTAAACAAGTACATCTCTACCACTCTCTTCTTCCATACCCGTTTCGACGACCATGTGGCTCGCAACGACAACTGGGGCTTCTTCCAGTTCAAGGAGTACTTGACCTTTGGTCTTAACTACTCTTGGTAAGGAGATGCTTGAGAGTTGAAAAAGAAACTACGCCACACGCAAGTGTAAAGTAAAAAGGTTGAGGCCGACGGTCTCAACCTTTCTTTATGTCCATTTGTTAACTAATAGTTTCGATTTTTAATTTTCAATATTCGTGTCATGTCCTCCAAACAAGATGTTCAGCTGGCCCTTCATCTCTCGGCCTTTATGCTCAGCCTGTTGCTTGTCATCAGCATCTCTATCGACACGTTCAGGGGCATACCCTTCTACGATGATGCCAACTATCTCGACCTCCAGTTTTGGATATGCGTGCTACTCATCATACTGTATGCGGTCGAGGTGTACAATGCCGATGACTCGTGGCGTTACTTGGGGCGTCACTTCATTTTTCTGCTACTCATAATGCCCTACCTTACCTTGTTCGATTGGTGGGGCATACAGCTCAGCACCGAGGCGGCCTACCTCTTTCGCTTTATTCCCCTCATTCGAGGCTATATAGCCTTTACCCTCATCGCCTATGGCCTCCTGCGCAACCTCATGGCGGGTCTTCTCGTCACCTACATCGTGGTGCTCTTTTCCTTTATTTACTATTGCAGCCTTATCTTCTATGTGCTCGAGGTCAACGTCAATCCTCAGCTCCATAGCTTCTGGGATAGTTTGTGGTATGCTTGCATGACAGCAACCACGGCAGGGTGCAGCATACAAGCCGTCACGGCCGTGGGTAAGGTGATCTCGGTGCTTCTTGCTTTGGCAGGTATGATGTTGCTACCCGTCTTCACGGTGTATCTCACCAATATCATCCGCTACGGACACATCCGTGAAGAGTCTTAGTTTTGTTTGGTGCAGTAGCTCTTGCTTGTTTGGTTGGTTCGCTACCTAGGATTTCCTAGGACTCCCTAGGATTTCTTAAGACTACCTAAGGCTCCCTTTCTCTCAAGCGCCGCTCTAGCTCAGCTATGCGCGCCTTCAGTGCTGCGTTCTCGGATTTCAGCGCGGTGTTCTCGATTTTGAGTTGTTGCAAGTGGTTGTCTTGTGCCTGGCGGTAGCCGGTGCGTGCGGCATACATGCGCTCCTTGATGCCGCCTTCGATGACGAAACGCTCCTCCAATTTGGATAGGTAGGCGCACATCATCTTATCCGTTTGATGGCATAGGGTGAGCATCAGGTTGGCATATTCTTCGTCGTTCATCTTGGCCACTAGGGGCGCATAGGCTTCGTAGTCGTTTTGAGCGTGGCAAAATTCGCGCAGGCGTTTCTGTCGTTCGCTATCTGCTGGCCATGCTTGTAGGTGGTGTGTGTTGAGGTAGTCTATATAGTCGGCACGTAGCTCTTGCAAGCTACCTCTGGCTACATTGATAAGTCGTATTTCCACCTCAGAACTTGTTTGTCCATCCTCGCTACCCTCGATGATGTTCTGTTTACCGCTGCGTGCCGCCTGTACCATCTGATCCACCGTGCGGTCACCGTGCTTCGGAAGGAAACGCTCGCAAAATGCCACGGTCAGCTGATATATGGCATCGCTCTTGCGGTAAAAGTAGAGTTCCTTCCATAGGGTAGGCTTCTTCAGCACTTGGCCTTTGGTGCGATTGTTCATAGTGGTTATGTCGTTAGTTAGTTTTGTTTAGCTTAGTATAGTATATTTTCCTAGAAGCACCTAGGAATTCCTAGGATTCCTTAGAAATCCCTACTAAAAACCAAACAAAGTTAGTGAATTGTTCGAGTTTTTTACTAAAAACGCTATCATTTCGCAGTTTTCTCTACAAATTGGGTGTAAATATCCATCATATCCTCGGGCAGATAGGCCAATGCCGTGGGTTTCATCATGTCGGGCACGCCCCAGATAGCCTCGGCTATGGCCCCCACGATGGCGCCTATGGTGTCGCTATCGCCCCCTACGGCTATGGCATAGCGGATGGCCTCCTCATATTCGCTGGATATTTCGATGATGCCTAGGCAGATGGGTAGCGTGCCTTGGCACGTCTCGTTGAAGGGATTTCCTCCCAGTTGGGGCTTGGTGAAGGTGGGGTAGTAGTCGCGCATGCGTTCCAGTACGGTCTCTTTTGCTTCGCCTTTGCGTGCGAGGTATACGGCGAGTGCCACGGCCTGTGCACCCTTGATGCCTTCGGGGTGGTTATGGGTGATCTCTGCCGATAGCTTGGCTTGGCGGAGCACCTCCTCTTCGGTGTCGAACAGCCATCCGATGGCACCCACACGCATGGCCGACCCATTGCCAAAGCTATTGTAGGGCTCGGCGTTGGCAGAGTGTATCCATCGGGTAAACGACCCGCCATAGCTTCCCATGGGGTGGGGATACTTGCGGCACCACTCTAGCATCGTCTCCTTATAGGGCTTGCCATTGAGCGCAGCATCGGCCACCGCAATGGTGCATATGGTGTCGTCGGTGAAGTCGCACGCCGGGGCGAAAAACTGAAAGTTAAAGTTACTGGTATTGTTAAACTCAAATCGTGAGCCTACGATGTCTCCTATGATTGCTCCTAACATAGTGTGGTTTGTGTTTAAGGGTTGTTGTAAAAAAAGGTTGCTTTAGGGTTGGAAACGAACCCACAAAGCCTTCAAGATACGCCTTCGTCTATTTCTTGAAGACTTTATGGTTTCTTTGGTAATGCAACCACCCCAATGATTTGCTTGACCCGATTACGGCGCTACTCCTTCAAAAGAGTGGTTGCTAGTTTAAAAGGTAATAATTACATGTTAATTACAACCGCAAAAACGAAATGTACAACTTTTCAAAACGAAATGTACATTTTTCTCGTTTTTTTCGCACCCTGCAAAAACATACTTTGAAAGGTTTTTAATCGCTGTTTGAACGGTAATTAAAAGCCTTTTATTCTGTGCGACAAAAATGCTTTTAAGTGCTTATTTTTCAACCGTTTTATTTGGTGGTTTCAGTAAAAATTCCTACCTTTGTATAGGCAATAAGATATTATATTGCCTTATTGCATCCTAAGTTGAAACAGCCTTTAAGGGCCTTTTAGTTTCTATTTACAGGTCACACATTGAGCTCAAACCTTACGTCTTCTTCACCAGCAAGCAACCTTCGTGTGTTTTCTTCATTACTCAGATAAATATGAAGATTACCGAAGTTTATCGTTATGGACTTCAATGGCATTTCTATTTGCCGGCTTATCAAATAGAGATGATAAATATCTGAAGGCAAACCAAGATTTGCATCAGAACTGCGCTGATACGCTGACAACACCAATTCGCCCTCGTCGATCTGGAATTGTATAAGGCTTAGACAAGGCATTTGATTGCTTTCTACACCAGTTTCACCCAAGAAAAGGACATAGTTTTTACTATTTCTTCGCTCCCGGTTTATTCTCTCGATAAGAGGAGGCAATTTTTGAAAATAAGTCGGGTAAGAGTTTACCAAAATGGATCCGCAATAATCCCACCATTTTATACCTGCTTCGCGGTATTTTTCAACATTGCGTTCACCTTCCATAAAAAGGCTTAATTCATTGCGCAATTTCTTACGTGCAATGCCATGGCTCTCGAATATATCCAAGAGATCTACAGGCGTAAGTGTAATACGTTCGTTCAACAGGTATCTTATTCCACCCTTCTTGTTTTGTTGTGTTTTGTCCGAGTTGAGGACCTTTTCTAGCATTTGATAATACTTGTTCATTCTTTAATGTTTGTTTAATTGGTTTATAATAGGGAATATTCCCGAAATTTTATAATTTTGCAGTGCCAATCACATACTATTTTATTTTAATCAAGCACAAAAAAGCACCATCACGCGGTCAGAAAGGATATTATAACCCCCGACTGTGCGTAATGGCGCATCTTTGTGTTAGTATGTGATTGGCGTCCTACTAACAAGTCGGGGGCTTTTATATTCCCCGACCATCATTATCTTCTATCTCTATTTACTCATAACTAAGGTATGTTTTACCGCCTGCAGTCCTCTTTTCCCTTATAGTGACCACGCACGGCAAATACTCTCTATCGGCTATAAGTTTTTCGCGTATTGTGTCGCTACGCGTAAGGAACATGTGAATCTCTTCATCGCTATCAGGATAACAGAACTTCACTGCTAGTTTCTGTTCATTAAAAAGAGTAACCTCCATGAACTCCAAAATAACAATATCCTTATCTTTCAGCTGCGTAATACTTACGCGCGCATCCTTAGGCAGACCAAAGAAATTGTTCTGTTCCTTCTTTGCTCTCAATCTTTCGTATTGCATGATATTCTTTTCAAATAGTTTATAACGTTCACCGAATGTTTTACGCATTAGATGCCTGCAATTCGCATGAATACACCAACCGTAATAAGACGCCATCTGCTGTTTCCACTCATCGTCAGTAAGATTCAGCTTTTTCAATTTACGCGCTTTTGCCTTCATACGCTCACGTATATTTTTGCGCAAAAGCGTATATTTCGTATGGAATTGGTAGCCAACCATAATAACACCAGAACTTACAGGTGCTACAATGGCGTTATTTTTAAGCTCCAGACGCTGTTCCTTTATATGCTCTTTTAGCTTTGCTAACGCGATATGTGCCTGCTCCTTATTCTCAAACATCATTAACTGGTCATCCATATACCTAACATACACCAGGGGGTGGAGCTCACTATATATCCATCTGTCAACCTGGCACAGATTTAGGTTTGCCAAATAGCTGCTGAGGCTCAACCCGATTGCAATGCCTTGTTCATGGTTATCAATCAAAGCATCAAGGAACCTCAAGCATTTAGTATCTTTGATATAGTTCCTAAGCTTTTGTTTGCACAAATCATGATCAATGCTACCATAGTACTTCTTTATATCTGTCAGCACATAGTACGCATTAGGGTGCCTTCTTACCTCTTTCTGTATCTTAGCGCAACACTTATGAAGGCCTCTCCCCTTAATGCTGCTATACGTATTTTCAACAAACTTGGGTATAAGCTCTGTTTTAAGAACATTGTGCACACATGTTATCAGGATCTTGTCCGGATATGTTATCATGTAGTCAATGATCCTTTCTTTTGGCTCATAGGCAACCATGTGCATCAAAGGGTGGAACTGGTATGTTTCGTTCACCAGCATATCGTGAATTTCCTCCACACACTGTTCGCGTCTTTCCAGTACCCTCATGTTGTCCGGCCTTTGTGGTGCTTCTTTAGTTGCATTATGTATCGCTAGACGAATGTTTTTATAGTCACATATACGCGACCAGAGTTTACCTATTCTTTTCATTGGGCTGCATCTCCTATTACCCCTCGTTCGGACTTACTTTTATGCCTACTAGATTGGCTTTTATCTGCACGTGATGTTTTGCTGACAAATCGTTTCATCAGCATGGCTAAGGTGGCATGGGATTTTTTAAGATGTTTCTGAGCCAGCCACACCATAGGCATTGTTCGCATTGTTCGTATTGCCCACATTGCTCGTATTATTCGCACGGCCAACACCCTGAAGGGCTGCGCCACCCTCGCCAATTATCATTTATGTCATCTCGATAATTTTAGTACGCATATCACGCAATAGCGTATGCTCTTCATCGAACAACGGATATGGGGCAGAGCTAAGCGCCATGCTTTCCATTATTTTGTTTGAATCAGGCAGCTCACTAACCAACTGCTTACGTGCAACGTTGAAGTTACTGACAATGGTAGTATCATACGGGTAATCGTCTGAACCACGCACAATCTTTACTTGCACTGCAAAGCTTCTTAGGAGCACATTATTATCTTCCGGATATGAAGGCTTATTTAGAACAAAATTTGGGTCGCATGCTTGATAGTTTGGTACAAAATCATCCATAATTAATAACGTTTTACCATTATTTTAAATTGAACATAACGACGGTCAAGGACGGACTTATTGATTGTGCTCTTAGTGAAAGACCTGTTGTTTCCGCTTGAATAAGGAACACCGTATTCGTCTGAATCGATAACCCCATCCTTCTTACCTACATAATAGTCGCCCCAAAAACGCGCAGGTATCCACGCGGATTCAGGTGCTCCATCAGCATCGAACATTACCCCTATTTCATAATTGTTGCTGTCTGCAGTGAAGTATAGTTCGTTAGTACAGATGAATGATTCCCCTGGCACAATTTTTCTACCATGGTAAGTCACATCCTTATTGCCGATATTCAGATATGTACCGCCCTTGGTAAGCGTATCTGTCGGTTTTACTTTCTTGTATATAGAACTTCTACAACGGCAATAAATCACTTCACCTGCGTTTGGTTCTACAACATTGACACAAACACCTGTTCCTTCAATTGTAAAATTGTCTTCATCAACCACACTGAAGGCTTCGCCCTCATCAAATTGGTATCCCTTGATAGACACAGAGCCCTGTGACACCATATATATACCTGCAGGCAAAACACCAGAAGCAGACGTATATGTTTGCCCAAACGCCGTTTCCCCATCATTGTAGTTGTAAACAGATGCTTTTTGATGCCACTTGCTTTCAATCAATGAAAAAATGCCATTAAATTGCACTTTAGTCGGGTTTATCTCAATGATTTTAGACATTATTCCCCCTGTCGCAGAAGGGCTATCCTCATCAATGTATATGATGTTATTCTCAGACACCTTGACGCATCCGTCAGCGCTTCGTTCATCCCATGTGCCTACCAAACCTGTTGAATCATTCTTTATAGGTATGCGCATACATGGTGGCAGTGCACCTAAATATTCCATGTCCGCCTCAATGTCTGCATCGCAACCTGGGACAAGGGTCATATCCCCATTCTCAGGGTCGTTAAAGATCTCTCCAGAAGACTGTGAACTAAAAATACAACTTACAAAAGATGGGAAATATTGGTTCGCTTCTTGGACACCTTTTTCCGCATAAATTTCGGTTAGCTTATTGATTAGGCTTTCGGCCTTATCCGCATCAGAATTCCCCGTAGGAACAATCTCGATTACCTCACTCTTGTTGTCCGTACCAACAAAATAGTAGAACTTGACATCAGAAGCAAACAAACAGCGTCTATATGTCATCTTTCCCGGGTTGTTTAGTATGATTGCACACTTGCCGAATACAGATGTCTGTATCTGCCCGCTATGGGCTGTAAATGGCGTTTTTCTTACATGTTCTACTGTAACATCATAAACAGTTCCTCTACTCAGGCACGGGGTGTTTCCGCAGCCAATCGACAGCTTGTAAGCATCGTTGTGTTGAGGCTTCCAATATACAACTTGGTTGACGGCGGTATTGCCGCCGATGATGCCCCAATAAAGCCCGCTCTTTCCGATAAATGCAGCCGAGCCAGCCACACCATAGGCATTGTGCGCAAGGTTCGTATTGCCCACAAGGCTCGTATGATTCGCACGGCCAACACCCTGAAGGGCTGTAGCACCGGTAGCAACAGGGGCGTCACCGGAGGTGTTTGCATTTAGGATTATAAGGTTTGAGTGCCCATATCCATATAGAAGGTATTTGTTTTGCCCATCAAAAATGGCAGCACCCCAATAATCACCGGCAATTTCACATGCATGGTTACCGAGCGTCATTTGTTCAGAGAATAGTCCTCTACAAACGATTTTTGTAGGTTTTGTATTCTGAGCATTCCAAGCTTTCGTCAAAGTGCGATAAGGGTTTGCTCTTGTTCCGTTGCCTAAGTAGTCATTGCCAACATAAGAATCGACGAAGACAGTTGTAGTGCCTTCAGTACCACTTGTACCAGTTTTCCAAACCAAAGGTCGTGTACTCATATTTTTTTGTGTTTTAGAAGTTAAACTTTAAACCTACCACCGCATCCGCATTATCTGCATCGCGTGTTATCTTGATGACCATAAAATCAGCACTTCCCATGTCTATAGATTGTTCTGGGATTGCTGGGTATATCTCGCGCTGAAGCGTATCCCCATAGCTGATATTAACCGAGGCAACACCCTGTACCTTAATGCTGCTTAGCTTCATGTTGTGCCGCATCAACGCCAATGTCAAAGCATCCTCATTCTGCCCGTACATGAGTGTCACATTTCTGCAACCAATCTCGGATTTTATGCCAGGACTAAGCGAAAAGGAATTTCCATCCAACGTTAGCCCACCATCTGTTGCTGCAGTGTACGTCTTACCAATCTGTACTCCGTCTTTATTCTTACCCTCGTTAAACATAGCGTTGAGTTCCTGCTGTGTCTTTTGAAGGTTATCATCTTTTATCTGATTTGCACGAGCTATAGGATCACCAGTAGCATTATGCAGTGTTCCGTATATATTAATGTTTGCCATAGCTTAATGTGTTGTTATAAAACCGTAAATGTATCAGTACCTATTTCCATTACAGGCGAACTTGACCTATAGCAATTATAACCATCGACAACCTTAACGCTCTCCATTGGTACAGCGAAACCGCCTGCAGTTACATTGGACAATGTACCTGTGCCGCAGAACCATGTGTATTTGCCCGCCTCAGTTGACGTTATGCTATAGCTACCAGCCATGGTGCCCTTCTCGACACTACTTCCACCTGTCAAAGCCTTAATGTCAGCCTCACTCGATAGAGTAGCACCACCTCGGCCATAATAGAATTTCTTTTTGTTCAATGTAAATGCGCTGCTCGTTACCGTTGCTGCATCCTGGTATGCCGTCATACTTTCAGAGGCGACCGCCTTAACCTGATATACGCTCGCACTCTTTGACGTGGTTGTAGTCTTAGTTGTTGCAGCAGTGAAAACCGTCCATGTCTTACCACCGTCCTCGCTATAGCTACTTACTGCGCCAACAGTAGGCGAAGGGGTCAGTGTAATTGTCGCACTTGTACTATAGTCATTGTTGTTGCCATTCCTAACAACAGATACATTACCACTGGCCACTTTGGGTTTAATGGTAATTAAATACTCGTTTATCTCACTTTCCTCACCATTTTTAACGGCCTTCACTAACACGTTAACAGTCTTCACCACATTGCTTGCAGTGTTACTATACCCTGAAGCCAACGAGATTGTTCCTGTCGTATCGCTCCATGTAACACCACCATCAGTACTGTACTTCATGGTTGCACCAGATGTCTTATTTGTCACGCCAACACTAGCATTGCCTGTCACAACATAATATGTCGTCGTTGCAATCTCTGGAGCATTTGGCATACTAAGTTCAGTCATAGACATAAAGTATCGTTTTGTCGGGCCATTCACACGTAGCCATCCGCGTTCCTCATCAATGGAGAACATGCCTAACAAACTTTCAAACATCTCTCGCTCATCTGCAGTCATGCCGCCACCAATTTCCCCACGTTCGATCCTACCGAGTAGGTCTTGCAGCGCTTTGCCCACCGAGGAGTCTGCTTTTTCGTTCAAGAGTTCTGTTAAACCCTCAATTAGGGATACATGTATGCGGTCATTCTTATGTCTCAAACTATCTATCAATAGTTCAAACTGCTCTTGCGTGGGGTATGAGCCTTTCTTAAAATACCCCTTCAGTGTATTTCGTTCTTGTACTACACTCATAGTCGTATGTTATTTGTATTTTATAATGTAAGCCAGCACATAGTATGGCGGGCGGTTTTCGTGCGCAAGTCCACCACCCGTTGCATTAGTATTCCCATACGGGGTTGTAGCATTAAATTTTGACGTAGCGTTTTTTGGAGAGGCGTTACCGCCACCTTTCCAATCGTTATTGCCTTCTGCCCAAAGGTTTTGGCCGTGTGTGTGGGAGGGAATTTCATTAGTAGTTAAGGTATGCGTCTTTTCTCCACCACATTTTCCATTTTTATTATAGTCCGAATCATTGCCATTATAGCCTACGATGAAACGGCCTCTCAAATCTGGGACACGGAAATATCCTGTAGAAGTAGACTCAACTTTACCATTACTATTGGGGGCACTATTAAACGTATCACCTAAAACGGCATACAATTTTGCATATTCCTTATTCGTCCCCGTACCATTAGGGTATGCTGTACCATCACAGTAAATATATCCGTCGGGCAACGTTGGACCTGCCCACATCTTGACAACTCCTAATGGTTCGCCAGCAATCCCGTTCAATTGGTTTTCAAGGGTTGCTAATTTAGCTGAGAGTTCCACATTAGTCTGTATATTGGAAAAATCAGACCACAGGTATGACTCTTCACCTAAACCTGGGGCTAAGGTTCTACGGGTATATGCCTTTGGATAGTCATATCCATCTGCTACTACACTTACGTCCTCCTTCTTCAGATACATTCGCGTGCTAGCTCCTCCCTCCCATCTAAGTATTTCTCCATTCGGGAAATCGTTAGTTTTCAGGAAAACATACCCCTCAGACCTTACAGAGCCCCCGTTCGTAGGTTCACAACCACTCAGTATCACTTTATCACCACCGATATTACCCAGAGCCTCTACGATGGCTATATTCTTGGCAATATAATCCAGAGTTTCACAATCTAAAGGGAAATCCTTGTTTGATTGCGTCAAATAATTACCATTAACCTTGTCCATTCTTTAATCTTTTAGTTATTATACGTTATTCCATATCTCACGCTTGCGAGTTTGTATATATCCACCACAGCGCGAACCACATCAATACTAACACTGTCCTGGAGTCTTGTCGGGATATTGACCCAGAAATCAATATTACCAACGCCAGCATAGCCTCTCCTAAAGAGTTCCGTAATACCGTCTTCACGTCTTTTTATACGGGTAAAACGCTCTTTGCTTCTTTCGTGCAAGATAATTCCATTATTCCCATCACCCTCCTCCGTGATAAAGATTCCACGCTCAACAGGGTCAAATCTATCGTTCAGCGCCGCTCTCAGATAGCAGGTTTGCCCGTTGTGTGTCATTCTATAGTGTTTCTCATCCTTGAATGCAACTAATTCATTCCTCAGACCAACCAAAGGCGACAGTAAGACGCTTGCTATAGACTGCAGCCTTCCACCACGCAAGCACATAGGCATAAGTAAGGTGGATAACTTGCCGTAGTTAATATTATACTTACTCATTGTACACTTTCATGTTTATCGTTAAAATGTTGGCCTTCATATAACCTGCAGCTGGGATATGTCGGGCATCAATTACCGTTTCGGTTGATTCCCCAGCCACCATCACGCTGCTATGCTTCAATTCGGCTATTTTTACACCGCTAACCTCCTGTACAGCATCCACTAACTCCATATTAGTATAAACCCCATTAAAAGAGAGATTTTCCACATACCCACTGATTGCTTTACGCACTGCATTCTCTACCGTCGGCGCAGTGAGTAGAGCATTGTAATACACATCTATTGTGCAGCTAAACAAGTCTGCCTCTTGATTTACCAATGCTATGCGTACACCTGCATCTTTTATCTCTTGCAAATATGATCTAAGCTGGGTTTCTGTATCCTCATCTAGCGGTGACTGTTGCCCATTACTATATCCTGCGACCTTAATTGTTAGCAAACTCGCATCACTGTTTTCTGTAGCTGCTGCATACTTGACCACTCTGGCCTGTTCTATATCGCCATCACTCATTCCGTTCGTGTCGTATTGGTCGGTATCTTCAATCAATACCATGTCCTTCATGAACGCCAACACTTTGTCACGATACCATTTCGGTCTATGTACACTCATAGCATCAATCTGTTCGTCCACTTCTTTCTGGTGCTCATTCAGCAATGCTTCGATGGTATAGATACCAACAGCCACAATATACAGCAAGAGGTTTTCAATACTAACCTTGTTAAACACGCTGTTCCAACTATCACCAACCGTGAAACCGTATGCTTGCGCCAGCGTTTCATTTTGCATGAACACGTCGCACATACTCTGTTTTATCTCTGCAATACTTCTCATAATAATATGTTAACTAACAACAAAATCAACTCCAATTGCCATATAGCCAATACCGCCATACCTCACCCCCGATTCCTCAACCACAACGGCGGTTGCAGGATTGTAACCCTTATTCCGGTATGTAGCCACTACTTTGTCATTGCCAATAGCTGCGACCTCTACACCCTGGCCATCTTCCAGATCATCCGTTAGACTTATGCCATTCAAAGCACAGGCATCAATCACGCCATCAAGCGTTCCGCATGCCATTATCTGCACATCGAGCAATGTCTGTCTGTCTTTTGCTATTATTCTACCCATAGCCTAACTTATATTTATTGTACCATCATCATCTATCTCAATGTTCTTCACATCAACACCACACGCCCGGATCATTTTCTTAGTTTGTTGCGGCCACATTCTATCCATATTTCCGCCTAATTGCCCATATATATCAGCACCAAGCAATGGGGATTCCTTCCACTCTCCTGGAGCAGTCTGCAACACTAGACCAATCGTCTGTTGTTCCGTTGCCCCTATAACTACGCCACCTGATTGTACCATCAAGTCTCCAGTCTCTTCATCCAATAGCATTCCTCTCATTGCTTTACTTTTTTATTTTCCATATCTTGAAATTTGATCAATGCCGCAGACATCGCTAAGTCAAACGCAGCAGCTCCTGCAGCACCGCTGGCAGCCGTTGAAGCTCCAACAGCGTTTAGTCCCGCGCTAATAGCACTTTTCATTGTTTCGATATAGCTTTTCAGCTGCTCCAAATTACTTTTCAATTCATTGAGCTTGACCATTCCGCCTAAGCTGCCATCATTTAGCACGACGCCATCCTTGGTTACTTCCACACTTATATTGTCCCCGACATCTATACGGGCTCCGTTTTCGTCGATGATCATACGGCTGCTATCATCACTAACAACCACCTCGATACTCTCTATATCGTCGGTCATTAACACCACACCGGCGCTACCTTCAGCAACGAAGCCAACAACTATATAACTCCCAACACGAGGGAATACTACAACCCCGAATTTGCTTTCCTGGTTAGCTTGAAGGTTCACTCCAAGCAAAGGGGCACCTTCATCAATTGGCGTGCAGTCCACCGTACGTGCATCTTTATCCACTGTATCCACGGTGCATATAAGGTTGGCTTTCTGTTTGCCACCCTGCGTCATTAGCCTTATTGCATTTGCTATATTGTTCATTCCGCTACTCTGTATCCTAATGTTATTTCTTGACGGTATCCGTTAGTCCCATATTTAATCACGTTCTTCTTCACTTGATAGATTCCCATTTTCTTACCATCTATCTTGATTCCGACGTTATCCAATTTGTCAACTATCTTATACCCGAATGTGGTAAATGCCCCCGCAAGTCCATCCACCTTTAGCCGTTTAATCTCTTGCTCTGCCCATGCTTTAAGTTCTTTTTCTGTCTTGTTATATGTGTGCAATGTGCGGTGTTCCCCATCAGCATCGCCCACTTCAACCTTTATTTTTTTATTGTTCGGTTGCAGGGAAATAGCCTTGACGCGCAAACGGATATTATCAGCCTTCTGTTGTTCGAGGCTTTGATCGCTGATGATATTCACCCCGGTAGCAAACACCTGGGTAGAGGTGCCTATCTTATCAAATAGAACCCCACAATACAAAACTGGTTGTCCGTCTTCGTAGCGAAAGAAACTGCGGATACCATTCTCTTGAAGGTGCCCCAACAACGAGGCAACAGTATCTGCAGTAACCCTGTACTGCCCAAGGCTCTGTTCGCCCATTACATTGAGTTTATAGCCGATTCCTTGGTCTTTTAAGAGGGTTTTAATGGTTACGCTTTTATAAGCTTTCTTTACTGTAGGTTTCTGCTTCAGCTTAAACATTTCGTCCTCGCACATCAGTACCACGGGTGTCTTCAAGCCGACATCACGGATATATCCTGCAAACACCATTTGTAATGCGTCATCATATCCAAGCCATACCTTAACCGCATCACCCCGACGTACAGGTATGTCGGACGCTCCATCCCATTTTATACGCTTGGGAAGGGTTATCTTGCAGGTATCGGTAAGCTGCTCGGTATCGAGGGTTATTTCCACCTCTGTCACCTTGTCGAATACCCACTTCTTGGCACCTGTAATTTCTATTTTTGCCGTTAGCCTATACATCGGTTAAATACTGTTTAATGAATGATTAAACGCTGTTTAATATTCAGTACTATATATATCATACTCTTCATCGCTGACAGCCGAAATACTTACACTTTGATAGTTGCTTGCCGTATCTTGGGAGACCGAAAAAGAGCTAATCACGATACTACTAATATCAAATACATCGAGAAATTCGCTGTGTACGTTCAAAGCCTCGTTATCATCAAGAAAAGTCCTCAAATTACGTAACCCCTCCGATGGATATTCGTCCACGATAACGCCATCCTTCACAGCAGCCACACCGACAACAATATTGAGGTTGTAATCACCATCATTGATGTATTCTTTTATCGTGCCGTTCATACCCACCATTTGAGTAGTAACAATATTCTTGGATCGGCTGATGGCCACAATAGCATCATTCATGATAAGACGTTCACCCTTTGAGTTCTCAAAGGTCAGTTCACACAACGCATAGCGTCCTTCCCAAAAACTCTTGTCAGTAATGGGACTTGCCAGTTCACGTGGGGTGATACTGTTCTCGCGCCCATCCCAGTTGGGAGACTGCCCCGTACGCGAAGGCTTGAAACGGTAGAGTGCACCTTTCGCTTGTATAGCCGCACCTGCGGATATAAATATATAACTTACTGGAGATAGTGCCATCACATTGCTAAGTTTACATCGTTTAATGCGGACAACAGAGCTTCGCTTACCATATCCTTGACGCGCGAAATATCGCCTTGCAAATTTGTGGTGTGTATTTCAAAACGCTCAACGAGCCTTTCGATATTCACCGTAACACTCTTGATCTTCCCACCGCTACCAGTTGAGGAACCACTACCAACGGTGCCCAATGTACCAGCGGTTGGGTTGGGGGTTACCACGCTCGGAACAGCCACCTGTGGGACCCCATCTTCTTGTGCAGCTTCCTCTTTCTGGGATGCTGCTATTTCGGCATTATAGGCATCACTGAAAGCTTTACCTACATGGCTGCCAAAATCGGCAAACCCATTTTTCATCCTGTCCAGTGCAGCCTTGATTCCATCCCCATCAAGAGAGAAAGCAGCCTTTATCAAGTCACCGATACCGCCGAATATCTGTTTAGCCATATCCCACATACCTGTAAAAACAGCCTTAAACGAGGCCCACAATCCTTTGAGCACGGCACGGAATTTCGTGGAAGTATTCCAGAAATATACACCTATTGCTACAATTGCAGCAATTGCAGCCGCTATCCACCCGATAATAGGGATATTCATAATAGCAACACCCACGGCTCGACAAGCTGTGACAGCTGCCGTCTTGAATGTCGCAAAACTCGCAGATGCAATGCCTGCAAAGGTAGCAGAGGTAGCACCGCCTGTTACGAGAGACAAAACGAAGGCTCCTAAAGCTTTTAGTCCTTGCATAAGACCGACAGTTGCAAAACGCACAACGGCCATAGTAGCACGGGTCATGTTTATAAGAAAACCATTAGAGGCAAATTGTCCTGTTACCAACTCCTGGTTCATTAAGAGCATCTGTATTCGGCTGGAGTATAAAAAGCCTTTAATGTTAGACCACATAGAAGCCCACTCCAAAGCTTTAATCTTAGCCATCGTTTGCATCATCATCTGGAGCAACGGGAATATCTGCAATATAGGTTTAGCGACTTCACCTAATGCGCTAATCCACATTAAGGCACCGTCAGTAGCATTAAAGAAGGCCACCTTATACTCTTCAATGGTGTCCTTGATAGAGGCCATTTTACCTGCAGCCGTTTCGGATGCTTCGTCAATCGCGCGATAGAAGAGGCCACCTTCGCTAGTCGCAGATTTGAAAGCAGCCGAGACCATATCTGCAGATATAGCCCCCTTCGACATCTCTTCTTTAAGCTCTGCAACACTTCGCCCTGTTAGCTTGCTTATTTCATTTAACGGGTTGAACCCAGCATTGATCATCTGCATAAGGTCCTGCCCCGTTAGTTTACCAGAACTTGACATCTGAGCAAATGCCAATGCTAAAGACTGCATTTTTGCGCTATCACCCATTGCTATGTCGCCAATCTGCTTCAATGTCTCGAAAGCATACTCTCCCGAGATACCAAACGACATCATCGTGCGCTGCGCATCAATCAATCCAGCCTTATCGTAGGGCGTAACCTTACCATATTCCGAAATTTTGTCATACATATCCTTCGCCGCCTCAGCGTTACCACCGAACAGCGTCTTTAGGTTCATTAGCTGGAGTTCTGCGTTTGAACCAACATTAACAATATCGTTAACAGCATTGCTTGCCCGATCCACATAATCGCCGATCAAGCTGAATGCGGCAAATTTTTGTTCCCATTCCGACAAACCCCTAGTACTCGTTTCTACAGCAGCGACAAACTGGCCTACCCTTTCGGCCATTCCATCCATTGCAGCAGTGAAATTACCACTTACGTTAAATTGATAATCAAAATTGTTTGTCATGTTGTTTTTATTCTATAAATTTGTAGCGAAGTAATTAGTTATCGCATGGAAACAATCATTATTGCAATTGGGTATATAGTCACAACCATAGAGTGTGTTGTGTATATGCTTACCCCTATATTGTTTCTTTGGTTTATCTATAAACAGATAGTAAAGCCCTTCATCTCTTTATTCCGCAAAGGATAATTACTTAGCGTCTGTTCTCTTCTGAGCTAAACATCTTAGCCAACATCTCATTTAGGTTTTTCAGCCTCCATTTCTCCAGCCATAAGGCCTGGGCATAATTACTTGCCCAATCTTCGTAATTGCCAATGGTGGGATCAATCCCTAAATTTGAACGAATTAAGGCACAACCTTTTTCAAACCCGTCTTCGTTGTCGTTATCTGAAAGCAGTTGCGCCTCTACAAGTTTTTTAGGCTGCTTCGACAGCTGCTAAGCATTACGCCCAACTGCTTGGTCGCCTCCATGAAAAGGATAGCATCATTACGCATTGCCGGGCTACCCCCCAACCAACAGTTATCAAACATTATTTCAGAGCTCTTCAATTCGTCCGTTTTAGCTATTTTCGTGACGGCTGCAATCGTTTCAATACGAGGGCGGTGAAAGTACCCTACATGCACATCGCCATCGTCAACAACTTCAATGCACGCAATCTTACCATGCTGAGCTTTCCATGCTCTGATTTGCTCTTCAGTTACACCACCGTTAAAAGTCTCTCCTACTTGTTCTGTAATCTTGTTTTCCATACTGCTTTTTATTTTGTCCTCCCGATGCTCTTATGCACCGGGAAGACTGATTATTACTTATTCCATTCGATATGCGAGGGCACAAGTTCAAGTTCAACTTCTTGCCCTGTATCTCCCTCTTTCCACTTGCGGCTGTTCGCCTTGAACTGACAATTGCGGATTTTGTCAACAGTTACAATACCACTGTCAGGTATATAGCTAACTATGATGTCAAAAGGCGCAATATCTTGCAATCTGCCATTGGGGGCTTGCCTCTGCAATGCTTCGACCTCCTCCTGATAAAGGATGATCTTAGCCGACGGGGTGATTCGTCCCTTAGCACGTCCAACAGGATGACGTCCTGCGCCGTACTTGTTTACCACCTCCTGATCATCCCCATACTCAATGCCTGTAATACCAGTTACAGGTACACCGCTGATTGCTGCTACAATGTCAGCCCATGAGTAGAGCATCCCATTTACCAAAGGAATGCCATTATTGATAATACTTGCCATTGTTATACTGATTTAGCGAAACCGATTTTTACTTTGATTCTACGCATCACACCAACAGCAACCTGCTTGATAACGATTTCCACCTCACTGGTGCTCAACACATCCTGTTCGGGGTCAATCTCTACCTTGTAGCCACTCAATTCACCAGCCTTTTCCATATCTTCAAGGGCCTTGTTAGCCGTTGTTTCAAGGTAGGCCACACTGAATGCCTGCATCTTGCCTGTGCTTGCGTCTATATACACATTACCGCCGAGTTCGGGGGTCAAGTATGTACGGATACCACGTGCTGCCTTATCCATCGTGCGGACGCTCTCTATCATCGCATAGTCGCTGGTAGCAGCATCCATCGTATGGCTGTCATTCACATAACTACCTGCTTGCCCGATTTGGGTAACCAGGAACAAATAGCGCGCTGCATCTAACTGCTCCACAAGAGCACTGTCAAGGCTACGATATAGGGTTCCGTCACCAAAGGCGGGCAATGTTATACCTGTGGGGAATTGCTTGATCCAGCTAATAGATTGATGCACCGCAGCTGCAGATAACAAACCGAGCATCACACCAAGGCATGACACCGTGGATTTTGCCTCATTGTTTGCGGCTGCAGCATAGAGGTCTGCACCTGTTCCGCTACCTGCTTGACCAATAATTACACTTACACGGCATTGGTTTGCCCCTGCTACGTTAGTGGGAAGACTTCCCACACTCTCCACCTTTGGTGCATACAATACAGACAATGGTGCATTTACTAAGTCCAACGCATCTGCAATTCCCTGAATAGCTACAACATCATCAGCTGAAAATGCCTTATCACCGCACCATACTCCCATTTGTCGAATACGACCACCAGCATAGTTCTGTACGGTCTTAATCTCTACGAATGTGTATGTTTCTGGTTTGGCGAATACACCCACATAAAGAGATATGGCAGGGTTAACACGGAAGATCTCCGAAAGTTGGTAATGCAGTACTTTGACTGCCCAGCTCTCTGCATCTGCGGTAATGCCCAATGCTTCGGCCTTGTCTATGGACGACACAGCTTGCACGTGATCCTGGTTGAACGCAGCGGGTATTTCCGAAGTTTCAATATAGAACACAAGACCTGTTACATGGTCTTCACCTGGCAAGCTTTTGGGTACATTACCATTCTGTCTAATGATTTCTAGTTTGTGCATTGTCGTTACTTCTTAACGTTTAAGATACTTCTATTCTTCAGGTTCAGAGCATAGTTCTTTGCATCGTTTTCGGTGCGGAACACAACGCCATCAGCGGTAACAAAGGCCTCCTTCAGACCATGTTCTTTGATTGCTGCTTTACCAACCTTTTCCAACATGTTGTCACCGGTTTCTTTCTCAGCAACAGCATTGTCGTTTTTCTTTTCGTTTTCTACTGTGGCATTCGCCTCAGCAGCATTATTCTTCTTTCCCATTATTTAAAGATTTTTATAAGTTTATAGATTGCCCAGAGGATTAAAGCCGTCACGATTACCAGCAAAATATACATTAAACGTTGCTTAAACACTTCCCACCATGTGTGCTTATGGTCCACCTCTACTTCGGTGGATGTTTCTTCCACTGTTCTGTCTGTGGTTGTCGTTCTCTGCTCTGTTTCACATAGCGTTTGCTTTTGTTCGGTCTCTTGTTGTTGCTCCTCTCGCTTTACCTTCTGTTGAGCGATAGCTTTAACAGGTGGCAGCCCGGTATTCTCATCGGCAGGCTTTGAGGTGTCAAAAAATATCAGTGTTGTTTCGGACTCTTCCACGTAGTTGAGCAGGCGTTCGGCATTCTGCTCCACTTCAAGTAGGGCAAAACTATCCTCCTCGATCTGAATATCCTTATTTACCACGCTGTCCGTCTCTGTCTGCGTCTGCTGCTTCAGTGATAAGCAGCTCACGAGAAACAGGGCACTTGTCAGCCATAGGGCAAGACGGGATTTTTTCAACAGCTTTACTGAATTTGTTAACATCTCTACGCAATGATTGAATTTCAGTTTTGAGTGGCTTAACGATATTCTCCATCAATATCTGGCTAGCTTCACGCACATTGTCCAGCTCACTCTTTTTTACCGTAGATAGCTTTTCTTCCATCTCGGCACGCAGTTTGCCGATTTCAATGTCGTATTTTTGTCGCAGCACCTTACTGTTTATCCAGGCACCCATAGGGGCTGAAATAGCAGCGACAATAGCAGACACTATTATGGTCGTTATTTCTCCACTCATTCATGATTTATTGTTTTATTCCGATGCTTTGAAGCCACTTGGGAACATCAAACGAGGGGCAGGCTTTCTTCGCAAGTTGGCAATGCCCAACGATTTTAACCGATGGATGCTTACGATGAAAATCCAAGACATAGCGTTTCATAGCTTCACGTTGTGCAGGTGTGCGGGTGTCCTTTTCTCTATCAATATTGTTTACATCTACACCGCCAGCGTAAACGATATGTCTGCTTATGCCGTTATAACCTGCCGCTCCGTTTGTTATTTCCCAAGGGTCAACATTAGCGTCTTCGTTGTTTGATACCAAACGCTCAATGCTACCATCAAGATGGAAAAGATCAGTATATCCCACTTGCTTCCATCCACGACCCATAGGGGGGGGTGAGGTGTGCCAGCGCCTGATGTCGGCTGCACTGACCTCACGCCCCTCTGGGGTGGCAGTACAATGGATTACAAGATATTCCAATTTCTTTGCCATCGGTTATGGTTTTTAAGCGTTCAACGCACTCACGATAGCACCAACGCTCTTTTCTACCTTCAGAGGCAAGCAAATACCCCACTTACGGAAGTTTACGAGGTTGCGATGGTATAATGTGTCGTTTTTAGCAGCACTGTGGTAGAACTGCACAGAACCGTTTGCTTTCATCATACGACCGTTGTAGTAGAACACCGAAGCTTGGCGGTCGGTAGTACTTGAAGGAACAGCGCCCCACGCAAGTTTAGATTTACCGGAAACCTTATAGTAAGGTGTGCCATCATACTCGTAAATGTCGAAACCAAACAAACGTGCAATCTTGCCATCAGTCTGATTGATGTTGTAATGATCTTTAAACTTCTGCTCTGTTGCCAACAAGTCGTTGATATGGTCACTGCAGAGCACAAGGATGCGGTCATTCTTAGGCATCTTCATCTTGTCACACGCTGCTTTTGCTGCAAGGATGTCCGCAAAGGTCATTCTTTTGCGTGCACCTTCAGTGACAGCCTCTCCAGAGGTGAGCAATACGGGGGTATCGTCTGTATTAGCACTGGGGGCGATGGCGTGGATCGCCTTTTCATGAATCTTTTCACGCAACGCGTCTCTGTGTCGTTCCTGTACACTCGCCATCTTGTCGTAGCTGCAAGCGTGCAACTCGTCATCGGTTACAGGGGTTGCAGTTGTATCGAAGTAATCCAATGAGATAGGTTTATCCGCATCCTCCAAAGTTTCAATATTCAACGGATAAGTCTTGTTATTCACGAGCACGGTAGGGTCACCACCCAATTCGGTAAAGTGAATAACGTCATTGTTCACATATTGGTCATAACTCTTAATTCGGTCATACCAACCCAGATTTTCCGCAGCAGTACGGAATGCCTTAATCATTTCGCCTGTCCAGATCTCGGTAAAGACGCCAGCAGGTAACACACCTGCAGGGATAAAGTTGCCTCCCATGAATGAGAGTACATTACCAGCAACTGCACCGAGGACGGGAGTTGCACCAACAACGGTTGCAATGGTTGCACCGAATACGCTATTAAAAGCAACAGCGCAAACAAGGCTTAAACAAGCCAAAAAAATACGTTTCATTTCTGTTTAAATAGTGTTTAAATTAGACTTCAACACCGTACTCAGCCTTATAGAGGCGTGCATACTCGGTGGGATTACTCTCTTTGAGGGAAGGAATTGCATCAGCCGGCACCTCGGAAAGCTTCGCATAAGTCTTATGCGCACCTTCTGTGACTTTGTCGGTCGCTTGGTTGATAACCTCGGTTGGCTTGTGCTGTGGGTGCATCAATTCCAAAGTCGTACGTAGGGATTCAATACCCACCGACTTACCAAGGTTTACAAAATGCTCCTTTTTGTCCGCTGTGATACGTTTGTCCGATACCGCACCGTCAACAAGAGCGTTAATGCTGGCGAGCTGGAGACTTTCAGCCTGGTCCGCCTTTCCCTTCAGCAAACGCAACGCGTTCACTGCTTCCTGCTCACTGGCTGTCTCCGACAAGCCGAGCAGCTGCAAAATTTCTTTGTTCATACAGTTGTTTTTGTTTTGATTAATAAATGATGCTTCGGGATCTGCTCCCTCTGCGGGTTCTCTGTTAAGTAATAGGGGAAGATGATCGCATTCTTGGCCTGATGCAAGCTGCATCAGTTTTCCGTCTGTGCCATATAGCTGCAGGGCTTCATCATTTCCACCTATATCCACGATGCTCACCTCTTCCAATTTGCATCGGGTAATGGTTGCACGCGTCTGACCATGTAGCAAATGTTCTGGAGCATCGCTTGTCTCAATGACTTCAATACCAGCTGAGGCCATGCGTAGAAAGCCATTCTCCCATTTGCTCGCGATTTGCTTTGCAAACTCATCATTCTCATCAAATACAGGGGTTCCAATTAGTCGGTCCCCATCAATACGCAGATTTTCCATTCTACCGATGGGCATGTCCTTGCCGTTATAACTACGGCGGTGCATCCACAGCAGGACGGGGTTTTTCTCATACTGTGTCAGGTCTATACCCGACGTAAGCACACGACTACCATAACAGTTCAAGCCGCTTGTGCTTATGATTACTTCTTTTGCCATTTATGAAATTTTAAATTCAATGGCCCTACGACCTCGTCAGGCTTTCGGGCCCCACCATTGGTTTTGTTGCGGGAGACGGATTCGAACCGCCGACCTTAAGGGAATGAACCTCACGAGCTACCTCTGCTCCATCCCGCGATATTCAACGCAAATTTCCACTATTTGCAATACCCTCCAAAAAAGAGTGTAAAAGTTTGACACTCTTTTTTATGGCACACGATAAATACAAGAAATTTGCAGAGGTTTTAAGCCCCTGTATGGGCTGTTATTAGTAACATATATTATGAATGAAAAAGACAAAAAAGGAACTCGAAGAGAAAAAGGAGTTTGCGCGTTTGCTCTTCATGCAAGGTGAACAGCAAAAGGTTATTGCAGACAAGACAGGCGTATCAGCACAGACAATTACTAAATGGGTCAACGAATGCGGTTGGCAAGAGCAACGTGCTGCATCCAATATCACACGCCCCGAACTAGTCAACAAACTATTGCTCACCATTAACAAATTAATTGATCAGGTTAACGAGAGTGAGGACCCGGATGCAATAAACGGATTAGGAGATAAGCTGGCAAAGCTTTCCACCACAATCGAAAGACTAGACAAAAAAGCAAGTATCGTCGATGTCGTGGAAGTATTCATGGCATTCAGCAAGTGGCTACAATTCCGCATGTCGTTTGACGATGAGGTAACACCAGAGCTACTGCGCACGATCAACAAATATCACGACTTATACATCACTGAACTGCTACAAAGCAAGTTCAATTAGCGCGAAAAACGAATTTAATTATGGCAACAAAGGCAAACATAAATGAAACCCTCGAATTATGGAAAAAGCACTGCGAGACAGTGCAGAACTCTACGACGATAAACGTAGCCGAAACCGATAAGGAAAAACTCGCACGCATTAAGAAGGTGCGGACGGATTATGCTGCCTTTGTGTCATATTATTTCCCTCACTACACCATCAATCCCGAAACAGGCAAAACAACGCCTTGTGCCGACTTCCATATCAAAGCTGCCAATAAGGTAAAGAACGAACGCAACCTGAAAGCGGTGTTCAAATGGCATCGAGGTGCCGCAAAATCTACGCACCTTGATATTTTCATACCCCTATGGCTGAAATGCCAGGATGTAAAGCAACTCAACGTTATGGTGCTGGTGGGTAAGAGTGAGGATAACGCCAATACACTACTAGCCGATATTCAAGCAGAACTACAATTCAACCAACGATACATCCACGATTTCGGTCAGCAATACAACAATGGATCATGGGAAGATGGCGAGTTCGTAACCAAAGACGGCACAGCATTCTTCGCACGTGGTCGTGGGCAGTCGCCGCGTGGCCTCCGTTACCGAAGCCACCGCCCGGACTACATTGTCATTGACGACCTTGATGACGACGAACTTTGCGAAAGCCCTGCACGTGTAACACGCCTCACCAATTGGGTCAAAGAGGCGCTTTTCGGTGCTCTCGATGGCGGACGTGGACGCTTCATCATGGTAGGTAACCTCATAGCCAAGAATAGCGTGTTGGCAAACATCGCTGCAACCGACGGGGTGCACGTCTCACAGGTGAATATCTGGGATAAGAACGGCAATGTTTCATGGGCCGCCAAATGGACCCCTGATGAGGTTAAAGCGATTGAGCGATTCCAGGGGTATAGATCATTCCAAAAGGAATACATGAACAACCCCATCACCGAGGGTGCTGTATTCCGACAAGATTGGATAAAATGGGGTAAGCTTCCCAGCCTTCAAAAGTTCGAGGAACTTATCTTGTACATCGACCCCTCTTTCAAAGGGACCACAAAGAACGACTATAAAGCAGCAAAGCTTTGGGGTAAGATTGGCTCACAACTATGGCATATAAAAGCCTTTGTGAGGCAGTGCAGCGTTGCCGAGATGGTGCGGTGGCTTTACGATCTATACGAATGGTCATTACAGCAGAATATTGCCATTAAGTGGTATATGGAGGCAAACTTCATGCAGGACACCATTCTTGATGAGTTCCGCCGTGAGGGAGACTTGCGAGGTTACCAACTTCCCATCAGCGGCGACAAGCGAAAAAAACCGGACAAGTTCCAGCGTGTTGAAGCCATAAGTCCATTGTGGGAACGTGGTTTTGTGACATATAATGAAGCCGAAAAGAACGACCCCGACATGCTTGCAGGTATCGACCAGACGCTAGCCTTCGAGAAAGGTATGCGAGGCCATGACGACGCACCCGACGCCGATGAAGGTGCTATATGGTATCTGCAAAAGCATACAAGGGTTAATAGTTTCACCCCGTCATTCGGCAGACGGAATAATGCAAAAAACATATTATGGTAAAGAAGTATTTCAAAGCACTGCTATTCGATTGGCGTAAGAGAAGAGCAATCAGAAAAGCACAAAAAAATGCAAATCTGCATGGTAAAAAGTATCTCGTCCTAGTCTTCAATGGCAAGCCCATTGCAGTATCCATGCAAGGCATTAAGAAGATGATCAAGCGACAGCGATTTTCTAAGGATTTTACGGCAGAGACAGCAACTAAAATAGCCATCTATATTGCATACCCTAAACGATAAGCCTATGTTTTTAACTGTAGAAGACTATCTCAGCGTATGCTCAGAGTTTGAGATGGAGCAGTTGTCTGCTCTCACCGAGGACCGACAGACTGCAGAGCGTGCAGCCATGGAGCAAATCAGCAGCTACACACGCCAGCGCTACGATATGGAGCGAGCCTTTGCCGCAGAGGGGGAGGAACGCAATGCCATGTTAGTGCAATGTGCAGTGAACATAACGTTATGGCTCATGATACACCGATTGCCTCAATCAATGGGGCATGATCGACGCGAATGCCTATACAACGACAGCATCAAATGGTTGCGCGATGTACAGTCATCTAAAGCCTCTCCCGACCTACCTACGTATATCAGTGAGGATGGTGATACAGACATGCACAACCCTGTGCGATTTGGTTCCATGCCACCAAATAAGTATCACTATTGAAAGCAAATTAAACGGTATTTAAGCAGCATTCAGAATGAATTTAATAAACAACATCAAACAAATCTTCGGGAAACCGGCTATGAGTTCAGAAATGGCCCGACTCATGCAATTTGCAAAGAGCCGCCAAGGTATAAAGATGACCGCTCAACTCATGCAGCAAACCGATAGCCTTACAAAAAAAGACATCGACACCTGGCGTCAAGCCTGGCAGATGGCTATCAGTATAGATACTCCCAAACGCGGTATTCTCTACGATATTTATTCCGATTGCCTCGTCGATCTACATCTAACCGGATGTATCGGCCAACGAAAAGGTAAGACCCTACAAAAAGAGTTTCGCTTGGTGGGTAAAGATGGCAAAGAGAATGAGGAAGCAACAGCGCTACTGAAAAAGGAGTGGTTCTTCGATTTCATGGATCTTGCTCTTGATAGTCGATTTTGGGGACATAGCCTCATCCAGTTGGGCGACATCATTACCGACGATTACGGCTTACGCTTCACTGGGGTTGAGCTCGTACCTCGAAAGCACGTTTGTCCCGAGTTTGGCGTTATCCTGCGCGAAGCTTCGGATGATCCAAAGGATGGCATAACATACCGCGAGGGCGACTTTGCCAACTGGTGTGTCGAGGTAGGCAAGCCCCGCGATTTAGGGTTGCTCCTGAAATGCGCGCCCGCATGTATCAGCAAAAAGAATATGCTCGCATTCTGGGATATGTTTGGCGAGATCTTCGGCGCGCCTATGCGTGTGGCACGCACAAACACACAAGACGCCAAAGAGCGCAGCCGTATTGAGCAGTCGCTTGAAAATATGGGTGCCGCATTCTGGGCATTGTTCCCCGAAGGCACGGATATTGAGATTAAGGAGAGCAGCCGAGGCGACGCATACAACGTATATGACAAGCGTGTGGACAGATGCAATAGCGAGCTTTCAAAGGGCACGCTTATGCAGACAATGACTATTGACAGTGGCTCTTCATTGTCGCAGTCCGAGACACACCTTGAAATATTCGAAGACGTCGTTGCAGCTGATGCACGCCTCATTGCCTGCATTGTCAATGACAAGCTGCTACCCTTGATGATCAGGCACGGGTTCCCCGTCAAAGGCCTATCTTTCGAGTGGGACAACGCAGCCACATTCAGCCCGGGCGAACAGAGAGAACTGGAGCGTGTTCTTTTGGAATATTACGAGATTGACCCGCAATATTTCATCGACAAGTACAACGTACAAATCACCGGGCAAAGAAAAGCAAAGACACAACCTGACGCTTTTTTCGGATAAGCCCCACCAACGGCGTGGGGCAGCGCCAGGATACAGAGTTTAGACGCAGCCAGTACGGGGCGTTCAACACCGCATTGCAGACATTATACCAGGATGACATCCTGCAGCTCGAAGACAGGAAAGAACCTTTTGAGTTTGATGATTCACTCTTCGAGGCAATAGCATCATTGGTGTATGAAAATGGGGGCTTTGATCTCTCATTGCTCACTGACCAGGCTGCAAGGGACCTCATAAACGAGACCCTGCGTGTGATCAGCATGGCCATTGATAGCGGTCTACCTCACGAAGTACCCGAAACGGTGCGTTATGCTCTCGAAAATAACGCCTTTGTATTCTCTGGTTTCAAGACGTTCCACTCTATGCGAGAGATCGGGCTGTCCATGGTTACCGAGAAAGGCGATATAAAGCCGTTTGGCGACTTCTTAAACGATGTCCGGAAGATTAATCAGACGTACAACCATCATTATCTCTACGCAGAATATAACCACGCTGTGGGCTCTTCTTTGATGGCGGCCAAGTGGCACGACTTCGAGCAGGATGGCGACCGGTACGATTTGCAGTATCGTACGGCCAACGATGGTAAGGTACGAGAGGAACACGCCCTGCTCAATGGTACCACATTGCCACCTTCAGACCCATTTTGGGATAAGTATTTCCCGCCCAATGGCTGGAATTGCAGATGCACCGTTGCACAGGTCAGAAAAGGCAAATACCCCACATCTGACCCTGCTATGGCTATGCTCAGAGGCGACAACTGTACCGATGGAGTAAAGCAAAAGATGTTCCGATACAATCCGGGCAAGACGATGGAGCTATTCCCACCAAAGCACCCATATAAAAAGGCACCCATTGAGGTTAAAAAGGCTATAGATGGCTGCATTCTTGTCGAGTGGACCCCTAAGACAGTAAAAGAAGCTGAGCAATTCTTCCGTGATAAGCTTGGAGTCAATTGCTCATTGGCTGGGTTTACAGGTAAGAACATGGCGCAAATCGAGTCTATCTTCAGAAGCGTTGAGGAGCATTTTCAACGTTTCCCAGAAATCAAGAAGGAAACACTTTTTGTAGGCACGATTCGAGGGCGTGTTCAACTGCTTACTGAGGCGAAATACGAAGAATACAAGAGTAAGTATCCCAACATGAGCGAAGATTCTTTGCGCAAGTGGGCTGCGTCATGGGCTCGCAAGGTGGCTGGATGCAAAAACTGCTATGCCTATTCACATGGAGCTGCTAAGGATTTAGGGCTGAGTGGAATTGCCTTCAACACTTCGTGGGCAGGGGAGAAAATTGATAATGCGCTAGCCAATGATGTTAGGGGCAAGTGGCACCCCATTGGTTGCGGTACACTTAAAGCTGTGTTCGATCATGAGTTAGGACATGAAATTGACCGACTACTTGGGCTTCGCTCCCATTCTGATTTTTTGAAGATCTACCAAGAACATGCCAAGGGGAAAGATTACGTGACAGAGAATCTATCGGCTTATGGGTACCAAAATCATGCAGAATTTATAGCAGAAGCATGGTCTGAATACCTTAACAACGAAACACCGCGACCAATAGCGGCAGCGGTGGGTATGTTAATAAAAAAACTATATTCAGAAAAATATCACTCCCCAAGTTCTGGGGTGTCCTCACCATAAACACGCATGGTGTCGCGAGGCTTGTCGGTCTCGAAGGTATAATCCCCATTTTGTCCTGGAACGACGTAAGTATGGGCCTCTGGATCATCAAAAATCTCCAAAGGAATAATATCAAAGGCCTTACATTTCAAGCCTGAGATAAAATACTTACAATCCTCACAGAGATAAGGACGAGCTACTTGTTTGTCGATAGTCTTTGCCATACGCCACAAAATTACAAAATTTATTTCTAAAACAAATATTTACCAACTAAAAAACAACACAATGGCCGATTTTTTAGACAGCGAACAGCTCAAACGCAACATCCTTTCCGATATGCGTGTCGAGCTCACCGAGGAGTTCGATAAGAACTTTGAACGCAAAGCCTTTTTCACCAATCATTGGAAAAAACGTGCCGACCCCAACGCCAAAGGCTCATTGTTGTTGGTTACAGGCACCTTGCGACGCTCCATCCGCAGCGAAGTAAGGGGTAATGGGGTGCGGTTCACCTCTGCAGTTCCTTACGCATCCATACACAACGAGGGCGGCATAGGGTCCAAACACGTTAAGGCTCACGTCCGCCGGGGTAAAAAAGGCAACACCCACCAGGTAAAAGCCCACATGCGTCATTTCAAGATGCCCCAACGCCAATTTATCGGCGACGGCAAGCACACACAAGACATTATCAAAAAGGTTATTTCCGATAACCTCAAAAACTATAACATTCAACTTAACGGACTATTTAAGCAATGAGACTTACCATTTACGAAGCTATTTGCAATAGGATCTCCACGCAGGTACCGGAGATTAAGCACATCGACCTATGGAACAATAACGTCGCTGTTCTTTCAGGTGGAGCTGTATGGCCTCGCCCTTCAGTATTCGTCGAATTTGAAACTATCGAGTGGAGACAGCAGCAGAACAGGGCACGCATGGCCGATGTTGCCGTGTGCCTTCACATCGTCACAGATTCGATACCATACAACGGGCACACCGACAAAAGGCAACACGACGCACTCGCTTTTCTCAGATTGATCAACAAGGTCAATGCTGCCATGCAAGGGCTCAATGGCAACAACTTTGCGAGCTTCATGCTCACCACATCAGCCACTAACCACGACCATACAGAGCTTATCGAGAGTGTTGAGCGCTACATCACACGTGTCCAGGATACAAGTGCCATGCTCAGCACATTGCATCAGGCCTCCATTGATAAGCTCACATTGGAAGGTTGAAAAGTGAGCTAAAAGAATAGCCCTGCAACTATTTCATTGCAGGGCTATTGCCATCAAAGTCAAAGAGACTCAACTGTCTTATGTCTGATTTAGGGTTCGATGGGGCCGTCGGTATTCCCAAATAGTTCAGGTACGTTCGATAGCAGCATCCATATATGGGGAAAACATGGTGTCGCCACACTTGCTTGTAACACCGCTGGTTGTTCCCTGCCTCATAATGCAGTTCTGTAATTGCTCTTATGGCTTTTACACGCGCTAATGTACTTTTGTGGTGCTTATGTTTCTCCATCTGCCAAAATTATTATACCTTTGCAATGTCCTTTTACATCAAGGCCTTGCGCTGGTTCTGTGGCAGACGGAGCTGGCGCAGCTTTTTTTATTCCTCCCTCCTGAAGGGCGATAGGTCTGTGGTTATTGTCACGGTCTTACGCAACAGCCCCGACCCCTCACACAGAGGACACACCTCCAACGTCGGCTCTTCTTGTTTCCAAAGGTCGCCCTCAGGCCATACAAGGATTTTACCCTCACCACCGCATTTGCCACATACCTCTACACTGCGATTCTGTCTTTGGAAAATCTTCTGTTCACGCCTTTCCATATCAGATTACCTCCTCTTTTTTAGGTTCAACAAAGAATGTCTCATCTTGAACGACCTGGATACCGCAACGGCTCATGTTATCAAACATACCTTCCACGTCACGATCGGCAAGCAGCTTGTCTTTGGTGATCTCCTCGGTAGTTCTGATATAGCCGGGAAGGAACTCACGCACGAGCTGCAATGCACTGGCCCAGGTAAAGCCCTTCAAGGTCTTCAACTTCGGTGTCCCGGTGCGGAAACCGATGGTTCCATGCACCATGTCGAGGCTCTTTTTCTTTACGAACAACTCGCCTTTGTTCTCACTCGCATACGCTTGCAAGGTGTCAAATGCCGAGGCCTTTTGACTCTCCAACTCTGCAAGTTTGTCTGCATACTTTTCCCTAATCCGTACACACTGCAGTTCGATGTCTGCTGCGATCTTCGCAGACTGGGCCTCTGCCATTGCATACATTGCCAACGCTTCGTCGGCCACTTCACGGGTTACACCTGTGATAATTGTCTTTTTCTCTCTTTTTGCCATAGTTGTTTTGTTTGTGTTAAAAGCCGTTTCAAGGCTGTTTAACGGGTTATTAAATAGTGTTCAGTCTTCCATGTCCGGGCATTCGGCATACTCTGCCATATCTGCCTGTGAGGTTACCCATTCCGCGAGTGTACGCATGAATGAGGCATACTCCTCGGTTCCCATCTCGCAGGTGTTCTCTCTCACCGCACGCTGGATGTTGTTCATTGCAATTTTGTTCATACTTTCAACTTGAATTAAATAGTTAAACGCTTATACGGTCACGCCTCATAGCGTGTTGCTCTATCACTCATCACACCCTGCATCATCATCGAAGCTATTACCTCATTCACCCCCTGTGCATCCTTCACCTTATTGTTGAAGGTAGCAACAAGGTTTCTCAATCTCTCACGGGGTATCTTGTTGAACTCTTTGTAACCCGTAGCACGGCACGCCACGCCTTTGATTATACTCGTGTTACTCTCCTTGCCCATGCTGCGAAGGTAGCTACCTATGGATGCCATCACGCGTTTACGGAGCTTGTCAAGTTCGCCAGCGCCATTCTTCTTGTTTGCTTGGTCCGATAGGCTGGCACACACATTAATCAGGTCGTGCGTGTCCATATCCCGGCTGCTATCCACGCCGTAGCTCCTCACGATGGCACGTTTCTCATCGTCCGACAAGCCAAGCACACTGCATAGTGTATGAAACTTCTTTAATACACCCCTATGGATGCTGTCCATTGTTCTGTTCTCTACCATAACATTATGTTTTTATATGTCCATTATAAAGAGTTAATCCAGTAGTCTTGTGCACCCTGCTCCCAGATGACGAAGTCCGCGCCGCCTTCCCCAAGTTCCGCTACCTCATAGCGTGTGGTAAAGAATGCCTTGTATCCCTCAACTCGGATTTTGACCTCACTGTCATAGCGAATCTTCTGCGCCATCTTACCATCGGGCTGACCAGCCTTCTCGTGACTGACAAAAATGAAGAGCTTTTCAGGGAAATCGTCTTTGAGATTGGTGAAGTCGCTCCATTTGAAGCCGTGCCAATACTGCACACTGTCAACCACCACCACATCGGGGCTCTGCTTCTTCTGCAGGCGACATCGCAAATCTTTCAGGCTCTCTTTATTCAGCAGGATGATCTTACTTCCCACCTCTTCCATTCCTACACGTTCCCAAGCCTTTTGCAGAGACAGCGACAAGCCCTGTTCAAGGCTGTTGTAAGCGACGCGACGGAAGCGGGTAAGGTATTTGCACACCTGCATCACGAAAGTCGTTTTGCCACTGCCACTGCCTCCGTAGATTAACCAGGCACCACGCAGTTCGGGCTTACCGAAACTGGCGAGAAAATCCCCGTCAAACTCGGCAACCTCAAACTTGGCAGTCAGCACATTCTTATTGCTTATCGCGCGTCCCATAGTCACTAAGCTCCTTTCTGCATTGCCCACACGGCACGCTTCACGCGGCGCAAGTCGCAATCACAATCTTCCACAATGCGGTTTATTGCCTTCACATCACTAACCCCGTTAGCCATACACACGGCTGCCACATCCTCGCTGTTCACCACCTGCAGTTCCACGAACTTACGGCCCATACGGCTGTATATCTCTTCGTAGCCCTTACGCTTCGTGCGCAAACCCTTCTTGATACGCTTTTCAAGGTAGTTCGTGGCGCATAGGATAATGCCGCAATGATCCTCCAGTTGATTGTATAGGCTTATGAAAAAGTAAAACACCTGGTCAGTCAGCTTGTCCGCCTCATCAAGCACGATAAGGGGCGACTCCTTACGCTTCAGGTTGTCGATGATGTCATCCATCATGTCGCTCACGGTTGAGCCGGTGTAGTCTATACCCATACATTGTAGCAGCTTGCCCATGAATGTGCGTCTATTCCAGTACTCCGAACAGCACAAGTGATACACGTTCCTGTTTGCAGCCGTATAGTTCTTGATAGCCTCAGTCTTTCCACATCCGGCATCACCCGTTACGGCCATCACCAGGCTGTCGGTCTTCGCATTGTTCAGCAAGAATGCCATACGCTTGTACGCACGTGTCTCGGCAATTTGCCATCCTTTGGTCTCATGCCCTATCTGAGAGGCTATCGTGCGCCACATCTCATCGCTGATGGTGTCCCAGTCCCCAGATAACACCTTGCTCACTGTGGCAGAGCTAACACCATTCAAACTGTTGGCAGCCTTGTTCTGGCTTCCCTTCTGTGCGCAGTACTCTCTAAGGCGCCCTGCAATCTGTTGTCTTTCGTCCTTTTGCATAATAGTATTGTTTTTTAGAATATTGAATAATCGTCCATATAGTCGTCCGTGTCTGTCGACGGGGCACCCTGTGGGATTACAGGCACATCCACCACCTTCACCTCTATAGCATCCACTTCGGCTGCCTTCAAGCGTCGTTGTGCCTTAGGGAGCTTATGCTGCCCATTGCTGTCGCATAGTAGCAAGCGGTGGAGCGTGTCAGCCTGAGGCAACTCTCTTATAGCCTCGGCACCCGCCTCATATTTCAGTGCAAGCTGGGTAGTAACATGCCCCTCCAATTGCTTGTTGAACTCATTCACGCGCTGCAGCTGCTCATGGTCACCCTCCCTACGATCGGCAAGAGCCATAGGTTGCACATACTTTTCCTGCAACATGAAGCGCAGCGTGCCGTCCTCATTCACCGCAAGCACCTCGCCCAAGTTATCCGGGTCATACTTTACGGTCCATCGGGTGCCTGCATGCTCTCTGAAACGTATATCAAAGCAGTCGTAATCGCGTTTTACCCCTAATAGCGTCGGGCGCAATCCACCGCCCTCGATAGCATTCTTAAAGCCTGTCTCAGCACCGAAGTTCAGCAAGAACTGCTCCCTGCTCAATGGCAAGCGGCGCTCTGCCGGCAAGTACTCCATCATCGCGCGCAGCTGCTCCAGCTTCGAGTGGCGCTCTTGCATGATGATACGGGTTATCTGCTCTCTCACACCCGCCTCATCGGGGAAGTTGTGGCGCAGTTTGTTCAATGCCTCAGCATTGGGTTGCCGCTTCGGATCTGTCGTTACACCGTATCCGCTCCAGTTGTTGAACAGTTTGCAGTAGGTCTTGTTTAAGTGCGCAAAATAAGGCTCTACAGCCTTTGATTTGGCATTCTTAACACGGGCAGGGGTCAACTTGTCACCCATTACGTTGTAGAGCGGTGTCATCGCCTTAATGGCATAATGGTCACACTGAATCTGATTAGCTCTTAGCATCACACCGAATAGCTCCTCACTATGCTTGGCTGCATCACGCAAAGCTGCTGTGATAAGTTCTGGCGTCTCATGTGTTCCGATGGCATAGCCTATCGGATAGTTGATGCAGGGGTCAAGCACTACAACCACTGTCAATCTGTTGTGATAGGTCGTTACACTGCGTCCTCGGCTGTCTGTCTTGGTGTCCTGATACAAAAGTTCCACATCCCATCCATCGAGCGTCCACATCAAGAATGGCGCTGTCGGTCTGCTACGCTTCACCTGCATGCTCTTGTGGTTCCTGAAGTTCGATACGCCCAATCTACCTGCTGCAGTAATCAAGTCAGTCTTTTCACGCCACGTACCCACGGCCGATGCTGTTATGCGCTCCCAACCTTTTGCGTCGGCTACAGCATTGTAAGCATTGGCGATAAAAGCGTTGTCCAGGTTGTTGTGGTGAGCCATAAGAGTGGTTAGCAAACCCTCCTTTTCGTCACTGTCCACCTTCGCGCTGTTCTTGTTCAAGAATTTACCGCTGATAAAGCACTCATAACCCTCATTTAAATACTCGTTAAACTTGCGTTGCAAGCGTCTTTCACTCTCGGGCAATGAGTGAGGAAAGCGATCAGCCAATCGGGGCAAAGCTGCTGCAGCCTTTTTCCAAAATTCAGTCTTGTTGAGCTTCGGTTTCGATTGGCGTATCCGGTGGCTGTTGCTTGTCTCTATCACACGGCGGAAGGCGTTCATGATGGCGCAGTTATTAGCATATATCTGCTGCACCTCGGGCTTCAAATGCCTGCCGTCGGCCAATGTGTACGACTCGTAATATACGATCGCTTCACCATCCGGTATAATTGTGTCCATAAACGGTTTACTCTCGGCCTGTTCTTTCAAATCGGGATAACGGCGATAAACTTCAGTGCGGTACTTCAGTGGCAGACTGTCAACGGCAAACAACGCAGGAGTGTCATTACAACCACGACGAACACGGGTGACCTTACCGCGCTGGCTCATCTTCTGAAGATTGCCAACACTGATAAACTCAGTCAGCTCGTTATGGCTTATGCACAATGTGTTTCCGTAATATTCCATACCGCTCCCTGATTAGAGGCTTGCAGCCAATAATTCTAATTCCTGTTGAAGTTCCATTAACTCAGCAATGCTTAATCCTGACAACTCACGTTCAAGAATATCATCTACGTACACACTCAATACATTGGTAGCTCTCACCAACTCTATACGCACACGATCACCATAACACTGCACCATCTTCCGCTCAGGGCCCTCCACATGGTTGGTATCCCACTCAACAGCATTGCTGCCTACTAATTCACCACCGCGTTGCAGGGCCAAATGGCGTATCTTACGCGCTGTGTCTGTGTTCGATTTGAAATTCAACGCCTTCCATACTGTGACGCGTGTGCAATCGAATGCCTTCATTAAGAACTGGCGCCCCTCGTTACTTACTACAATCTGCTTTTCCATAGTCCCACTTGTTTATTGTCTTTCCAATTCAGTAATCTCACTCAACATCACCGAGCAAACTGTAATCACCGTCTGCTTCACTTCAAGGTCAAGCACATGGGCAAGGTTTGCAAAGCTGTTCGTGCTGCTCTTGCGCAGTGATCCATGCAAAATGTCATCACCAAGATGCTCCACATGGTGGCGCAATGTTTCCTTCAAATACGAGAGGTCACCCACACTAATCGTGGTGAGCAAGCCTTTGTAGTATTCAAGCAGTTTTTTGTTCTTATACAGGTCCTCTGCATACCAGTTAAGGAACTTTTCATAGTCCTCACTGAACTTTTCCGTGCAGGTGGTAATGTTACCCTCTACAACCGCCATTTTGCGCATCATGCGACCGCGTACCTTTTCAATAATCTTGCTTTCCATTTTTATCTCTTATTTATTGGTTATTAATTTTCGTATCTATCGGTAAATTTTCGTATCTTTGGCCGCGTTTACATCGTTAACACGGTGCAAAGGTATTGATTTTTTTCAATATGCAAAATTTTTATAAAGAATTTTTTCAATATGGGCAGAAATTTTATAGAAAGACTACAGGAGTACATGACAGTCAAGGGTATTAATGATAATCAAATGACTGTTGCGGCAGATTTATCTGTCGGCTTGCTCGGAAAACTTAAAAAGAACGGGAAAGGTATGAACTCTTCAAATATAGAAAAGATTCTACATAATTATAGAGATTTATCCCCAGAGTGGCTACTAACAGGTAGAGGGGAGATGTTGAGATCGGACAAACCTACACAAACGCACATACCTACAGCACATCCTGCGTTGAACCCAACTGAAGGAATTCCTTTAATTCCTCTCAGCGCGATGGCTGGTGCGCTCACATCAGCACAGACCGTGCTAGAACACGAATGCGACCGCTACGTAGTACCGGCATTCAAGGGAGCCGACTTCCTTATACAAGTCAAAGGATCCAGCATGTACCCAAAATACAGCTCCGGGGACATCGTCGCTTGTCAACGTGTAACCATGGATAAGCTCTTCTTTCAATGGAACAAGGTGTATGTCATCGACACGGATCAGGGCGCACTCATCAAACGCATCAAGCCCGGACACGACAAGGATCATGTACTCATCGTATCCGATAATGAGAAGTACGACCCCTTCGAGCTCCCATGCTCATCTATATATGCAGTCGCATTGGTCATCGGGGTCATACGCCTCGAATAGGACAGCCCCACCATTTTCGTGACCCTACGAAAATGTACCCCGTACCCCTCACACCCACCATCCGGTATTCGCATAGTAGTCCCCTACGCTGCGATGCCATCGCAGCCTATATTCAGATCCAAGCGCTCCATCACAACGAGACACCACCCCATACCCCTCCATACACCTCTGCGAGGGGTGCGACATGCTGTTTTTTCTTTTTTTTACCGAAAAATCTGCTTAAATTGCTATTTATTAGCGGTTTAGCAGATTTTTAAGGGTATTTTTCCCTATATTCATTCGGATATTAAAGGGGTAGATTTTCATTAAAAAAGCTACTTTTGCACCCACATATTTCCACTATGGGGTATTATTCCCCCCCTCAAATGTCCACCCATTTGTCCACCCATCTGTCCACCCAACCCCGTTTTTCATACGAAATGTACAGCTTTTTCGCCCACAGATTACACCCCCGGACACGCCTTTTTAAGCCCAAAACAGCCTCATCAGTTACCGCCATTTAATGGCTGCTTAACCACCATTTAACGGCCATTTAAACCCCATTTACAGCCATCCGCCGCGCAGAGCCTCATCCACAGCCACACCTCACGTCAGGAAGGCCACAAAACGCCCATTCTACGCGCCACACGCGCATTTTACACCCATCCAACCCTATCACCAGGCAAAAAAAATACGGCCAGAAAGCCGTAAAAACCGACCTCCCGACCGCCATAAATTAAAGCGAATTAAAGCAGCATTAAACAGGCGCACAAGCCCGATTAAACACCCGGCCCCTCAAAATTAAAGCCCAATTCAAGTAAATTAAAGATATTGTACGCTTCGTTTTAAAACCGCATCAAGCACAAATCCTACGTAACTCACTGAAAACAAAGCCACTTACACCCTCAATTCATCATCCCACCACTGTACACTTCGTTTTCATGCCCGTATAATGTATTTAACTGGGTTTTGGCTTTTTCCGTAGAACTCAACAACGCTTTTCCCTATATAATCTGAATGTAAATCCTCATTCCCCACAAACTCGCATCTTCCAGGATGTTCTTCTGAGTGTTTCCATTCTTTGGGTATATAAACGGCTTCAACAATACCATCTACTATTGCCAAAACATGGGTGGCTTTTGATGCCCTTTCTAGATTGACAACCCAGTATTTGCGAGACATTTCATATAGATTCTCTCGCTTAACTTTACCGACTTTTACGCAAAGTAAACAATCAGATTTATGGGGGATTAGTTCTTCAATCATAATAGCATTGATTTGTTTATCTTAAGAATCTTCTTATCTTGTTGTTGGTATTCCCTATTTCATAGCCTTCTTCGTTATGCCAACGTGCGTGTATCTTCTCCATTTGCTGCATGAATAGGGTCATTGTATCATCCATATCTACGTTGGCGCTGTTGCGCTCTATGGTGCAAAGCTCTCCGCCACACTCCACGCGCAGCCACATGGAGGCCCCATCGAGTATTAGGGGCAGCTCGGTGACCTTGGCCGCCTGCGCCAAGCGCTGCATATTGCCGTCCGAGAAAAGCTGGCGCACGCGCTCCTTGCCCACACGCAGGGCATACTCGCTGATGTCGTTGTCATAGTAGGTACGAACGATGCCTTGCGCTGCATACCTATCGTTTTTCGTGTCGTAGGCGATGTGTATGACCGTCTTCGTGATGGGGAGCAGGTCTTCGTGGCGCACGATACAGGTGGCATATGCCATGTGGGGCTGTCTACCCATGTCCGTACCTTCGTAGATGGGTGTATAGCAATCGTCGCACTGCCATGCAGGGTCGTGCTCGGTGATGCAGCATCCAGCAAAGATGGTCTTTGTCTCGTGACGCTTCTCATAGGCTTCAGGTGTGGGTTCTTCGTAGAGAATTTTCCATACTTCACCTCCGCAGATTGGACATCGCTCGGGACGCTCTTTTAGGATTATGGGGTTGTAGGGTTCCATGAGAGTATTAAACTATATCTGCTGTTGTTGTTTCTTCAATGTCGTTTCTAAACTCAAAAGATAGTTCAGAAGGAGGTATATTACATTCTGCAAATATTCGATGAAGGATGTCTATTTTAGATGCAGTGCTGTTGTCGCTCCAAACGAACATACCCTTAGCAAACTCTGTTCTTCCATTTTCAGGTGATGCAGAACAACAACATTTTTCATTAGCGCATAACCATTCCATAGTAGAACGTTTCTCGATTATGATATTACAACATAATTTTATCAGCATTTCTTTCCATGTAGTGACGGCATAGCGCACTCCTTTGAAGGTATAGGCTTGTAGTTTCTTTCCAGTAAACTCAAAATCTTCATCGTCTAATGAGGCAGATTCAATTTCTGTTTTAATAGGCTTGAATGTTGTAAATGGCATAGGCCATAAATTAATGAATACGCTCAATAATTCTTGTTGCCTTTGCTTAAGTTCTGTTTCTGTCCATCGTTCACACGATTTGACATAATTATTCAATCTGAAGGCGCTTTCTTTGAAACCTTTTTCCATATCTCTTTTCTCCTCAAAAGACAAATTGCTATATTGTGAATTATATCCAGTGAGTGTGAGATTGGCCATAGTATGCAGATATTGTTGATGTATTTGCTCCCAATTTTCCCCTAAAGCAATCTTCCACTTTTCAGAAAGCGTTTGTGGCATTATGTGTTCTATCGTTATGGACTTGTCCATGAGCTGTTTAACCACTTCGTGCCGTTCATTGTTGTCTCTATTCTCCATGCGTTCAAGAATAAATGTACGCGTGTTTACCGGCATCTTGTATATCTGTCTGGAAGCGAAGTCTCTTCTTACATCTTCGTCTGTAGGAAATAATGAAGATTGTGCCTTCTTTAATAGTATGAATATGAGAATGTCTACATATGAGTATGTCGTGTCTCCACATTTTTTTGAAAGGTGATTAAGTACATCTCTATGAAGTGTGGAGAATACTTTATTTAAGGCATTAGAAGGAAGATTGCAGATAATACGTCTTGCCCAATATGATTCAACAACATCCAAAACATTCAATTGCTCCTCTATTGTTAAATCATTTGTTATCGCATAGTCGAAAAAAGCCATGTAAAAGGGATATGCAACCGTAGAATCAAGTGTCCTGACTTGATTAAGCTTTCTGTTAATCTTATTGCTATCAAATCCTCCGCAATCTATTTTCTGATATATTTTTGCGAAATGATGCATTTCCTCCAATAACGTTGCTCTATCGGTTTGTTGAGTTTCCGCATAATCTTTGAAGATGAAGTATATTTTATCAATTCTTCCAATCTTTCCTTGCTTCATAGTCAAGTAGTCACGAACAAAAGATGAAGGCTCATATTTTGTACTTTCTTCAATAGGATTCCAATAGCGCGTATACAAGTCATCCTGCTCTGTCGGACTCAATGACATCAAAAGATAGTTGCGAATTTTATCCGCTTCCTTAAGGTCTAGTCCCGTAGAATTTAAACTTTCAAAGATTAGTTGCGGGTCATCATCTTCTTCAAGTCGAATGTTTATGACTTCCAGTTTTTTGATGGTTTCAAATAATTGATCTAAAGTCAATCCACAATGAATCACTTTGTCGTAAAAGAAATCGTAATTGCGTGTAACATTGGACTCTTTTATATATTGTTCCCTAGGTTTATATAGGAGAGCATCAAAGGCTTGCATATCTTTTTTTATGGGCTTCAATTTTACTTTGCGCTCTTCCTCTTGATATTCATCGACAAGATAACGTTTGAAGATTTTTTCCACTAGCTTCTTATCTGTGGCTATTATTTTACCTTCATTACAGGCATTAACCATTGCAATCAATAGCAGGGATACTGTAGTGATACGTTGTTGTCCATCTATAATAAATCTATCCTCTGAACCTGATTCTATGGATGAAACAATGCTTCCAAAAAAATGGTTCTTCCTGTTGCTGTTGTGCAATTTTATCAAATCCTGATACAATTGTTCGCAGTTCTCTTCTTTCCAGTCGTAATTGCGTTGATATAGAGGTATTATGAATCTTTTGTCAGATCCATCAAAGAACTTTATGAGTGGTTGTGCGTCGCCTTTCATATTTTCAATTTTAGTTTCTTTTGCCCCAAAGTTAAAAAGTTAATTCCGTATCTGCAAGTATTGTCTTTGTATAATCTTTGTAATTGCTTTGTAAATGTTTCTCTTCGCTAACTACCGCGTTTCTCATCGCTAGCTAGCGAGGTGTGTCTCGGTAGCTACTGCGGTGTGCGTTGGTTGTTAGTGATGTGCGTATAGGAATGGGGTGAACGAATTGTTCTCCCCTCTGCATGCAGGCTGATTTTATTCGTTATCTATGGTAATTTTATGGACATTTTGGGCAATTTACGTTGAAAAAGGGCTTTGTCGAGTGTATTCTCAGTAGGTCATTCTCAATTTTCAACTTTCAATTTTCAATTGTCTAAGTTGCGCTTTACTTTGATCACCAGTTGCACCTGCCGTTCGGGGTGGGCATCGGGGCAGAGTTGGCGGATGCGACAATCGAATATGTGTGTCCAACCCATCTCAAGTAGCAGTGCGATGACTTCATTGGCATGGCGGGGGATGTAACCGATGCATACCTCCTCGTCGGCTTCCTTGTGGTCATACACTACGGCCACGGCATTGGGGTCGTGGCGGTTGTCGAGTTCGCGCACGAGGCGGAGTGGGGTGCCAGGTTTGAGATGTTCCCACACTTCATTAGCTTCGTGGTAGAGGACTCCAGCGAGGTGGCAATCCATGAAATACTTCTTCTTTGTTTCCATACTTGTTTAGAGTTTAACAATTTCATTGTTGAGCTTCGGCTGCGCTCGCTGAAAAATTGCAAGTAAACTTGCATCTTGCTCGCTGGCACGAACCTTAGTGTCATTTCTGGATGCGAAGTTACGGGGAGGGTGTCCCATGGCGTGGGACAGGATGAGGAAAATTTCAAGTTTTTGCGAAAATATTGCTATTTTTTGCCTTTTCTTCAATGTTGCACCTGCGAGCGTGCTTTATCATAGGTGCGATATTTTCTTGTTGCGCCTACCATCGCGTTGCGTGAGAGGAGCAAAACGAAAACGCCTACTTTTCTAGTAAAAGCGTCTACTTTTCTAGTAAATGAGTCAACTTTTCAGTAAATGGAGTCAATTTTCTTAGTAGATAATGTCAACAAAATCCGTACAGAATATGGACAATTTCATAGCAATTTACTGCCCAGGCATCGTTGTTATGCAAGGTAAATGGAGATAAAACAACTGATTACTGATGACTGATGATTTTCAATAACCAACAAACATGTTTCAATATCAAGTACTTACACAACTCACTTCTTACTTACAGTATTCAGGTATTCAGTATTCAGTTAAATGAAATCGACATTAGAAAAGGG